>NZ_JBLXIB010000002.1:0-451030 GCF_048269745.1 Zunongwangia sp. | reverse complement strand
GAACTGTATAATACAAAGTCGCTACGGCCATCAAGCTTATGCCGGTCTACTTTAGTTGGATCTTCCCACTCGTTTTGCTGTGCATACGTTGCGGTAAAGAACAACAATCCAAGTAGGCTTAAAAAGGTCTTTTTCATAGGTTTAATTTTACTGACTAGCCTTTAGAATTTTTAATAATGGTAACTATAGATTTCTTTGGAATTTTTATTGTGGAGTTTGAAACTTTTTCAAAAGCTAGGTTACTAGTTGAAGATGTTGTATACGTTCTAAGGCTTTTTCCAGAATGATTTCTCAGATCTATTAATTGACTGTCTTCTCCATTATTAATAACCACAGTAATAATTTCATTTGTGCTTTTGCTGTGATATGCAGAGTATAAAAGAGAGCTATTCTTATTAGAAGAAGAAACTTTGACTCTTTTGCTACCGGGCTTAATAAATCTACTATAATTTCCTAAAACCCAAAGCATTTTACTCTCATAGAAATTACCGTCTTCTTTATTTTTATCAATATAAATTAATCCATCTTTATAATCATAGGGGGAAATTGCCATCCACCAATGCCATGCCGATGCATTAGCAATTGCCAAATCGCTATGAATTACTTTAGCCATATACAAAGCCGGATCTATACCAAGATCCCTTCCATTTCCTTCAATTTCGCCATTATTATCACCCAGAATACAATATTCAGACATCCAGAATTTAAGTCCTTCTACTGCTTTTAAAGATTCAAAAAGAGTCTCTCTTTCTTTTATCAATTTTTGATTTGGTGATGTTGTAAAATAACTATGTCCAGAAATGGTATGGCTAAGATTAGGTAAATTACCTATGAAATTTTTAGATTCAGAATTAAAAAATTCTGTGATCTGATTTCCTCTTCCTGGCCGATTATCTTCTCTGCTGAGGTAATTTATTTGTCCCGCTTCAGTAATATCTATTTTGGCTTTTATACCTTTTTTTGTTATTTCTGAATCCAGAACTTTTACAAAATCTGCAATTTCATGATTCCAAAAAGGAGTTCCCTCCTGCCCGGCATCAGCCCAATCCCATTGTGGCTCATTTAAAGGACTAATATAATCTACCTTTAATCCCATTTTTTCTAAACCAATAGCCGAATTGGTTAAATAAGTAGCAAAATTTTGAAACTCACTTTTATGCAAATTAGAAATCTGACCAGAAACACTATAGGCTTTGTTGTTTTTGGTAAACTCTACCGGTGGGCTATTGGAAAATAACAGCAGTTGATCTACCCCATAATCTTTAGCTTTTTGTGCAAACCAAACCTGGCCTTTTTGTTTTTGAAAGTTATAAGAACCATCCTTATTAAGAAAGGATTCCGCTCTACGCCATTCGTCTTTAATATCACTTTTCTCTGCCTGCTCACTACTACCTGCTCCTAAATTAAATCGCCAAAGTGATAAACCAATTCCTTTAGGGTTACCGTCTAAATCTACCTCCTTACTAAAAAGTAAGGAGGCAATTTTTTCTTTTTTACTTTTTGGCCACAATCCTACAAACTGGCAGGACCATGCATCTGAGGCTCCAAAATTGTCTATGTTTTGGTAAACAACAGAGGTATCTATTTTAATTTGACAGACAATACTTGTAGCGTTTTCTACGCTAGATTGCCCTAAACAGGAAAATCTGACCAGTAATAGGATTATAAAAATCCTATAGATCGATCTTTTGTGCATGGGTATAAATTAACTCGTTAGCCATCGAAGATTTAGCCGCAATCCGAACAAATAGATAGCCTTCAGCTCTTAAAGATTCTGGTATTTCTACATCTACTGAATTACTTTTCCCAAATTCCAAATTTTCAATTTCTATTATCTCTTTAGCGTTGTTTATTTTTGCATCTAAAAGAACATTTTTACTAAGCAGAATGTTTATTTCCTGAACATTAGTATCCTCTACGATCTGATCAATTTGAAATTTAGCATTTAAAGTTGATCCATTTACCTGAAAACTTTCGTTAGAGATATTGATATATGGTGTTACTGGTACATCTACCTGAGTATTTCCACTTACCTGAACCACAATAGTATCGCTTGGTTGTGGCAACCAAGGATCGCCTCCACGGCGAACCAGTTTATATTCTCCTTCAAAGAGAGAAACCGAATACGAACCATCCTGTGCAATATAAACAGGGATTAATTCATTTAAAGCGTAACCATCCTGCCATATTTGAAATTCAGCACTATTAGATCTTACAGATATAGGTTCTCCCTGATAGGTCACCTGTCCTTCCAACATCGCGTTAGGTGCATCAAAATTATCTAATTCACAACCTATCAGCATCAAGCTTATCGCTACAAGGCTATATTTTATATATTTTTTCATTACAAATAAATTTTCATTAAGGGTTAAAATTCTAGTGGAAAGGATTTCTAACCAGCTTTGGATTATTATTAAGAACTCCCTGATCTATCGAAGCGTAATAATTACCTAATCTAAAAAGGCGAGCTCTTCTAAATCTGGTAGGTCTCATCCTGTTATAGATATAATGATTATTATCTGGATGCCCGGGACGAAAAATTCTATATGGATATAAGCCATAAACAACAGCCTTTTCACTACTCTCATCTCCATCCCAGATTTCGTGTGCTATTCTCCAGCGTTTTAAGTCGAAGAAACGATGATCTTCGAAAGCCAGTTCTACACGGCGCTCGTTACGTATATCTTCCATAGTAAGGTTAGTAATACTATTTGCAGGGAAACCTGCGCGTTCTCTCAAAGTATTGATGTAGGTTGTAGCTGTTTCAGCTTGCCCTAATTCGTATGCAGCTTCTGCTCCATTTAAATAGATTTCTCCTAAACGGAACCAAGGCCACCAATTTTCTGAAGCAACTCCTCTAGTGCTCGCTCCTGAAGCATCACTCAAAAATTTGCGAATATAGAACCCTGTATTACTTACAAACTGTGCATTATCCTGCGGTCCATCGGCACCTGTCCATAGTCCTCCATCACCGCTTCCGTCAGGAAAGCTATAAACACTTCCTAATTTTTGAGAAGTTTCATAAGAATATTCAGAGCCATTCCACACGGCTACTCCGGCCTGCAAACTAACCTGTAGTCCTCTAAAAGAAGTTCCTGGGTAAATAACAGTCCCATATAAACGAGCATCTTTATTATCAAAAATATCGGTAAGCTCATCATAAACTACAGGGCTACCACTGGCATCTGTGATTCGCAATTCACCATCGCTACCATCCAAATATTCAAAACTTTCCACTAAGTTCAAAGATGGAGTTAGATTTGATGGGTATTCATTATCCTCTGTCAAGCTTCTTGGGATATTTTCGAAAGTAAAGCCGTGAGTTTTTAGGCTATTCTGAAAATCCTTTGCAAAAATTACCTCGTTACTGTTCTTATCCATTAGCATTTCGTAGAAGTTCATTCCTCTATCTGGATTTTTATCATATAAAGCGTAATTTCCGTTTTGTAAAATTTCCTGTGAGGCCTTTAGGGACCTTGTATAGAATTCATTAGCCCTACCTGCGGGAATACCTACTTCTCCACCTGGCAAAGTAATTGGGTTATCCATCAAGTTATTATATTTAGCTAAAGAGCCGGCATATAACATGGCCCTACTTTCTAAAGCTAAAACCGTATAATAATTAGCTCGTGTCTTACTATCATTATTATCTTTTAGATCATCTTTAATATCCTCTAATTCCGCATAAATAAAATCATAAACTTCAGCTTCAGTAGATCTTGGTATTTGCAAGTATTCAGGATCACCACTATAATCATAAATAAGTTGTTCAGTTACCAATGGTACTCCGCCCATTCTTTTTACCATTTCGAAATAAACAAAAGTTCTGATGAATCTAAGTTCTGCTCCAAAAAGTTTTTTCTGGTCTACATCAATTTCAGTACTAAACTCCTCCAGATTATCAAGAGCTAAATTAATATCTCTTACAAAACCATAATCCCAATAACGACCGTAATCATAACCATACTGAAAATCATTTCTCCAGTTTTGATCGTTATGACCAGACCACATGGCATCGTCTATTTCTGTCATTCCGCCTACATTAAATACACCATGTAAACTTGGTAATCTATCATAATAGTTAGCAAGAAGTGATTTAATCAAAGCAGGATCATTCCATAATTGTTCATCCCCAATAATATCTTTGGGTTGACGTTCTAGGTATGCATCGTTATCACAGCCTATAACGCCTATAAAGCATGCAACCATTATGATGCGTAAAATTGTATGTTTCATAATAATATTTTAATAACTTCTATTAAAGTGAAAGGTTTAAACCTACCACAATTGTTCTTTGTTGTGGATAAACTACTGAAGCATTTGCTGATATTTCTGGATCGATCTCGAAACCGTTTACATTATCAAATGAAACCAGGTTAGAAGCGGTTGCGTAAAAACGTAGTCTGTCTACATTTACTTTTGAAACCCATTCTTTAGGTAAAGTATAGCCCAGTTCAATATTTCTAAGTCTCAAAAACCATACATTAGTTAACCAGAAATCACTATTACGGTGGTTTGGCCCAACGTTTCCGTTACGTATAGCAGGATAACGTCCTGGAATCCATTCACTTTCAGGATCGTAAGGATCTGCTCTATGCCAACGATCTTCCAATAAATAAGCTGGAGAGTTTCCTCCTGCGTGAAATGGATTTCTTAGCTCATAGTTCTGATACCAGGATTGCATGGTAGCTCCTGCTAGATCTATAGTAAGGTCGATATTCTTCCAATTCATTGCGATCGTACCTCCATAAGATATCATTGGAGACCAGCTATCTGGGTAGCCAATAGGACGCTCGTCCATCCCATTAATCACACCGTCTTCGTTTACATCTTTGTAAATAAAGTCTCCAGGTAATAACGTCCGGTTATTTTGACCATCAATATTTATAGGGTAGTTTCTAATTTCTTCTTCATTTTGGAACCTTCCCACAACCTGATATCCCCACCAGATACCTCCCCAACGGTCTTCTGCAGAGTTTCTATATTCTGCCCAGGAGTTTCCAAAACGTGGTTTATAGGTTGAAATACTTTTGTATCTTGAATAAGTGAAGTTTCCACTAACAGAATAATTAAAGTCATTTATAGAACTTTTGTACGTAATTATTCCTTCAGCTCCATTATAACCATTTTCATTAAGATTTTCCTCTGGTAAAGTATATCCTACTTCACTTGGAAGTAAAACATCATACTTTGGTGCAGGAACACCGGTTCTCCTTATTTTAAAAACATCTGCCGTAACACTAAGTTTATTATCAAGCATTGTTAGATCAATACCTATATTAGAATTGGTATTAGTTACCCATGATAAGTTTGTAATCGGTAAGTCTCTTGGCCTCAGTCCAGTAGTATAAGTTCCATCTAATACTGCACTTCCATTATCCCAAGTATAGCCGCCTAAATAATCAAACATTCCCACTCCTTGTTCTTGGCCAGTTTCCCCGGTAGAAGCTCTAATTTTAAGATCGTCGATTACACCAGTAAGCGGTTCAAAAAACTTTTCATCTGAAATTCTCCAACCTAAAGAAATACCTGGAAAGAATCCCCAACGGTCTCCTTTGGGGTATAAATAGGATGCATCGTATCTTCCTAATAATTCGACAATGTATTTATCATCGTAGCTATAATTAAATTTACCAATATAGCCTACTCGTGCCTGATAGTTCCAACCATCTGCGAAGGAGTTTAATTGATTAAATTCTAATAGCGGTAAATAATCATTAGATGGGTTAGTTCCCATTTGTTGATAATCCTGTTCAAAATCAGAGCGTTCGTAAGCAGCCATCGCAGAAAATGAATGTTTATCGATCTTCTTGGTATAATCTAATTTTATTTGAGAGAATGTACTAATATCTTCCCGCTCTGCCTGATATCTCCAACCAGCGTCAGATCCTCCTGTAGCATTATAAGTATCGTTGGCTTCGTCGTAAGTAAATACATCATATCTGTATTGGAAGCCATCAAATTTATTATTACTGAAGTTGTAAGAATAGGTTCCTCTTGCTTTTAAGCCGAAAGAAAATTCATATTCAGCATATAAGTTTACATTCAGGTTTCTGGCAAAATTATCCTTATATCCTACAATATCCCTTTTAAATAATGCTGGATTTCTTGAAAAGTCTCTAGTATGATTAGGATATTCCGGATTATTATTAGCATACGGAGGGGTAGTTGGTAGATTACTAAACAAGCCTAATATTGCAGAAAAATAGCCATCACCTCCCGGCAAACCAACATCATTAGTTTCCTCTATTCTACCACTTATTTGTGTACCTACTTTTAATCTATCTGCTATCTGCGATTCGATATTAGCCTGTAAATTTGTTCGTTCATACGCGAAATCGTCCAATAAAGCTTCCTGATTTGTATTGGCCAATGATAGATAATAATTAGTTTTATCTGTTCCACCTGATACACTTGCATTTACATGATACTGTGGAACATTATCTCTCATAACAAAATCATAATAATCGTAACTTTGATAACCAGGTAAGGTTCCCTCCTGCCATTTTTGTAATTCCTCTGGAGTAAAAACGGTATTTGGGTCACGACCTTCGTTTTGGGCTGCTTCTACAAGACCTCTGGTATATTGTGCTGCATTAGCAAGATCCGGAAATCTGGTAAGATTTTGCCAACCTGTATAACCATTAACATTGATCTTTGGCTGATCTGTCTTTCTTCCTTTTTTAGTGGTTACCAGTACAACTCCATTTGCAGCTCGCATCCCATAAACAGCAGCAGAAGCATCCTTAAGAATAGTAATACTTTCTATATCCTCTGGATTTAATGAATTGAACATGTCGTTACCTGAATTTCCTGTTGACTGCAACCAGTCACGACCATTATCTCCGCCATAGGGAACACCATCGATTACATAAAGAGGATTTCCCATATTTCGAATTTCTAATGCAGCACCACGGCCCGGTCTTGCATCCTGAGCTCGAACAGAGACCCCCTGAATTTTACCGGCCAAAGCACCTGCTGTGGTTGTTGAAGTTGTACGAGAAATATTCTCGGATTTAATGGTACTAATAGATCCTGTTACATCCTTTTCCCTTTTAGTCCCATAACCAACTACTACAACTTCATCTAATGCCTCTTCATTAGGTTGGAGCGTAATTTCATAATAAGTTTCGGTCGTTAAAGCAACCTCTTTTTCCAAAAATCCTATATAGGAAACTAAAAGGATCTGATCTTTTCCCTCTTGAATGGTAATTTCGAATTCACCATCAAAATTAGTAACTACTCCATTAGAAGTATTCTTTAATAACACAGATGCTCCCGGTAAAGGTAAACCTGAATTATCTAAAACTTTACCGCTTATTTCTCGTTGTTGCGCTAAAATAGAATGAGAAAAAAATACAAAGAATAGCAAACAGCAGACTTTGAGTTTTTTTGATTGTTGTAAAATTTCATACATATACTATGGTTTTAGCAATTTGTTAAATAAAAAGTTAGATTTGTATATAAATTTTCAGAAAACGTTTTCGGTTGTTTTCCGACTTTACAATTTTCTTAATTTTTTTAAGAAAACAGCGGGTATAAAATGACTTAATTATGGGTAATAATTGGTTAAATATGCGATATTATTGATATTGAAGTATATTTTTTTGCATTTAATAATTTTTTTGGTCCTAAATGAGAATTTACAACGGGTTATTTATTTTTTTCTATTTTTTTCTATTTTGGAATCATTCAGCTAAAATTTATTCACAAAATGAACCACGGTTATATTTCCATTCAATAAATACACAGAATGGATTATCTAGTAATTTTATAAATGATATTACTCAGGATTCTCTTGGTTTTATATGGGTGGCAACTAGTGATGGCTTAAATAGATATGATGGATCAACATTTAAAGTTTTTAAAAGTGGTGATCCTATAAATTATATTTCCAATAATTATGTACAATGTATTCAAGCTATAAATAATAAATTATTTATAGGAACAGATGAAGGCCTAACAATTTATAATAATGAGGATGAATCTCTTAAAATTTTAAATGAAGAGGAAAATAAACTATTAGGAAATAGTATAAGTGAGTTATACAAAACACCGAATAAAAATCAAATGATTATTAGAGTATATAGAGGCAGATTGCAATATATGTCTTTATCTAAATCTAATAGAACATTCAAAATTTATAATAAATTAAATAAAAATTTATCCTCAAAAGAAGTTTCTTCAGTAATTAAAAGGAATAATGAATTATGGGTAGGAACTTATAATGGTGGTTTAAACAAAATAGATTTCAACAAAAATAAGTTAGTAGGGACTTATTTTAAAAACAGGGGTATAAATGCACTTTATTTGGATTATGATAATAATTTGTGGATTGGTACTCAAAATGGTCTGATTATTATAACTGCTAATAATGTAATAATTGAACTAAAAAAAACGGAAACTGTTCAAACCGGTTTGAGTGATGATGATATATTATGTTTTCAAGAAGATGGAGAGGGGTATATGTGGATAGGAACTAGGAATGGCGGACTTGATATACTAAATATAAATACTGTCTTAGATAAAAAAAAGCAGATAGATATAGAATGGTACTTACCTTCAGAAGGTAAGAATAGCGTCAATAATCGTACAATTTCAGTCCTTTTTAAGGATAAAGATAAAAATATGTGGATAGGAACTCCAACGGGAATAAACTTCACTAAAATAAAAGGAGAAATAGTAGAGATTATAAGACATGAAAAAGGTAATCAAAAAAGTCTTAGCCATAATAGAATAGGTGCATTAGAATCTTCTAAAGATGGTAATATTTGGATAGGAACAGATGGAGGAGGTTTAGATTATTTTAATCCTAAAAATAAGATTTTCAGACATTTTGTAAAAGATTCAACTAATAAAGGTCTTAGTAGTAATTATATTTTGTCTTTACTTGAGGATTCATTAGGAAGATTGTGGGTAGGGACCTATCGTGGAGGAATAAATTGTTATAATGATGGGAAATTTAAACATTTTTTAGAAGGATCTCCAAGTACAGGTAGCGATGTTAGGGTTATTTTTGAAGGATCTGATCATAGAATATGGGTAGGAACAAATCGAGGGGGTTTATTTTGGTACAATGAAGAAGCTGAAGGTTTTTTTAACGTGAGTGCTTTGGAAAAACTTGATATCCGTGATATAGCTGAAGATGATGATGGCAATTTATGGTTAGCAACGTATGGATCGGGTTTAAAAAAATATAATCCATCTACAAATGAAACAGTAACTTACTCTAAAGATAGTAAATCAGGGTTCCCTAGTGATATTGTTTTTAGCGTATTAAGTATTGGAAATAACAAAATTCTAGCTGGCACCAGATATGGAGGTACAGTTCTTTTAAATTCAAAAACTGATATTATAAATAGAATAACAGAAAGTGAAGGTCTAAGTAACAACTCTATTGTAGGAATGATAAAAGAAAATGACCGATATGTTTGGTTAAGTTCATTCAATGGAATTAATCGATACGATATTATAACTGGAGAAATATTAAATATATCAACTCTAAATAATATTCAGCAAGGAGAGTTTAATGTAGGTGCTATTGAGAAGGATACTAATGGAACAATATATGTAGGAGGTAATAATGGACTGAATTTCTTTAAAGGAGGTGATATTAAACTTCAAGATGTAAATGCATCTATTTATTTTGAAGATTTAAAAATACTTAATCAAAAAGTTCTTATTCAGAAAAATAACCATCAAGCAATATTAAATAAATCCTTATACTACCAAAGTAATATTACATTAGCTCATAACGAGAATTCTTTTTCTGTAGATTTTAATAGCTTAAATTATCCGTTTTCTAAAAACACTAATTTTTTCTATAAACTGGACGGATATAATGATATCTGGATACCCGCTAATGGATCTAATACGGTAAACTTCACTAAAGTTCCACCCGGTAGATATAAACTTATTATAAAGAATAAAGCAGGATTTGAACAAGGTGTTAAAACTAAATTAGACATTATTATTATGCCTCCTTTTTGGAATACATGGCAGGCTTATATTTTATATGTAATCTTTATTAGTTTATTAATTTATATTTTATCTAAATATTATAGTGAACGTGTGAAACTTCAAAATTCTATTGCTTTTGAGCAAAAACGCTATCAACTAGAACGTCAATTAAACGAAGAACGTTTGCGATTTTTCACAGGTTTTTCTCATGAACTTAAAACACCACTTACTTTAATTTTAGCACCAATAGAAAATTTATTGGAAAAAGTAAAACAAAAAGACTCTCGAAAAGATCTTCAATTTATAAAACGAAATGCTAAGAATTTAAGACAAGCTATTGATAGGCTCTTAGAATTCAGAAAATCAGAGGAGGGGCTTAGCCAGCTTAATTGTAATCAGTACAATTTAAAAGTAAATTTAAAACACTGGTTGGACAATTATCAGCCACTTGCTAGAGATAAAAAAGTTCAATTAAAACTAGATTATACTATTAATGAGAAAAATATAAACTGCGATATAAAAAAAATAGCAGTGATTATGAATAATATTCTATCAAATGCCATTAAATATTCAGAAAGGAATACAGAGATAGTACTTAAAGTATATTGTGAATCTAATCTATTAAAGATTAAAGTTACCAATCAGGGAGAAGGAATAAGTCCTAAAGAAATTGATCATATTTTTGAGTGGTACTATAGGGCTGGGCATCAAAATAAAACGGGAACAGGTATAGGATTAGCATTATCTAAAAATTTTGCTGAACTGCATAAAGGAACTATTAATGTATCCAGCGTTTGTGGTGAAAATACTAGTTTTACACTCTGTTTACCGGAAGACCTTTTAAATAAAGAAATTTCAATTATAAAAGAAAGTACTCTAGAGTTAAATCAAGAAAAAATAGTTGAGACAGAAGAAATTCCCATAACATTAGAAAGAGATAATGAAAAAAACTTAAGTGCAGAAACAAATAGGAATATCATGCTAATAATAGATGATAATTCCGAAATTCGACTTTTTTTAGATAATTTATTTAAAAATAAATTCGACTTATTATTTGCTGAGAATGGTCAAGATGGAATGAAAAAAGCTACTAAATATATTCCTGATATTATTTTATCTGATGTAATGATGCCAATTAAAAATGGAATTGATCTTTGCGATTTACTGAAATGTAATTTAGTAACGAGCCATATTCCTATTATATTACTAACTGCTAAAACAAATACAGAAAGCATTAGTACTGGTTATCAAAAAGGTGCAGATTTATATATAACAAAACCTTTTAAACCAAAAATTTTAAAAATTCAAGTCCAAAGCCTTTTAGAAAACAGAGAAAAAATGCGCTCGCATTATTTGCAATTTCAAGATGAAAATATAAGAATTGGAGAAGAAAATAAATCTAAACTTATAAATTCAGAAAAAGAGTTTTTGCAGCAGATTGAAGATATAGTATTAAATCCTGATTATCTTAAAAAATTAAATACTGCATTGCTGGTAAAAGAATTAGGAATGAGTAGAACATCACTTTATCGAAAAATCAAAGCTTTAACAGGACTTAATATCAACGAATTAATAAGGGATATTAAACTTAAAAAAGCTGCTTATTTAATTTATAATGAAGATTACTCAGTTTCAGATGCATCTTTTAGTGTAGGATTTAGCAGTGTTAAATATTTTTCTAAAATATTTAAAGAGAAGTTTGGTGTTAATCCTTCTGGATATAGAAATAAAGATATTGATGTTTAAGTTCAATTTTTTTAATCTTCTTAAAATCGTGTTTTCAATTTAGCTTGAATCATTGGAGTAAGTACAGGATTAGGAGTAGAGATCCCTGCCGGAATAACAAATTGAGAATCTATATTAAAATTAATGTTTTTTTGAATTTGCGTTTCAACACCAAATCCAATTTCTGATTTTGGGAAAATTGGATCTACTGTTAACTGCTCGGGACTTTCTATCTGACTGGCATAAAAGGGCAACGATACATGGCGCCCTTTTATATAAAAATTGGTTTTTGGACTTATAGAAAAAGAGATTTTTCCTCCAAATGAATATTTCATAAATGTTGTGCCCGAGAGATATTCGTATTTCTGGATTAGACTTGTATAGGCTTCAAGCTTAATAAAGTTTTGTTTTATAATTGTAAACTTGTTAGTATAATCTGTATACCCACCAATCCCTAAAATAGATTTTGAAGATTGATATTGATTAAAATTAGAATCTATTTTCTCTTGAGGGCTTGTCTCTTGAGCAAAAATGAAACCATTTGTTAAGAGAAAACATATAAAAATCCGATACATTCTATAAAGTTAACGTTATTATAAGAGCAACGTCCTAAACTAAAATATATTCTAATTGGTTGAATATTTGTAAGCTAAGATTGATTATTTATAGGATTTTTTCTATAAAAAATATTCCTTCCGAAGTCAATTTGATAGTCAGAATCAAAGAACGTACTAGGAATGTAGTAATCTGTTGTTATAATTTGTGCACCCGAATTTTTAGCGGTTTCAAAACGAGAATAATCATTATTTCTGGCTTCAGTGGTATTGGCATCGGCTCTTGTTCTAATAATATATCCTTTTTTTACTAAATCTGATATTCGTTGATCATTGGGATCATTAATGATCATAGCAGCTGCTTCTGGAGAATTCTCATTAGAATTGGTGAAAATTACTCTATCTTTTAAAGACGGATGATCTTTAATATAGAGTTCCATTTTTTCGCCCTTAGTATCTAGTATGAACATAAATTTGCCTTTTCCTTCATCAACCGTTGGCCAATTTCCAGCGGTTACAGCTCTATTTAAGGTTTTATAATCAGCTCTTACATCATCTGGAGTAATTAGATGCTCTTTCCCTAAGGATTTTAGAATAATATCATCTAATTCTTGGTAAGCTTCCGCAGTAAATGGATCTGGTGAGGTACCGAAATTATTCTTTTCACCATCTTTTGGCTCTAACGTAATAAATATCGTTGTATGATCTGGATTTTCTTCCGACCAAGATTTCAAATCCTTAAGGCAATTTTCGAAAAGGTAATATTGGGTTCTAAAATCGATATCGGGGATATGTATCATTTTAAACCCTGGTTGCGCTAATTTGTTTTCAGTATCATATTCCGATTGGTCCTCAGCTAAAGATAAACCTTTAGGATTCGAGAACTTCCCTCCATTTTCATCAATATAAACGTCAACTTCTAGATTCCTGAGCCCCATACTTAATTGCTTCAGCATAGGAATATGCTCGTATTGTAAACCTTTTAATCCTCCTGTAGAATCCCGACTTTCTAAATACGCATATAAAGCGTCTTCAATAGCTTTCTTATAGCTATTATGAGATCCAATAACCTGAATCTGATTTATTTTTTGTTTGCTTTTCGGTTTATCTGAACAAGCAGAAAAAAAGTAGATACTAAGTAATGAGAATAGGATGACATATAGCTTATTGACCATGGCAGTATTTAAATTTTAGCCGATAAAGCTAGATTTTTAGGAGGAGTGGAAAGTAATCTTAAGAATAAGTTATGTTAAGAAAATGTAAGCTTTGCTTTCGACATAGTAAATAAAACGAAGGTAAATGTTACTACAAAAATAATTTGATTAGTCGAAAAGGTTAAAAAAACAGGGAGAAGATAGAATTGTTTAAAGCTTTATTAAAATTAAAAAAAGGTGAAAGATATTGACATTTTATTATTTAGCGGCTTAGAAATAAAGTAAAACCTTTTATCAAATTCAACAATTTAGGATGATCTGAGCAACGAAAAACAGAAGTAAAAAAACACAGTAGCTACCAACAACTGTGGATATTTATTAAGCATTGTGCAACCAATTACTTAACTACATGTATTTTAAAATTACACAATTAAAACCGAAAAAAATAATTTTTGGAATATCGGTTTTACTAGCTTCTCAAATGGCTACTGCAGAAAGCAGTATTTATATTGAGAATGCAAAAACTAAAATTAGTTCTAACAACTATCAACAAACTATTACCGGTACGGTTGTAGACGAAAAAGGAATGCCTTTACCAGGTGCAACCATTAAAGAATCCGGTACAGATAATGGTGTTGTAACCAATTTTGATGGTCAGTTTACTATAGAAGTTGCCGATAATGCTACTTTGGAAGTTTCCTATTTAGGCTTCAAAAGTATTCAGGTAGAAGCAAAGGATGGAATTAGAGTTACACTCGCTGCAGATGCCGCCAATCTGGATGAAATTGTCTTAGTAGGTTATGGTAAAAAAACAAAGAAGGATTTAACAGGAGCTGTTAGCCAACTTTCTACAGAAGATTTTAAAAAAGGAGTAAATGTTTCTCCAGATAATTTAATCCAGGGAAAAGTTGCTGGTGTACGTGTGGTACAGTCTAGTGGCGAACCAGGTGCAGGAGTAGATGTATCTATTCGCGGTATTGGTTCTATCCGTAGTGGAAGTACACCTTTGTTTGTGGTAGATGGAATTCCTTTAAGTAATGAGAATGTAAGTGCTGGCGGTCCGGATTTTGGTCTTGGAAATACTGCTGCAAAGAATCCGCTTAACTTTTTAAACACTAGCGATATTGCATCGATTACCGTTCTTAAAGATGCATCAGCTGCTGCGATTTATGGAGCTAGAGGCTCTAATGGTGTTGTGATTATCACTACAAAACAAGGAGAAAAAGGAGACGCTACAATTACGGTAGATTCTTATTTAAATGTAGCTAACGTAATAGATAAGGTAGATTTACTTTCGGCTGCTGAATATAGAAATGCTATCGATGATCCATCTTATGATCATGGTGGCAGTACAGATTGGCAAGACGAATTATTTAGAACCGCTCTCACACAAAATCATAATTTCTCATTTGCAAAGCGAACAAAAAGTGGTAATTATTATGCGTCGCTTTCTCGTATGGATCAGGAAGGAATTGTGGAGACCAGTGATTTCAAAAGAACTACGGCTAGAATTAATGCGGAAGAATCTTTCTTTGATAATAAAAGATTGAAGGTGAAAATGAATCTTACTGCCAGCCAAATTGATGAAAACGGAATTCCAAACGGAGCTGATGCAGGTTCAGATGGGCAGGTAATAATACATGCGTTAATGGCAAATCCTACACGTTCGGTTTTTGATGCCGATGGTGAGTATACCAACTTCAATATGAATGCGCATTACAATCCTATGTATTTGCTTCATATCTATGAGGATAAAACTAAAACACTTCGAGTTTTAGGGAATATAGAAGCTACTTTTCGTATCGTTGATGGATTGGAGTATAAATTTAATTTAGGGATAGATCGCTCTACTTCAGAGAGAAATTCAACTATATATCCGAACGTTACGGATAGAACTCCGCTAGGAGCTTACGTTCAGAACAATCTTGATTCCCAAAGTTCTTTAGTTGAACATTACTTAACCTATAATTTAGATCTTAACAAAAGTAATTTTGAAGTTTTGGGAGGCTTTTCTTATCAGAAATTTAATTTTTCTGGAACTTCTTTTTCGACCACTAATATTAGTCCTATGGGTGAAGGGGTAGCACCAGAATATAATCCAGGGTATTCTGGAGAGCAGTCTGGAGTTAGTGGTTATGCTCAGGAAAATGAATTACAATCTTACTTTGGCCGCGTTAATTATACTTATGATGATCGTTATTTGGTGACGGCGTCTCTAAGAGCTGATGGTTCAACTAGATTCGGGGAAAATAATAAATATGGTTATTTCCCATCATTTGCATTAGGCTGGAATATCGATAAAGAATTATTCCTTAGTGATTTTAATGAAATAGATCAATTGAAACTAAGAGCCAGCTGGGGAGAAACAGGTAACCAAGAAGTTCAAAACAAAATCACTCAGGCAAGTTATTCACAATCGGCAGCTGGAGGGTATTATTTATATAACGACTACAATTTAATAAATGGTGTTGTGGTTAATCGTACCGCTAATCCCGATTTAAAGTGGGAAGTAGTGACACAGTTTAATGCCGGTGTAGATTTCAGTTTATGGAATAATAAGTTATATGGCTCATTAGATTATTACAATAAAACAACTAAAGATGCGATTTTAAATATTCCTTCTGAACCTTTAAGCCCAACAACTTCAGTTTGGAAGAATATCGAAGGAGAAATTGTAAACAAAGGATTTGAATTTTCATTGGGGTCTAAAATTGTAAGCACAGAAGATTTTGACTGGTCTGTTGATGTTAATGGTGCTACACTACATAACGAAATCAAAAATTTACCAGTTTCTGAATTGTATTCTGGTAGTGTTGCCGGCCCTGGTTTAACAGGAGTAGCAGCAAATATCTACAAAAGCGGTTATGAGGCAGGTTCTTTCTTTATGCTGAAGCACCTTGGTTTTGACGAAAACGGAAATGATATTTTTGAAGATATCAATAATGACGGAGTAATTAATAGTGACGACCGTCAGATTTTTGAAGGCGCCATTCCAAACTTTACTTTCGGTTTAAATACCAGTTTAAGCTACAAAAGATGGGATTTAAGTATGGCATTTATTGGCCAAACAGGAGGTTATTTAGTGAATAATACCAATTTGGCACTAAATATTAATAACCTTGCTTCAGACAGAAACGTACTTTCCGAATTTTATGAAGAAGGCGCAAATCCTCAAAATACACCACAGCTTTCTACTTTATATATGGAGAAATCTGATTTCTTAAGATTAAATAACGCAAGAGTCGGCTATACTTTTAACACAGCAAATCTTAATTGGCTTAAAGGTCTTAACCTTTATCTAAGCGCTCAAAATGTATTTACCATAACCAATTATTCAGGATTCGATCCTTTAGTAAATAGTCCAAGATCAACAGGAGGTAATCAATCTATAGGGATCGATTATACAACCTACCCATCTTCAAGATCTTATATGATTGGTGCAACTTTAAAATTATAATAAATGAAATTTTCGAATATATCAACTAAAACTATAATTGCGATCTGCTTTAGTGCCACTTTATTTAGTTGTACAGATTTAGAAGAAGAAGTAATTGATGAAGTAATCGGAGGAAAAAGCTCCAGTCCCGAAAGTGCTATGGCAGCAGCCTATGGACAGCTGGCAGAAGGTACGTTTACCGATCACGGGAATGTATTTGGACTTCAGGAATATCCAACAGATGAGTGTATGCTACCTACAAGAGGTAGCGACTGGGGTGATGGCGGTAAATGGAGAGCTTTAACCGAATTTACCTGGGGAACAAACAATGCCGCAGTAGCTAGTACTTGGAATGCTTTAAATAGTGGTATCACTAAAACACTTACCGCTATTGAATCTTTGGAAGCAAACCCAGATTATGAAAATTACGATCTATTTTTAGCTGAAGCTAGAGGTCTTTTAGCGCTATATATTTATAACACTATAGATTTATTTCAACAAGCACCTTATAGAGATCCATTTACAGAGAATGCCGAGTTAGAATTTCTTCAAGCAGATACTGAAATTGATAATTTAATTATCGAAGTCGAGTCTCTTATTCCAAATTTGTCAAATTTAGGAGAGCAAAGAACATTTAATGCACGTTTTACCAAGCAAGCCGCTTATGCTTTGTTGGCAGATATGTATTTAAATAGAGCCGTTTTAAAAGATAGATATAATGCTTCGTCTAGTTTTAATTTTACTGAAGCTGCAGTCGATAATGACGGCAGCGATATGGACAAAGTTATTTATTATACTTCCTTATTGATTGAAGGAAACTTTAGTCTGGAAAGTAATTATTTTGACAACTTTGCCATTGATAATAAAAATGGTTCAGAAATTATTTTTGCTGTAGCTCAAGAAAATGATAACATCCGTAGAAGTGATAATGACTTTGCTTACATGTCTACCGGAAGAGCTCAAAAGCCCACACCAGATAATAGAGGTACCAATGCTTCTTGCGTAGAGCCTGAATTTTATTATACCTGGGAAGGAAATCATGATGATCCTCGTTTTCACAGATATTATCAATATTCTGATGGAACATGGTTTATGAATGATGGTACTACTGGTAGTGTACCTGCACAAGATGTACGTCCTGATACTGGTGGTGACTGGTTTCACTTTAACAGAGGATTGCAGGTCGGGCAGCAATATGGCCCAACTTTAGATGGTCAGGGAGGTTTTAATATGACCTCTGATGGTAGAATTGCCATCAGTAAATTAATGATGGAGAAAAATACTACAGTTCCTATGGATTACACACCAGAACTTGATTTCGATAACTCTCTTTCTGCAGTGTTCAGTCAGGATCAGATTAATCGTGGTGTAAGAAACTTCAAATGGGAATTTGATCCTGAGTATGGTAATGGTTCTAGTGCAGTAGATGTTCCTCTTTACAGATTGGGCGGAATTTATTGTATGAGAGCTGAAGCCTATTTTCGAAAAAGAGAAACTGCAGCAGCATTACAAGATATCAATTTACTGAGAACAAGTAGAACTAGAGAGGCTTTATTTGATAATGCTCCGGGAAAACCAATTTCTTCTTTAGATGAAGAAACACTTTACAACGAGATTGGTTTTGAAATGTATTGGGAAATGTACCGTAGAAAACAAATGATTCGTTTCGGTACTTATGATGAACCTTATACGGCAAAAGCTGCAACGGAGCCTTATTTAAGAGTTTTTGCTATTCCTCAGGAAACCATTGATGTAACGGATGGAATTTCCCAAAACATAGGCTATTAATAATTTATTTTTAAGACTAAAATTTAAAAAGAGCGTTTTTCAACGCTCTTTTTTTTTATTCAAATTTTTAAAAATAAAAACCGCAGAAGCTACCAACAACTGCGGTTATAAATTAATCATTATGCAACCAATTGCTTAATTACATGATTTTAAAATTACATATTTATAATTGAAAAAACTTTTTAGGCTTTTGATTTTATTTTTTCTCAGTTCCGACTAAGAAACTCTCATCAATTTATCTTTTATTAAAATTTATTGTAATGAAAACCAAAAATAAAGGAGTTACAAATTTTGACAGAAAATTCATAAATCAAATTCAAGAGTTAAGCAGATTGAAAGTATCTTTTTTAGAATCATAAAAGTTATAAAGTAAACCTTAAAAACTCATAATAATCTTTTGATAGTTACATACAGTTTTGATACAAGATGCTCCAAATGGCTGTATATATTAACTGAAAATTACTAGAAGCTATAAATAAGGTTAAGAAATTTACGACTTCTGATGAGTTTGTTAATTTTATAATAATCTTAAGGCAATGCAAAAAAAAAAAATATTCACTTATTTAGCTGCTGTAAATTTTGAGTGAAGAATATAATTTAAAGCTCTCTTTTAAGCATTTAAAAAAGCGAGTGAATTTACTATGAATTTATAAATAAAAACCGCAGAAGCTACCAACAACTGCGGTTATAAATTAAGCATTGTGCAACCAATTACTTAACTATTATGTATTTTAAAATTACTCATTTAAAATCGAAAAAAATCCTTTTTGGCCTTTCGGTTTTATTTTTTTCCCAGGCTGGGCAAGCCACTCCTACAAAAATTCCGTTAATAAGTACCAATATAGAAAAAAATGCCATACAACAAACAATAAGTGGTATTGTAACTGACGAGCAAGGTATGCCCCTCCCGGGAGCAACTGTTTTGGTAAAAGGAACAAATAACGGAGTCACTACAAATTTCGATGGAGAATTTACTATTCAGGCTCAAGAAGGAGATGTTTTAAAATTTTCATTTGTAGGGTTTAAAGCTTTTGAACTAAAAGTTTCTGGACAAACCAACTTTGATGTTCAATTGGAAGCCAATAATGCTTCACTTGATGAAGTTTTAGTGGTAGGGTATGGTACTCAGAAAAAATCAGATTTAACAGGAGCTGTATCCTCAGTTAGCGATAAAGATTTCAATAAAGGAATTAACACCAATCCCGGAAATTTATTACAAGGTAAAGTTTCAGGCTTAAATGTTACTAATGCCAGTGGAGAGCCTGGTTCAGGTCAAGATATTGTTATTCGGGGAGTAGGAACATTACGATCTGGTACTTCTCCTTTATATGTAATTGATGGTTTTTTACTTGATAATTCTGATACAGGAATGCCTGCAAACCCTTTAAATTTTATTAATACAGAAGATATTGAATCTATCAATGTATTGAAAGATGCATCAGCTGCAGCAATATATGGTTCTCGTGCAGCCAATGGGGTAGTGGTAATCACCACAAAAAAAGGGAAAGCGGGAAGGACACAAATGAATTTTTCTGCTTCCACAGCAATTTCTTCTATAGCAAATAAGATAGATGTATTTTCTGCAGATGAATTTAGACGAGTTGTTCAAGAAGTTGGAGGAAATTTAAGTGATAACGGAGCCAATACAGATTGGCAAGATGAACTCACGAGAACAGCAATTACAAACGATTTGAATTTCTCTATGAGTGGAGGTACCTCAAAAACATCTTATTTTGCATCCGTAGGAGCTAGAGATCAAGAGGGTATTCTTAACAATAGTAATATAAAACGTTATTCAGGTAGATTTAATGTTACTCAAAAAGGATTAGGTGATCGTTTAAAAATAGATTTAAATTTATCGGCTACTAGAACTGAAAACGAGCGGCCTGATACTGAAACTATGGTTAGTAATATGTTGTCTTTAAACCCTACTAGACCTGCATATACTGATGGAGAACCTACAATTTTCGGGACAGGAATAAATCCCTTAATTATTCAAAATATTTATGGAGATTATTCGACCAATAACAGGATGATTGCAAATATTTCTCCATCTCTAGATATTATAGATGGGTTAACCTATAAATTAAATTTTGGGGTCGATTATTCAAAAACTGATAGAGATGAACAGTTTATTCCTTACTCTGCAGATCCAGATTATGCAGAAGGATCAATAGAATCTTTCTTCACTACAAATAAAAATACGCTTATAGAAAATACCTTAACCTACGATACTGATTTCGGAGATCATGGTATAAGTCTTTTAGCAGGGCATTCTTATCAGAAGTTTTATGTGCATTCTAAACAATATTATTTTACAAAGTTTCCTGATAATGGTATTGAGCCAAGATATCAACTTGAAGAAGCAAGAGGAGATGATAACACACAATCTTCAGAAGCTGTTAAAAACGAGTTACAATCTTTTTTTGGAAGAGTAAATTATAATTATGCAGATAAATATTTAGTGACCGCTACAGTACGTTCTGATGGTTCTACTAAGTTTGGAGAAAATAATGAATATGCGGTTTTCCCGTCTTTTGCTTTGGGTTGGAATATTCATAAAGAAGATTTCTTAGAAAATTCTGCGATTAGTAATTTAAAACTAAGAGCAAGTTGGGGAAAGTCCGGTAATCAGGAAATTCCTTCTAAGCAAACTCATTTAAGTTACGGAGAGAGTTTCGATGATAACGACATCTATCCAATGGATGGTAATGAAATTAATAAAGAAGATTATCCGTATGGTTTAGTATTCGCACGTACTGCAAATCCAGATCTACAATGGGAAGAAACAACCCAAACAAATATTGGGCTTGATTTTGGTTTTTTTAATCAGAAATTAACCGGTACAGTGGATTATTTTTCAAAAGAAACTACCGACGTATTGCTTTATTTCTCTACTCAAGATCCTATTGATGAGGTTGGCTATACCTGGCAAAACATTCCTAATATGAAAATTGAAAATTCAGGTCTGGAAGTGTCTTTGGATTTTCAGAGTGACCAAACCAGAGATTTCTCATACAATATTGGCGGAAACTTCTCATATATCAAAAACGAGATTAAAGATTCTCCATTTACAATTGTTACTACAGGAACTGCTCAAGGATCAGGGCAAACTGGGGCAACTATTAATGGATATATGAATAATCAACCTATCGGAAACTTTTTCTTAAGACAGTTTGAAGGTATTGGTCCAGATGGGCTTAGCCAGTTTACCGATATTAATGGTGATGGGCAAATTGATGATAGTGATCGTGTATCTTCAGGAAGTGCATTGCCCGATTTTATTTATGCTTTCTACACAAAATTCAATTATAAAAACTTCTATTTAGGATTAAACTTTAACGGAGTAAGTGGTAATAAAATTTACAACCATACTAGAATGAGTTTGTTTAATATGACACAAATTTCAAACTCATTAAATACAACAGATCAAGCTATCGAATTCGCTAATGAAGATCCTAGCAATACAAACATGGTTTCTACAAGGTATCTTGAAGATGGTAGCTTTTTACGTCTAAATAACGCAACACTTGCTTACGATTTAGATCCTGCAACAATAGGTTTAGGGAATTGGATAAATAGCTTCAGATTATCAGTAACCGGTCAAAACTTATTTGTAATCACCGATTATAGTGGATTTGATCCTGAATTAAACACAGGAAGTAGCAGCGATTCAAAATCCTATGGTATCGATTATTACACCTATCCTAAAGCAAGAACCTTTGTTTTTGGTTTAAATGTATCCTTCTAATTTTAAAAGTAGTAAAAATGAGACATAAAATTCTAACTGTATTTGCAGGACTTAGCGTATTGGCATTTACAAATTGTACAGATTTAGAAGAAGAAATATTAGATGAATCATTAACTGGGTCTGAGGGGCTAGTAGAACCAGTTTCCGGTTCAATGGCCGCAGCTTACGGAATTCTTCCACAAACCTTTAGACATACCCGTTACTTTGGTTTACAGGAAATCCCTTCAGACGAAGCAATTTTGCCTCCAAGAACTGGTTTAGGTGGAACGCAATGGGCAGATAATGATACCTATACTACAGCTCATAGACATTTAATGTCTTCAAGCAATAGTTTAGTTACCGGAGCTTGGAGCTATCTAACCACTGCGTTATTTAGAACTGTAGCAGCAATAGATGTAATCACTCCACTTGCTGAAGAAGGAGATGCAGAAGCGGTACAGGCGTTAGCTGAAATGAGAGCTTTAAGAGCCTATGAAAATATGTTATTTTTGGATAGTTGGGGACTGGTTTTTGTAAAAGAAACAACTTCTGAAACCTCTGAAATTTTAAGGGGAGAAGAAGCAGTGGCTTATATCGAATCTGAATTTTTAACAGCACTAGACAACATCAATAATGATCATGGTCCTGGTAGAATGACGGAAGATGCAATCTATGGATTTTTAGCAAAGCTTTATTTAAATGCAGCGGTATACAGAGATCCTTATGGTACTCCTAATTTCGCCGATGCCGATATGCAAAAAGTGGTAGAATACACCGATAATATTATTAATGATGGTGGTTATTCTTTATCCTCAGAATATTTTGATCTTTTTAATGATGATAATCACGATAATTCAGAGTTGATTTTTGCTTTGGATTTGCGCGGAGTGCTTAATAATGATCACAACCGTTGGGCATACTGGTCAATGTCTGGTTCTCTTTTTCCAAGACCTGGTGATTTTTATTTAAGTATGGACGGGACCGATGGCCCTGCCATGACTTCAGATTTTTATCAAACTTGGGTTGATGCTTATGGCAATGTAGACCCGGCTGATGCAGATGCCAGATTCTACCAGAAAAATGCACAGGTTCCGGCTGAGCTGGAAGATATTTCTGGACTTACTCCTTATGTAAAAGATACTTTAGGAAAAATAAGCGATAAAAATCATTATTTTATTGCAGGTTCAGATTTTGAAATCGATCGAGGGATTATCCGAGGAACTATGTGGGCACCTAGAAAAGAAAATTTCCGTTCAGGGAATTTCCTAACGGGTACCGATGCTAATGGAAATTCTGGATACCGAATTTATCCTTTAGCAGAAGCTCGTGAAAATGGATCAGATATTGAGGATATTACATATTACGTAAATCATACTTTAGATATTAGTTTGGATGGTAGTGCAGGTTATGCAAGTGGTTACCGTTTTGCAAAATGGCAATTCAGTAAAACATCAGACGATGGTAATAACTACAGTAGTGTAGACCTTATATTATTGCGATTAGCAGATGTATATCTTATGAGAGCTGAAGCTAAATTAAGAATGGGCGATAATGCTGGAGCTTTGCAAGATGTAAATATGGTAAGAACTTCTCGTGATGCGCGTCCAGACCAAACACCAGAGGCATTATCATCTATAAGCTTAGAAACTTTATATAGAGAACTTGGTTTTGAATTTTATTGGGAAATGCATCGTCGTCAAGACCAAATTAGATTTGGAAAATACGAGGATTCTTGGACTTCAAAATCGGATAGTGATCCTAACCACCGATTATTCCCAATTCCGCAGGAAGCTATAGATGGAGCTTCTAATGTAGAAGGATATTTATTACAGAACCCTGGGTATTAATAAATAATAAATTTGATTTGTAGTGGAAAGTGGCAGCATTTTTAAAATGGCTGCCACTTTTTTTATAGACTTTTTAAGTGTTGATAATCAAAAATCGATGTTTTCAATAAATTTTTATTCCTGAAAAATCATAGCACCACCTTCTGGTTGCATAGTAATTTTTAGCTTTCCGTTGTTATTAATTTTTTGAGTTTTAATAGCTGCAGAAGCATCTTTTTTATCGTATATAATTTTCACCTCTTTCCCGGCTAACATTGGTAAGTTTAGCATTACTGTTTTTTTGGTTTGTTCTCCATTTACTACGGGTACATACCATTTTTCGCCTTTCTGTCGGGCAATAGCTACATAATCTAAAGGTTTTCCACCAACATATAAAGTCTTATCCCAAGTTGTAGGGACGTTTTTAATAAAATCGATTATAAATTTAGGTTGTTCTTTTAAATTATTCGGAGTAATACCAAAATGCTGTACCGGAGAAAAATAAAGAACAGCAGTGGCCACTTCGAAAGCATCTGTAGTTTTTCGAATAGACCCGTTTTTTTGATCTTTAGATAAAACCTTATTAAAAAATACCGGAGCAAAATCCATAGCTCCAACAGCATTTCTGGTGAAGGGCAAAATAGTAGCATTTCGAGCATGCTTATTAGAGGAATCTTGCATAAAGATGAGGTTTTCTGAAGCTAAAACTGCTTCTGAAGTTACATAATTAGGGTACATTTTCTCCCACCCTCTAGGCAGCGTACAACCATGAAAGGTAATGGTTAACCCATATTTATTAGCATCGGTTAAAATATTTTCATACAATTTCATAGTGGTTTGCTTATCGCCTCCAAAAAAGTCGACTTTTAAACCTTTTACACCAATTTTTTGTAACCATTCCATTTCTTGTTGTCTGGCTATGGTATTATTCATTTTATCTTGAGGAGTTTGTGGTGCATTATTCCAAAATCCGTTAGAATTATACCATAAAATAACACCAATATTTTTAGATTTTGCATAATCTACTAACTCTGCAATTTTTTCTTTTCCTATGTTTCTGTCCCACCAGTTATCGATTAATACATATTCAAAATTAAGGTTTTCAGCCAAATCGATAAATGTACGTTGATCATCATAATTAATACTTCCGTCTTGCCAAACAATCCAACTCCATGTAGCTCTTCCCATTTTATAATCTATTGTTGGCTTATATTTTTGTTTTACCAAATCAAAAGCAACAGTAGATTCAATAATAGGATGTAAATCTTTACCCAACGTAATGGTCCTCCAAGGCGTTTTAGCAGGAAGCGCTTGTGCTGCATAGGTGTTGCCAAGGCTATTGTTTTCTTCTTCTTGAGGAAATTCAATACTAAATATTCCTTTTTCGGAAGCTTCGCTTAGCCTAGAACCCGGATAATGGCTATCTACTCCAGTTTCGGAAAGCAAAACCCAGCCTTTTTCAGGGATTTCGAATAAAGCAGGAAAAGTATAGCCAACGCCAAATTTAGAAGGTTTATTAAGAGAACCTCTTAAGGTATATTCTTCTTCATATGAAGGTTTCGTTTGGTTCCATCCAGACATTGCTTTGGCTTGTGGCGTAATAAAAGTTTTAGCATTATCGGGTAAATTGAAACTAGAAAGCTCTTTATATATTTTAATATTGGTTGCATTAGATTTTGCATTTATTCTATAGGAATAAGCGACATCAGTATTACTAACCCGAAATAGTATTTTTAGCGTATCTTTCTTCGAATTTATAAAAGTTGCGGTAAGCTGATTGGCAACATAATGAACTTTGCTAGTTTTAGCTTTTTTTAAAGAATACAAAGTATCTATTTGTGAAGTATTAGAGTTAATAAATTTCAAGCCTTTAGAGAAATCTCCTATAGAGCTTTTTAATCCTAAAACAGATTTTTCTAGAAAGTCTTCGTTACCTAGTTTAACGGAGTAAGAAGGTGTGGCGTTGGTAAATAGTTTTACAGCAATCAACTTGTCAGGACTATGTAAGAGTATACTTTCTTGACTATTAGAATTTATTGAAAATGATAAAAAAAGGCTAAAAATAATGAGTTTTAATGTGTTGGTTTTCATTTAGAAAGTTGGTTGGTTTTTTCAGTATCCTAAGATATTGAAATTTACCCGATATTTTTATTTTTAATATTGATGACTTATGTATGATTTCTGTTATCTAAACAAAATAGTTTTATAAATACAAGCCGGTAAATGCAGGATAGTTAATTTAATTAAAATAGATAACTTCGGATGTTAATACTTTAGCGTTTGTTTTATGAAAAATTATAAGGTTGAAGCAATACTTTTTTTATTTTTTGCTTTTTTAGTAGCAACATGTTTGGCGCAGCAACGGCACACTGAAATTCTTCAAAATGACTGGAAATTTATAAAAGGAGATCCTTCAGAAGCTAAAGAAATTTCTACAAATACTTCAGAATGGGAAAGTATAAGCCTACCTCACGATTGGGCGATAGCGGAAGATTTTATTAAAGATGGCGATGGTAATACTGGAAAATTACCCTGGAAAGGACAAGCCTGGTACCGCCGGGATTTAGACCTTTCGGCAATAAAAAAAGAAGAAAAAGTATTCCTGATTTTTGATGGTGTTATGGCTTTCCCAAAAGTGTATATTAATGGGGAGCTTGCAGGCCAATGGGATTACGGTTACAATTCATTTTATCTTGATATTTCAGATTATCTAGATTTTTCAGAAAATGCTAAAAACGTACTAGCCGTTCATGTAGATACACGAGAGCACGATAGCAGATGGTATCCGGGAGCCGGAATTTACAGGAAAGTAAGTTTGGTTACTATGGAGCCCATTCATACAAAAATCTGGGGAACGCAGGTTACCACTCCAATTATAAAACCAAATTATGCAGATGTCCGCATTTCGAGCTTGGTGAAAAATGAAACTTCCGAGGCGAAAAAAATAACCGTTACCCAGCGTATTTTAAATCCTGAAGGAAATGAGGTTGCTAACAAAAGTATTTCGCATGTTCTACGTGCTGGAGAAGAGAATTATTTTGAAGTAAATCCTCAGTTAATTGACCCTATGCGCTGGGATATCGAGCATCCAAATCTATATAAAACTATTACTGAAGTTAAGGTTGATGAAAAAATCGTAGATGTTTCAGAAACCACTTTCGGAATACGTACTATCGAATTTATGCCCGATGATGGTTTTCATTTAAACGGAAGAAGAGTTCAACTAAAAGGAGTGAACCTGCATCATGGGCATGGTCCGCTTGGAGCTGCGTTTTATCCACGAGCGATGGAACGACAACTAGAAATCATGAAATCGATGGGCGTGAATGCTATAAGAAGTAGCCATAATACTGCCCCTCCAGAAGTTTTAGAATTATGTGATAAAATGGGGGTTTTGATGTTTAACGAGGTTTTCGATAAGTATGATAGAAAAGCTGATATTGTAGATACGACTAATTTTGAAAATTTTGCTGAACGCAACATTCGCAATTTTGTAATGCGAGATCGAAATCATCCTTCTGTATTTATTTGGAGTATAGGGAACGAGATGCACGATGTACAGGCCAATTACAATAACGGGTTTAAGCGCTTGCATACCATGCTGAATTATGTTCGAAAATACGATCATACCCGGCCGGTAACCATGGTTAACGATGTGTTGGATAATGCAGCTTTACGGCATTTTGATTTTTACGATGTACATAGCTGGAATTACGGAAGGCGCTATCGATTAGCAAGACAAATGGAACCTAATAAATCGGTTATTATTTCAGAATCTGCATCTACGGTAAGTACACGCGGGTTTTACGAATTTCCGTTACCGGAGAAGAAAACAGATTTCACAAAATCACTGCAAGTAAGCTCTTACGATTTTCATGCACCAGATTGGGCAGAAATTGGGGATGATGATTTTATGTGGCAGCAGGACGAACCTTATATCGCAGGCGAGTTTGTGTGGACAGGTTTCGATTATTTAGGCGAACCAACACCTTACACTAATCGAACCGTAAAAGACATGGGGATGAGCGATAAAGAAGCTGCGCGTAGCTCTTACTTCGGAATTGTAGATATGGTAGGGATTCCAAAAGATCGATATTATTTATACAAAAGCTACTGGAAGCCAGAAGAAAAAACAATTCATATTTTACCACATTGGAACTGGGAAGGGAAAGAAGGAGAGAATGTTCCGGTTTTTGTATATACTAATGGCGATTGTGCCGAGCTTTTTATTAATGGAGAATCTCAAGGTAAACAATGTAAGTCGCCATCTTCTAAAAACGCTACAGAGCGTTTTCGCTTAATGTGGAAAGATGTGGTTTACCAACCTGGAGAATTGAAAGTAATCGCTTATAAGCAAGGAAAGAAATTAGGTGAAAAAACCGTAAAAACCACTTCGGAAGCGACCAAGATTAAGCTTTCAGCAGATCGAAAAATGATAAAAGCCAATGGGATGGATCTTTCTTATGTTTTGGTTGAAGCTTTTGATAAAGATGGAAATTTAGATCCTTTAGCGAATGAAAGTTTAGAAATTGAAGTAAGTGGAGCAGGAGAACTGGCCGGTGCCGGAAATGGTAATCCGCAATCTTTTGAGCCGCTTCAGAATGATAAAGTAGACTTATTCTACGGAAAAGCAATGATCATCCTTAAATCTGGAATGGAAGTAGGAACTATTAAGCTGAAAGTACGTAGTGATAATCTGAAAAGTGACACAATAAAAATTAAAACTGAAAAGTAAGAGAAAAGCATCGGTTTAGGATTTAACTAAGCCGATGATTCTATTTTAAAACTCTTTTGAAAAGACTAATCTTGATCCACGATCATTGGAAGCGATTTCTTTAACTTCAGTTAATCCTAGTTTTTTAATAGCATTTATGGATGCATGATTTTTTGGACTCGCAGCAGCCAAAATTCGAGGTTTTTGAAGCTCATTTTTAGCAAAATCAACCCAGAATTGTCCAATTTCGGTAGCAAAACCTTTTCCCCAAAAATCCTGATGCAGTACAAAACCAAATTCCAGATCATTTTCATCTTCTAGAAAATTGCAGGGAATTAAGCCTGTAAAACCAACAAAATCGCCTGTAGTTTTATCCAGAATGCATACAAAACCAATGCTATCGGTATCATTCAGAATAAAATCATTAGCTAAAATGCCCAAAAACTCCTTTTTGGTAAGTGTTCTACCTTTAAAAGCCGATTGCATTACCGTTTTATTCTCACAAAAAAGTTGATAAAGCGGCATAAATAATTCGGCTTCAAAACTTATAATTTTGAGTCGGTTGGTTTCTAATTGCAATGTTCTTTTTTTTTGATTCTAAAAGTTTTGTTGTAAAAATAAAGGTTTATCGAATTTAAATCGATTCATAACCTGATATTTAGCCCATCTATCGAATATTTAAGAAGTTTAACGAATAAAATTATTAGTTTTCACACCTTAACTTACTTTTGATGCAAAATACAAATCCTAGAATTAATAATTTGCGTAAGTATTTATAAGATAATTTTATAAAACTTAGTTTAAAGTTAGAATGCGAAAAAAATACTTTTATATTATTTTGTTTTACTTTCTTGCAAGTCCGATTATTGTTTTTGCCGCACAGGAAGTTAGTACACCTCCGGCTCCAAAACAAAGGGCTAGTGGTGCTCCTCCTTATGGATTACCACCAGCTCCAATAGACGATTGGATTCCTGGATTATTAATAGGAGCAACTTTAACTGGAAGCTATTACTTTTTAAAAAAAAGAAAGAAACTTTCTTGATTTTTGTTTTTAGCTAAATTCTTGCATACGCTTTACGTACTTCCCAATGACATCGAACTCTAGATTAACTATTTTCCCTTCTTTAATTTTTTTAAAATTGGTATGCTCATATGTGTACGGTATAATTGCTACCGAGAATTGATTTTTTTTAGAATCTACAACAGTTAAGCTAACTCCATTTACGGTAACCGATCCTTTTTCTATAGTAATGTTATGTAAGCTTGGATCGTACTCAAAAGTAAATTTCCAACTACCATCATATTTTTCAACACGAATACATTTTGCAGTTTGGTCTACGTGGCCTTGTACTATATGCCCATCTAAGCGATCGCCCAGTTTCATACCACGCTCTAAGTTAATGGCATCTCCAATATTTAATGTTTTTAAATTGGTTTTTGTTAGTGTTTCTTCAATAGCTGTAACAGTATATGAATTTTCTTCTATACTTACTACTGTTAGACAAACACCATTGTGAGCTACACTTTGATCTATTTTTAATTCAGGGGTAATTTTTGCAGTTACCTGAATATCTAAATTACTTCCTTTAGCAGTAATATTTTTAATTTTTCCTACTTCTTCTATAATTCCTGTAAACATAGGTTATATATTATTAGTTACCTTTGTAGTGTAAAATTAAAATTTATATTGGGAAGGCATATGAAACATCCTAAAAAGATAAAAATCGGACTTAGTATTGGAGATCTTAACGGTATCGGAAGTGAAATAGTGCTGAAAACATTTGAGGATTCGAGGATGTTAGAGTTCTGTACGCCTGTTATTTTTGCTTCAACTAAAATTATTACTTTTTTAAAGAAGAAATATAAATTATCACTTCATTTTCAAGGTGTAGATAGTGCTGAAAATGCTATTGACGGTAAAATTAATATCGTAAATGTTTGGAAAGAAAACGTAACGATAAAATTTGGAGAAGAAGATGTTAAAGTCGGAGAATATGCATTTAAATCTTTAGAGGCTGCTACAGAAGCTCTTAAAAAAGATACAATAGATGCATTAGTAACTGCCCCAATTAACAAGCATAGTATTCAATCCGATAAATTTAATTTTCCGGGACATACCGATTATTTAGCACAGCAACTAGAAGGGAATAGCTTGATGTTTATGATTACTGATACTCTTAAAGTAGGCTTATTTACCGATCATGTTGCGTTAAAAGATATTGCGAAGACAATAACCCCCGAATTAATAAGACAGAAAATTCATACGGTTCAACATTCTTTAAAACAAGATTTTAGAGTGCAAAAACCCAAAATCGCTGTTTTAGGAATAAATCCTCATAGTGGAGATAACGGCGTTATAGGTAATGAGGATGAGGTTGTTTTAAAACCAACGCTAAACCAATTGCGAGAAGAAGGCGAGTTAGTATATGGTCCTTTTTCTGCAGATAGTTTTTTTGGTTCTAAAAACTATTTAAATTACGATGCGGTAATAGCATCTTATCACGACCAAGGCCTTATTCCTTTTAAAACACTTTCTTTTGGAAAAGGAGTAAATTATACAGCAGGGCTTAATAAAGTTAGAACGTCTCCAGACCATGGAACAGCCTTTGAAATTGCAGGAAAAAATGAAGCAAATATTAGTTCGTTTAAAGAAGCAGTCTATAAAGCGATAGACATTTTTAATTGTAGGCAAGAATATAAAGAGCTAACAAAGAACTCTTTAAAAAAACAAGGAAAAAAGATCTAGGTGAAAAATTGTTTGTGAAAAACTTTTTAATTAATTTAATTTTTTATCTTTGCAGCCGCCTTTAGAAAGGCGGAGGCTCAAAACTGAGGAAGAATATGAAGAATATGAAAGCCTATACGATTCCTTTTGTAGGTTTAAAACTAGGGAAGCATCAGTTTGAGTACGATATTAACAACGAGTTCTTTGAACATTTTGAGTACGACGAATTTAACAATTCTAATGTGAAAATAGATTTGTTATTCGATAAGAAAAGTACCATGATGGAGCTTAGTTTTAAAGCTTCAGGAACGGTAAATGTAAATTGTGATATTACTAACGAAGCTTATGATCAACCTATAGAAAGCGATCTATATCTAGTGATTAAGTTTGGGGACGATTATAATTACGACAATGAAGATTTACTGATTATTCCACATGGAGAGTTTGAAGTTAACGTACAGCAATATATTTACGAACTGATTGTTTTAGCCGTACCAGCTAAACGAGTTCACCCAGGTGTTGAAGATGGTACTTTAGAATCTGAAGTACTTGATAAACTAGAGGAGTTAAGCTTAGACAATAAGGATAAGAAAGGTGGGGACGAAATAGATCCTCGATGGGATAAATTAAAAAATTTACTAAACGAATAAATAATAGGAAGCCATGGCACATCCAAAGAGAAAGATATCTAAAACTAGAAGGGATAAAAGAAGAACGCATTATAAAGCGTCTACACCACAAATCGGGACAGATCCAACAACAGGAGAAGCTCATTTATACCATAGAGCTCACTGGCATGAAGGTAAATTATATTACCGTGGTCAGGTATTAATTGATAATACTGAAGCAGTAGAAGCCTAATTTGGCACGATTTTAAAAAATTAAAACTCTCACCTACGTGGGAGTTTTTTGTTATTAGTTGAATAAGTCCGAAAAAGGCCTTAATTTGCACCGCTGTTTGCAGAAAATTAAGTGTTTGTAAAGATAATGTTATACTAACATTCTGTAAATTAGTTGGATAAAATTCAATTCTATGAATAAAATCACAGCAGCCATTACCGCTGTAGGAGGCTATGTGCCAGAAGATGTGTTAACCAACAAGATGTTGGAAAAATTGGTAGATACCAATGATGAATGGATCACTACCAGAACAGGAATTAAAGAACGTAGAATTTTAAAAGATCCCAATAAAGGAACTTCATACTTAGGGATTCAGGCTGCTAAAGATTTAATAAATAAAACAAATTTAGACCCTAAAGAAATAGATATGGTTATCTTGGCTACAGCGACGCCAGATATGCCAGTTGCAGCAACCGGAGTTCATGTAGCTTCAGAAATAGGTGCTGAAAATGCTTTTTCTTATGATTTACAAGCAGCATGCTCAGGTTTTTTATATGCAATGTCTACTGGGACAGCATACATAGAATCAGGTCGTTATAAAAAAGTTTTAGTGATAGGAGCAGATAAAATGTCTTCTATCATTGATTATACAGATAGAACTACCTGTATAATTTTTGGAGATGGTGCAGGGGCTGTTTTATTAGAACCAAACGAAGAAGGATACGGATTTCAAGATGAATTGTTAAGAGGAGATTCAATTGGTCGAAATTCATTACGAATAGAAGCAGGAGGATCACTTTTACCAACATCAGAGGAAACCTTAGCAAAAAAATTACATTACGTAAAGCAAGATGGGAAAACAGTTTTTAAATACGCTGTTTCAAACATGTCTGGCGTAAGTGCTCAAATTATGGAACGAAATAATTTAGCAAATAAAGATATAGATTGGTTAGTAGCGCACCAAGCGAATAAGCGAATAATTGGAGCTACAGCTAGTCGAATGGGATTAGAAGATGAAAAAGTTTTAATGAATATTGAACGTTACGGAAATACAACTTCTGCAACGCTTCCCCTATTATTGAGTGATTACGAGAAACAACTAAAAAAAGGAGATAATTTAATATTTGCATCATTTGGAGGCGGGTTCACATGGGGAGCTACGTATCTAAAATGGGCTTATAATTCTTAAATAACACCCTCATTATGGATTTAAAAGAAATTCAGAATTTAATAAAGTTTGTTGCCAAGTCTGGTGCCAGTGAAGTTAAACTGGAAACCGGGGATGTTAAAATAACAATTAGAACTGGCTCTGACGAGAAAGAAACTACCGTGGTACAGCAAGTACCTATGGGTGGACAACCAATGCAGCAAATGCCTGTGCAACAACAGCAACCTGCTGCGCCAACACAGCCAGCACAGGAATCTGCAGAAACTAAAGAAAAAGAAACAAAACCTGAAGAAGATACTTCTAAGTATATCACTGTAAAATCACCAATTATTGGTACTTTTTATAGAAAGCCTTCTCCAGATAAACCTGTATTTGCAGAAGTAGGAACTACTGTAAAAGAAGGCGATGTGCTTTGTGTAATTGAGGCTATGAAACTTTTCAATGAAATTGAAAGTGAAGTTTCTGGTAAAATCGTAAAAGTATTGGTAGATGATTCATCTCCGGTAGAATTCGATCAGCCTTTATTCTTAGTAGATCCTTCTTAGTATTTACCAAGAGTATAGGCAAAGTTTATTGCTTTGCTAACAAAAAATACAGGTATGTTTAAAAAAATATTAATTGCCAATAGAGGTGAGATTGCTATGCGTATTATCCGTACGTGTAAAGAAATGGGTATTAAAACCGTAGCAGTTTATTCTACAGCAGATGCAGAAAGTTTACATGTTAGATTTGCAGATGAAGCTGTATGTATAGGGCCTCCTCCAAGTAATCAATCGTATTTAAAGATTGCCAATATTATTTCTGCTGCAGAAATCACAAATGCAGATGCCATTCATCCTGGATATGGATTTCTTTCTGAAAATGCTAAATTTTCAAAAATTTGCGAAGAGCACGATATTAAATTTATCGGAGCTTCAGGAGATATGATTAATAAAATGGGAGATAAAGCTACTGCAAAAGCTACAATGAAAGCAGCAGGAGTTCCATGTGTTCCAGGTTCAGAAGGAATTTTGGAGGATTTCGATGAATGTCTTAAACTAGCTAAAGAAATCGGATTTCCGGTAATGCTAAAAGCTACTGCCGGTGGTGGAGGTAAAGGAATGAGAGCTGTTTGGAAAGAGGAAAATTTACAAAACGCTTGGGACTCTGCACGTCAAGAATCTGCTGCAGCTTTCGGAAACGATGGCATGTACATGGAAAAACTGATTGAAGAGCCTCGCCATATCGAAATTCAAATTATTGGTGACCAAACCGGAAAAGCTTGTCATCTTTCAGAAAGAGATTGTTCGGTACAACGTAGACACCAAAAATTAACAGAAGAAACGCCTTCTCCATTTATGACGCCTAAATTGCGTAAAAAAATGGGAGAAGCTGCTGTAAAAGCTGCTGAATATATTCAGTATGAAGGTGCAGGAACAGTAGAGTTTTTGGTAGATAAACACCGAAATTTCTACTTTATGGAAATGAATACTCGAATTCAAGTAGAACATCCAATTACTGAGCAGGTTATAGATTACGATCTTATTCGTGAGCAAATTCTTGTAGCCGCAGGTATTCCTATTTCTGGTAAAAACTACGAGCCTCAATTGCATTCTATCGAGTGTCGTATTAATGCAGAAGATCCATATCATAATTTTAGACCTTCACCAGGAAAAATCGAAAACTTACACGCTCCAGGTGGACATGGAGTTCGAATTGATACTCATGTATACAGCGGATATATAATTCCTCCGCATTACGATTCAATGATTGCTAAATTAATTACAACAGCGCAAACGCGTGAAGAAGCAATCAGTAAAATGAGACGTGCTTTAGATGAGTTTGTTATAGAAGGGGTAAAAACCACTATTCCATTTCACCGTCAGTTGATGGATAATCCAGATTATATAGCTGGTAATTATACTACAGCATTCATGGATAGTTTTGAAATGAAACCAATAGAAGAATAACTATTATTTTTTTATAATTTGAAGCCCTCGATAATCATCGGGGGTTTTTTATTGAAATTAGTTTTTCCTATAGAAATTTTAAAACCATGCTTTTTTTTATAAAGTGTATTTCTTTGCCCTAAAAAAAATTATTTTGGAAAAGTTTACAAGTGTATTTTACATTCTTAATTGAAATGCTATAGTCTAAAGAACGGATTTTAGAAGTATATTTAAATAGAATTGAAATGGGTAAAAGAATGAAGTGCAAGCAGCACCCCAAGTTTGTTTAGTAATTACATCAAAAAATAAAAGGATGGATTATTTAGTAAATGAAAAACTACGGAAAACTAAACTTAAAGACTAAAATTATTGAATTTGACTATAAAAGATCGACTATATAATTCTTGTGAAGAATATTTAGAAACTCGCATTCAGCGTATTTCAAAACTGCTTAAAGATCTTGAAGACGATATGGAGAACGAAGGCAAAAGTAGTGCCGGGGATAAATTTGAAACCGGAAGAGAGATGATGAGTGCTGAATGGAATAAACTATCTAAACAATTAATTGAATTTAAACAGCAAAAGCAAACGCTAAACTTAGCTAAGAGAAGACAAAGCTCTAAGACTGTTCAGTTAGGGAGTTTAGTAAAAACTTCAGCATCAAATTACTTTATTAGCATATCTTCCGGAAAAATTAAGCTAGAAGATAAGCTTTTTTATGCTATAGGAGCTAACTCTCCGATAGCACGCTTACTATTGGGAAAATCTGAAGGATCTGAATTTGAATTTAATAAAACAAAGAATACTATTTTAAGCGTAGAATAACTTATTTTCTACGTTTTTCAATTAGTTTTTTTGAAACTTTCAACGAAATTAAAGCTCCCGGTTGAATAGCGTGAGAATGGTCAATATAAATTGTAGTGTTTTTTAATTTAGCTTCAATTAAATATGAATTTCCTTTGAAATACGAGTGAAGAACTTGTGCTTTAATTGGTGAATTTTCAATGATTTTGATTTCTTCGGGATATAGAATTATTTTTTTTCTGGAGTTTTCTTCAGAAATAATATCCTTAAACATAACTTCGTTTACATCTCCAAATAAAGAGGCTACATATTTGTTAGGCGGATTGTTATAAAGTTTTTCCGGACTGGCTTTTGCATAAATTTTATGATTTTTTAAAACCATAGTAGTATCAGCAAAAGAAAGGGCATCGGTAATATCGTGTGTAGCGACAATGCAAGTAATATTTTTTTCTTTTAAATAGCGAAATAACTTTCTACGGAGATTGTTTTTTCTAAAATGGTCAATATGGCTAAACGGTTCATCTAATAAAATTAACTCTGGTTCTTTAGCTAATGCTCTAGCTAATGCTACACGCTGTTGCTGGCCTCCACTCAATAATTTTGTTTTTCTATCGGCAAATTCTTCTAATTCTACTACTTCTAAAAGTTCTTTAATTCGTTTCTCTTTTTTTTCTGGATACATGTTACTAAGATACTTACCTACATTTTTAGCAACACTTAAGGGGAGCATTAAATCGAAATCTTGGGCTAGGTACTTAATAAAATCTTCTCCAGGAACTAAATTAAAATAGGGCCCAAGTAGTTCGGTCTCTTTCCAGAAAATTTTTCCATCGGTATGTAAAAGGCCGTAAATTAGTTGCAATAACGTACTCTTACCACAACCGCTTTCTCCAATAATAGAAATATTTTCTCCGGGCTGAACCTTTAGGTTTATATTTTTTAAAACTTCAGCACCATTTTCGTAATTAAAAGAGACATTTTCAAGCCTTAGCATAACGTATTAATTCTAAAAATTTGGATGTTGAAGATACGTTTTTACAATCTGTAGAGAAAGAAAAAAGCGTATTGATTTTTGTAAATATTCAAAAATCAATACGCTTTTATAGTATTTAAAAATCAATAAAAAATTATTGATTTTCGATTGAATTCGGAAGCTTTTTAAATCCCATGTTGTATAGTGTAAAACCAAAAATATCAGCATACTCATCGATAATCATGCTAGTTGGTTTTCCGGCTCCGTGACCAGCTTTAGTTTCTATCCGAATAAGTACAGGCTCATTACCAGCTTGTTTTTCCTGTAATTCCGCAGCAAATTTAAATGAATGTGCAGGAACAACACGATCATCATGGTCTCCTGTGGTTATTAAAGTCGCTGGATATTCAGTACCTTCTTTTACATTATGAACAGGTGAATACCCATATAAATAATTGAACATTTCTTTACTGTCTTCTGCCGTTCCATAATCGTAAGCCCATCCTGCTCCTGCAGTAAAGGTATGGTAACGTAACATATCCATAACGCCTACCGCCGGTAGAGCGACCTTCATTAAATCGGGGCGTTGCGTCATAGTGGCACCAACTAATAATCCGCCGTTAGAACCTCCTCTAATAGCTAAATAATCTGTAGATGTATAGTTGTTATCAATTAAAAATTCGGCAGCAGCAATAAAATCGTCAAACACATTTTGTTTTTTCATTTTAATTCCTGCATCGTGCCATTCACGGCCGTACTCTCCACCACCACGAAGATTCGGCACTGCGTATACACCACCTTGTTCTAACCACACTGCATTAGCCGTGCTAAACGATGGGGTTAAACTAATATTGAAACCGCCGTAACCATATAAAATTGTAGGGTTTTTACCGTTTAATTCCGTTCCTTTTTTATAGGTGATAATCATTGGGACTTTTGTACCATCTTTAGAGGTATAAAAAACTTGTTTACTCTCGTAATCTTCCGGATTAAAGTTGATAGCAGGTTTGTTATATACTTCAGATGTTCCTGCTTCAATATCGAATTTATAAATGGTACCCGGTGTTACATAATTGGTAAACGAATAATAAAGTGTTTCATTCTCTTTTTTAGTGCTAAAACCACCCACTGAGCCTAATCCGGGTAATTTTACTTCGCGTATTAAATTCCCTTGGTAATCGTACTGTTTTACTTTTGAAACGGCATCTACCATATATTCAGCAAAAAAGTAACCGCCTCCGGTGGATGGACTTAATACATTTTCGGTTTCCGGTATAAAATCTTTCCAGTTTTCTGGAGTTGGATTAGCAGCATTTACCGTTATTATTCTTTGGTTAGGAGCATCTAGATTGGTTACAATAAATAATTTACTACCTTCATTATCGATCACATAAGTATCGGTTTCTTCATTATCGATAATCGTCCTTAATTCAGGATTTTTTTGAGTTAGATCCATCATAAAAAGTTTTCCTCCAGAAGTTGAATTTCTAGCTGAAATAAATAAATAGTGGTTATCTTCACTTACACTACCACCTACATATCGATGTTTTTGCTCGGTAGTTCCCCCAAAAATAATTTTATCGTCCGATTGTGGCGTTCCAAGTTTATGATAGAATAGGCGGTGTTGGTCGGTTTTTGCAGAAAGCTCGCTTCCTTCCGGTTTCTTGTAGCTAGAATAGTAGAACCCTTCATTGCCTTTCCAAGAAATACCACTAAATTTTATGTTTTTAAGTGTGTCCTCAGCCACTTTTTTAGTTTCAGCATCTAGTACAATTACTTTCCGCCAATCGCTTCCTCCTTCAGAAATACTATATGCTGCCATTTTTCCGTTTTCAGAAAAACTTAGGCCTCCTAGCGATGTTGTTCCATCTTTGCTGAATTTATTAGGGTCTAAAAATACTTCGGCCTTGTCGTTTTCATTTTTTCGGCGGTAAATTACATATTGATTCTGTAGTCCATCGTTTTTTGAAAAATAGGTGTATTCTCCTTCAATAAAAGGGGCACCAATTTTTTCGTAATTCCATATTTCAGACAAACGCCTTTTTAAAGAATCTCGAAATGGAATTTTATCTAAGTAATCGAAAGTGACTTTATTTTCGGCCTTTACCCATTCTTCGGTTTCTTCGCTACGATCGTTCTCTAACCATCGATATGGATCTTTAACTTTTGTTCCAAAATAATCGGTTACAGTATCTACTTTTTTGGTTTTGGGATAATTCAATACGGTCTCTTTTTTAGTGTTTTGATTTTTACAGGAAGCTACTGCTGCTACTGCAAAAATCCCGATGAATAATTTTTTTGTTATCATAAAATTAGTGATGAATTTGAACATATATTTTAAATATACTGTAATTTTTACTTCTTAAAGTATTGATACTATAGTAATTGTCTATCTTTTAAATGAATAACTTTAAAATAAGATAGCTAAAAGAATGATTTTTAATAACAAAAAGTCTTCTCACGGCGAAATGAGAAGACTTTTGTATCCTGACAATTTTTTAAAAATTATTGAATTTCAACTGCAAAGCTAACTTCAGCATCAGTTTCTCCACCGGTATAGCTTCCGTTAGGATCTGTAGTATCTTTGTTAGTTGGTTGGTGAATTAAGCTTACTTGTGCTGTTCCTATAGCAGCATCACCAGCAACCCATTTTGTAAATAGTCCGATTTGTACATTATTATCATCGGTAGTTTTAGCTCCATCAGTTCTAGTTAAATTAATTTCAGCAGCGTCAAAATTATAAACTAAAAAGTGATCGTTTTTTTCTTCTGTAATTTCTTCGGTTACCACTTCAGGGTCATTAGGGTTGGAGTTATTATAAAAGTTTGCTTCAACATCATAAGTTTCTCCACTGTTTAGCATAATTACAGGGGCTGTATAACTATTATCACGGTATTGAGGATCTGTATACGTATAAACCGTTTCTTCTCCTGCTTTGTTTGTAAAAGTTAGCGTAACATCGGTAATTACTTCTTCTTCATTTACAGGCTCGGGAATGTTATCGTCATCATCAGAACAAGATGTTAAAAGCACTGATGTGAATAAGAATATTGATAAAAATTTTAACTTTTTCATTATTTATAATTTACTATTAATAATTGATTTTTAATTGTAGTGTGAAATTTCTTCCCAAGTTATCGCCATAATAACGTAAGCGATTTAAATAGTCTCGGTAAGAAGTATTTAAAAGATTATTAACCTGTAACCCAACTTCTAAACTTCCTTTTTGAAAAGGATGAAAGGTGGTTTTGGCATCTAATCCTAATAGAAAATAACCGTCTGGAGGTGTACTAATGTCTACAAGAGTACGTGTATATTCGCCGTTCTCCAGAATTTCGGTATAAAAATTATTGTCAGGATATTGAGTTTGTTTAAAAACGAAATTTCCGTTTACACCCACTTCAAGCTTATGCCATTGGTGGTATTTAAAATATAAGCTGTTAGAAATATTTGCAGGAGGCATATTTATTAAAGCTTTGCCAGTGGCTGCATTTTCGCCATTTACATAGGCAAATTTACCTAAGTAACTAAAATGATTTGAAATTTGATAGTTTAAATCTACATCTACCCCATACATTCTGGCATCGATTTGTTGATACTCCCAAACAGGAAAAGATCCTCTAATGGTAGTCTCTAAACCATTAGGGGCCATATTGATGAAATGATTTATGTAATTATAAAACGGAGCAATGGTAAAACTTAATTTTTCTGATTTTTTACTGAAAGAAAATCCAATTTTATTTGAAGTTTCCGATTCGAAACTTAAGTCTCCCAATTCAATTACAGCAGCAGAGTGGTGTAAGCCATCTGAAAATAATTCAGACGGATTTGGGGCTCTATTAGATAAAGCATAATTCAGACTTAACTGATAATTATCAAAAGAATAATTAAGTCCGCCTGAAGTTGAAAAGTTATTAAACTTAAATACCGGATTGGTTAAGTATTGGGTATCATGATCACCAATAATAAGGTTACTATACTTCTCATTATAATTTTGATTTTCCCAACGTGTTTTTAAATAAAACTTTTTAGCATCTAAGTGAGTATAATCATACCTAAATCCAGCTTCAGCTAGCCATTTTGAATTTATCTGATATTGGCCAAGTGCAAATGCTCCTAGTTTATATTGATCGTAATCTGGGATTAATCTGCGAACTTCGGTTTCTGGGTCCGGAAAATTATTTTGATAACTTCCAGTTAAACCTACGTTTAATTTATAATTGTCCCAACGATCAAATTTAAAATTAGTGTTTAAAGTATGGGTTTGTAACTTTAAATCTACCGATGGTTTATATTTATCATCACCAGTACGAATATCATATTCTAATCGATTATTTACTTGGTAATCATATTGGATATTCCATTTCCCCAAATTTTCAAAACGCTTATAATATTTTAGCTTTGCTAATTGGTGCTCTACATGTTGTTTTGGGTGATTAATATCGTAGGAGAAATCATTAATAACAAATGGCTTTTTATTATTAATGCTACGTACAAGATCGGCTACATTTCCTATATGTGATGATCTTAGAATTCCGATTTCAGAATTATAATAACTATAAAAAACATCGAATCCGGATGTGAATTTATGTAGACCAAAATTTATTGAAAAGTCTTTTTCTTCGTTTCCGGTATTAGATAATATGTAGTCTGGCGCTTCAAAATCACCAAATCTTTTTAAAGTTCCCTGTACTTTAGCAAACCAATGCGAGGCATAGCTCTTTGTAAGGCTTGTGCTTATGGATCCCCCTCTACCATTACTCGATCCGGAAAGTATAGTTTTACCGTATAAAGAATCTTTAGCGGGTATATTTTCAGGTTCAATAATAACCACTCCGCCAATAGCATCACCACCATATTGCAAAGCAGATGCTCCTTTAATAACAGCAATATGTCCCGCCGAATTTATATCGATGTTTGGTGCGTGTTCGGCTCCCCATTCCTGATCTTCCATGCGAACGCCGTTATTCATTATTAAAACACGGCTACTATGCAACCCTTGTATAACAGGCTTTGCAATGCTATTTCCGGTATTTAGTGAAGAAACTCCGCTTACCTCTTTTAAAGCAGCACCTAAACTGCTTGAGCTGTATTTTTCCAGTTGAGAGGATTCTAAAAGTTGCTCTTGTCCTGTATTTGTTTTTTGTAAGTACTCACGTCCTTTTAAAAGAACTTCTCCTAATTCTTCAAGGTGATGTTCTAGTTTTATTTTATCGCTTGTATCCCCATCAATATAAACTGGATATATTAAATCCTGACAGTTAGGATGGGTAATTAAAAGCTCTATTTCTCCATCGCAAAGATTAGGAATACTAAAATTTCCATCAAAATCAGAATATACTTTTATATCAGTATCAATAACCGATATTGTTGCTGAAAATAAAGGCTCACCACTATGATAATCTACAATAGAGCCTTTAAATGTGTTATCACATTTTTGTGCATGTACAGTTAGTACTGCCACAACCATTAAGAATGTGGCCCAAAATTTTTTCATTTAAAAAATTTTTACTGTTTGTAATTTTAGATATAAAATTGACAGTTGTAAGATATCTTATTCAAGATAAGTTGATTAAGAATATGGTGCTAAGAGGGTATGATGGTGTTTTATACTAAAAAAAATATCATTTAGGAATATCCTTATAAGTTGGTTTTAGTAAAGAATTCTAAAACTTTAGATCTATACCTGTGATAAATATTAACTCTTAAACTATTTTTTATCTTACTTTAAACAGTAAAAAATGGAGGAGGTTTATTAAATATAAGGCAAACAGGTTGTTTTAAGTTGGTTGTTAATTGATATAAATTATCAACCTTATAAAATTGCTGTATGACTATTACTAAAGATGTATCTACAAAATTATCTGTAGCTAAAATTGGAGTGTGGCTATCTGTTATTGATAAGTGACACCAAACACAATCATTAATTTTATTTAGATCATCCTTGTGGGTAAGACTGTGCAAGCCTCCAGCTTTTATAAGTATAAAAGCCAAAAGAAAAATAACAGAAAGGCTATTTTTTGTGCGTTGCGACAAAATCATGGTGCAAAACTATAAAAATAAAATAGATATTATACCTAACATTAGTTAAATATAGAGGGTGTTGTATTAAACATAAAAGAGCTAGTGATTAATCACCAACTCTTTTATTAATTTTTAATGCTTTTTTAAATATAGTTTACACTAACTTGTTTTCTAAAAGATATTCTGCAATTTGCACTGCGTTTGTAGCAGCACCTTTACGTAAATTATCGGCAACAACCCAAAAGTTTAATGAATTTGGTTGTGAGTAATCTCTACGAATTCTACCTACAAAAACATCGTTTTTCCCTTCCGCATAAATAGGCATAGGGTAAGTATTTGTATCTGGATTGTCTTGTACGGTTACTCCGGGGAAATTGTTTAGCAGTTTACGAACATCGCTTTCTTCGAAGTCTTTTTCAAACTCTAAATTAACAGACTCGCTATGCCCACCTACAACAGGAATACGAATAGCAGTAGCCGTTACAGCAACAGAATCGTCTCCTAAAATCTTTTTAGTTTCTTTGGTAAGCTTCATTTCTTCTTTGGTGTATCCGTTCTCTTGAAATACATCGCAATGTGGTAAAGCATTTTTGTGAATTGGGTAAGGATATGCCATTTCACCTTCTTTACCTTCATATTCGTTTTCTAACTGTCGAACGGCTTTTACACCAGTACCGGTAATCGATTGGTATGTAGAAACAACAGCTCTCTTAATAGTATACGTGTCGTGTAATGGTTTTAGTGCCATTAATAACTGAATAGTTGAACAGTTAGGATTGGCAATAATTTTATCTTCTTTTGTTAATTCTGAAGCATTAATTTCAGGGATCACCAATTTTTTAGAAGGATCCATACGCCATGCTGAAGAATTATCGACAACGGTAGTTCCGTTTTCAGCAAATTTCGGAGCCCATTCTAATGAGGTATCTCCACCCGCAGAAAAAATAGCGATTTCTGGTTTAGCAGCAACAGCATCAGCAAGACTAATAATGGTGTATTCTTGATCTTTGTAACTAATTTTTTTCCCTACTGATTTCTCAGAAGCTACCGGTAATAATTCGGTAACCGGAAAATTTCTTTCGGCTAATACTTTTAACATAACCTGACCTACCATTCCGGTAGCGCCTACAACTGCTACTTTCATTTTTTTACAATTTTATCTGCATGTTTGCAGATGGTTTTAATAATTATCGATTTTATACAAATGTATTATACCTATAACGATCTATCGATCTTAAATTGTAAAAAAATGAGGGAAGATTAAGTTTTTAAACTAATTAATTGTTTTTGTTAAAAAAGAACCCCTCCGGAAAAGAGGGGTTTAATTATACAAATTGCTACTTAAAATGTGCAGTATAGCGGTGCACGTATATTATTTAGTTTCTTCTGTTTCTGAAGAAGATTGATTTTGTTTTCGTAATTCGTTTCTAATATCTATTAATAACTCCTCTTGAGTAGGGCCTTTAGGAGCCGCTACTGGTTTCGGGTTTTCTTTAATTTTTGTTTTCTCGTAAGCTTTCAAAAACAAAAATATAAAAATCGAAATAATTAAGAAATTAACAATAGCCTGTATTAAATTTCCATAAGTTATAACAGCAGCTTTTGCTTCTTGAGCGGCTTCTAGACTTGGGTAAGATTTCCCATTTAATACTATAAATTTACGGGTAAAGTCAGTTCCGCTGGTTAAAACACCAATTATTGGGGTAATTACATCCTTCACCAAGGAATCTATAATAGATTTAAAAGCGGCTCCCATAACAACTGCTGTTGCTAAGGCTACAATATCGCCTTTCATTATAAATTTCCGGAAATCAGAAAATAGTTTCATGTATTGGGTTTAATTTAAAGCGATATTATAAAAAAAATCAATATAAATTAATGAATAACGATTCTTTTAACACGTTGTGAGATAGCTGTTAAGAGCTCGTAGGATATTGTGCCTGCTTTTTTAGCAAATTCATCCGCACTTTTATTTTTCCCGAAAATAATAACTTCATCACCCTCCTTGCAATCTACATCTGTAATGTCTACCATTAACATATCCATACAGATATTTCCAATTATCGGTGCTTGTTTCCCGTTAATAAGAACTGTTGTTTTTTGCTTTCCGTAAATTCTAGAAATACCATCGGCGTGTCCCAGTGGTAATGTAGCTGTTGTGGTTGCTTTTTTTGCTATAAAACCTTTATTATATCCTACGCTTTCTTCAGCTTTAATATGGTGGATTTGAGAAATAATAGTTTTTAAAGAGGCTATAGGAATAAGGTTCTTATCTTCTTCGGCAGAATTACCATAACCGTATAATCCTATTCCGGTTCTAACCATATCGAAAGTAGCTTCCGGATAATTAAGAATACCAGAAGTATTACATAAATGCCGAGTAATTTTCTGATCGAATTTCGAAATTATTTTTTCTGAAATAGTTTTAAAACAATCTATTTGCTGTAATGTAAAATCTCTTTCAGCCAAATCTTCGCTTGCTCCCAAATGAGAATACATGCCAACTAATTCTATAGCTGATGAATTTTTTATGATTGAAATTACCTGATCAATTTCTTCAGTATTAAAACCTAATCGGTTTAATCCCGTATTAATGTTAATATGTATGGGATACTTTTTTAGCTGAAGCGCTTCAGCTTTCTCGATAAATTCAGTTAAAATTCTAACACTATATAAGCTTGGAGTAAGGCAATTATCTATTAAAGTCTGGAAGCTATGAAATTGCGGGTGCAATACTAATATAGGTTTTTCTATTCCGCCTTGGCGAATGCTTTCTCCTTCTTTGGTATAAGCAACAGCAAAGCAATCGATACCTAAATTTTCAAGTTTTTTAGAAATTACAATAGATTCGCTTCCGTAGGCAAAAGCTTTAACCACGCCTAATAGCTTTGTTGAATTTTGTAATTTTCCCCGAAGGTATGTATAGTTATGTTCTAAAGATTTTAAATCGATTTCAAGAACAGTTTCTTGAACTTTAGGCATTATTTCTTGGGATTATTGTTTAATGTTTCCGCATCTTTTACTTCCATTTTATTAATTCGCTCTTTTTTCATAGCATGGAAATAAGCGCCGCGGCTTAAAGGCTCGTATTCTTCTGTTTCTCCTAATAAAACGAGATCATTTGTAACGGCTTTTCGGAAACTAAATTGTGCCAAATTTCCGGTACGTGTACATACTGCATGAACTTTAGTAACATATTCTGCAGTAGCCATAAGGTTTGGCATTGGTCCAAAGGGTTTTCCTCTAAAGTCCATATCTAAACCAGCTACAACAACTCGTATCCCCTTATTTGCTAAATCGTTACATACGGTAACAATTTCATCATCAAAAAATTGGGCTTCATCAATTCCTACTACATCGCAGTCGTCAGCTAACAAACGAATATTTGCAGCAGAAGGGACTGGAGTAGACCGAATTTCGTTAGCATCATGAGAAATTACTTTTTCATCATGATACCTAGTATCTATAGTTGGTTTAAAAATCTCAACTTTCTGTTTTGCAAATTGGGCGCGTTTAAGTCGGCGGATGAGTTCTTCGGTTTTTCCGGAGAACATACTACCGCAAATAACCTCTATCCAACCAAATTGCTCTTCGTGATTTACTGTATTTTCGAGAAACATTTTGTAATTTTCAGATCGAAATAGGAAATAACCTCTATTATAAAGGTGGAACAAATTTAATAAAAATCCAATCCCATTTTTAGGGCTAATTATAAAAGTTATGAAAAAGAAGATAGAAATCGAACTCAAAAAGTTGGCGCAGCAAGTGTTAGAGGGAGATTTAGAGAAAAAAGTTCCTATGTTAAAAGAGGAAGCTAAAAAACTCTATGAGAAACTTACTATTCTACAATTTACGTATCAAAATTTAGAAGCCGAAAGGGAAAAGTCTAACGAAAAGCAAGCTTTATCGGTTCCCGAGGATAAAGCAGCACCATCGGAGCCTGAACCTCATAGAACTCAAAGCCAAACTAGCTATAAAGAGGGTAATTATTTTGTGCCAGATGGAACTCAGTATAATGAAGGTAACGATATTACAGAACCTAATACCGAAAAAATAAAAGATATTGTAGCCCAAATGCCACCGGAAACGGAAGGTTTAGATAGGCTTATGCAAATGTTAGATGTAAGTGGAGACCCTGAAAAACATCATGCAAATTTAGATGAAGAGGAGATTTCTGATATTTCTAAAGAAGTAAAACCACAAGTAGAAACTCCGGAGGCATCTCAAAAAGAAGTAGAACCGCAAGCAAATACTGAAGACGAACAAATTTCAGCGCAACAAAAATCAGAAGACGATTTTAGACAGTTAGCAGTAGACTATGATAATTTACCTAGCTTCGAACCAGTTAAACATCGTGCTAATGAAAATAAGCCAAAATCTGTAAACGATCGGTTAAAACGCGGGATTAGTATTGGTCTTAACGATAGGTTGGCGTACATAAAACATCTTTTTGCAGGAAACACAGCAGATTATAATAGAGTACTTTCACAATTAAATACGTTTAGTGATTACGAGGAAGCTTATAAGTTTATTCAATTGGTAGTAAAACCAGATTATAATAATTGGGAAGGTAAGGAGCAGTACGAAGAACGATTTATAAGAACAGTAGAAAATAAATTTCAGCAATAATGGGAAAACTTTTTTTAGTTCCCACACCAATAGGTAATCTGGAAGACATCACTTTTAGAGCAATAAAAGTTTTAAAAGAAGTCGATTTAATTCTTGCAGAAGATACTCGAAATAGCGGCAAACTCTTGAAACATTTTGAGATTTCTACTTCTATGATAAGTCACCATATGCATAATGAGCATAAAACGGTAGAAGGTTTGGTAGAAAGAATTCAAAGTGGAGAAACCTTCGCTTTAATTAGCGATGCAGGAACACCAGCTATTTCAGATCCAGGATTTTTATTAACTCGTGCATGTGTGGAAGCAGGAATAGAAGTAGATTGTTTACCTGGTGCTACAGCTTTTGTACCGGCATTAGTAAACAGTGGTTTGCCAAACGATAAATTTGTATTTGAGGGATTTTTGCCGGTAAAAAAAGGACGGCAAACACGTTTAAAATTATTAGCAGAAGAAAGTAGAACAATTATTTTTTATGAATCTCCGCATAAATTATTAAAAACGCTTACCAATTTTACTGAGTATTTCGGGCCAGAACGTCAAGTTTCGGTTTCAAGAGAAATAACCAAACTTCATGAAGAAACAGTAAGAGGAACAGCTACAGAAGTTTTAAAACATTACACACAAAAACCGCCTAAAGGAGAAATTGTAATTATTGTAGATGGAAAAAAGTAATGCAAAAATTACTGAGTGAAATACGTGATTGTGAGTTGTGCAGAGAACATTAGCCTTTAGGATCACGACCAATTATTGAAGAAGTTAAAGATTCTAAAATTATTTTAATAAGTCAGGCTTCGAGAACAGTTGTTCACGAAACCGGCTTAGCTTGGAACGATTAAATCGGTAAAAAATTAAGAGAATGGTTAAATGTAACTGACGAAAATTTAATCCAAAAAGTAGCGCATTTCGATGAATTTTTACCTGATTTTTTGCCCTTACTGCATCCATTTCCGGTTAATCGGTTTTGGAGAATGAAAAACCCGTGGTTTGAAGATGAAATGGTTCCGGAAATACAAAAGCTGATTACCAAAATTTTAGCATAAAAAAAGTGCTATTTTTAAATAGCACTTTTACATTTATTTAATCGAAAACCCTTATTTTTTGGTTATTTTTTTAAATACTTCTAATGCATCTTTCGCATTAGACATGGCAGCCAATTCTTGAGCAGTTTTATCTTCTTGATCCGATTTTGCAGAAAGATTAGCTCCTTTTTCAATTAATAAAGATAAAATATTGGCTTTATTATAGCGTGCTGCATACATAGCCGGTGTTTTCCCTAATGATTTTTTGTTGATGTCTTCACCCATTTCAATAAGCTGCGCTACCATTTCGTAATTTCCTGCAATAATTGCTTTACAAAAAGAATTTAAATTGATTCCGGCTAAATTTTCAATAGGAAATTCAGTAGATGAATTGTTTTCAGATGCAGTTGCAAATCCAGAAGTAAGTACAAGTGCCAATGCTAAGGTAAAAATTGATTTTTTCATGATGAATGAATTTAATGATTGATATGATTGTTTACCTAAAAGACGACATTCAAATAGAAATGTTACAGTTTGAAAATATATTCTTTCAATTTTAAGAATATTTTAATATTTCGGTTTAAAATTGAGAATAGTTAAAGTCACAACGCAGTGAAAGTAGTTTTATTGAAAAAGCCCAAATACTATTTGGGCTTTTTGATATTAGATTTATTACTATTTTGAATTATTTAATGACATTTACAAATTCGAATTTTTTACCGCTAAATAATCCTTTATCTGATAATTTAAGATCAGGAATTACCAGTAACGCCATAAACGATAATGTCATAAAAGGGGCTTTAAGTGTACTTCCTAAATCTTTAGCCATTTTATCTATTTCTTCGTATAATTTTGCAGTTTCCCAACCATCTTTATCACTAATAATTCCGGCAACAGGCAGTGGCAAAGATTTTTGATTTTTACCATTTACAGCACAAATTCCGCCTTTATTTTTTATGATGAGGTTTACAGCCTCACAAATTTCTTTATCTGAAGTTCCTACAGCAATAATATTATGGGAATCGTGCCCAACCGAACTGGCAATTGCTCCTTTTTTTAGTCCGAAATTTTTAATAAATGCCACCGAAGGTGCCTTGTCTTTGTAACGATTTACTACCGTCATTTTTAAAATATCATCTTCGACATTCGAGGAAAGCGAACCATTTTTTAAATTGGCTTTTGCCTCAATTTCATTCGAAATCAATTCACCATCTAAAGCTTCAATTGCCCGAACAATTTCAGTATCTGCTTTCAGCTTAAAATCTTCAGTATGCTTTTCAGAAATATTAAAATTATTTGGTTTTATAAAGGCTACAGGTGCAATATTAGATTGCCCATCTTTAGCTACAATTTCTCCGTCGATATAGGTTTTAAGAACTTTAAAATCGGTTAAGTTTTCAACTAAAATAAAATCGGCTGCATCGCCTTCTTGTAATAAACCAACATTTAAATTATAATGTTTTATGGGATTAACACAAGCTACTTGCAATATTTTAAACACATCGATTCCTTTAGCTACCGCTCGTTGGCAAAGCTGATCGATATGTCCTAAAACCAAATCATCTGGATGCTTGTCATCAGAACAAAACATCATATTCTCGTAATTTTGGGGTAACAAATCAATAAGCGCTTCAAAATTTTTGGCGGCACTACCTTCACGAACCAAAATTTTCATTCCTAACTTTAGCTTTTCTTCAGCTTCTTCATAAGTAAAACATTCATGGTCGGTGCTAATGCCTGCTTTTGCATATTTTTCAGCATCCTTACCGCGTAATCCTGGCGCATGTCCATCTACTGGTTTATTAAAATGTTGCGCCCATTTTATTTTTTTCAGGACTTCATCATCGTCATAAAGAACCCCTGGGTAATTCATCATTTCCGCCATATAAAAAATATCGGGAGATTGCATTAATTTTTTAATAGCATCTGAATCTATAACTGCACCGGCAGTTTCAAAAGGAGTTGCAGGCACACAACTTGGAGCTCCAAAATGGAATTTTAGCGGTACTTTTTTACCATTCTCAATCATAAAATTAATACCTTCAACACCTAAAACATTAGCAATTTCATGCGGATCGGAAACTGTAGCTACTGTACCATGAATACTTGCAATACGAGCAAATTCAGAAGGAACTAACATGGAACTTTCGATGTGAATATGTGCATCTACAAAACCGGGCATAATAAATTGTTTTTCCTCATGCTGAGATTCTTCAATTTTTACGATCTTTTTATTTTCGATAGTAATTTCTGCCGGAAAAATTCGTCGATTCTCAATATCAACTAGTTGCCCTTTAACCATATTCATTAGTATAGATTTTGAAGCTTGAAAGTAACAAATTAATTCGGGAACTTATATTTTAGCAATCCCATAAAATTTAAAAAATGAGCTTATCTGAATATTTAGAGCACGTTAAAATGAATCCTAAATCTGCCGATTTTAAAACTACAATTGCTTTAATTGATGCATATTATGCATTTACACCTACTCCTTTTAAAAATGCAGAAATTTATAATGAAGCAGGAACTAATATTGGTAGTTGTAAAATTTTTGCTTTAGGTAAGTTAAAAGACTTAGTGAAGAAATAACTTTGTCGCTTTTCGGGAAACATTATTTTGAAAATGTACTGAAACATCCTGAAGGCGAGGGGCATCAAAACATTCGAAATTTTATGAGAACCGGTTGGAGTGGAATTTCTTTTGACGAGCAACCTCTAAATCCAAAAAACTAGGATCTTTTTGTATTTTTGAATCGATAATTGAGCTATAAACTTCGAGGTTTATTTCGATTTTAAATTATATTCTTAACAATGCCTTTTACTTTCATTATAAGGCAACTTACTTTTTTCAATAGAAGATAAATGCTGATGAACACCCGCTGGACCATAAAACCTAATCCTGATTCTGAAATTGTAACTTCTTTAATGCAATCTTTAGGTATCGATAAGCCAATTGCGCGACTTTTAGCGCAACGAGATATTAATACTTTCGAAGAGGCGAAGAAATTTTTCCGACCAAATTTAAACGATTTGCACGATCCGTATTTAATGAAAGATATGGATAAAGCCGTATCGAGAATAGAACAGGCATTAGCAGAAGGAGAAAACATAATGGTGTATGGAGATTATGATGTAGATGGAACTACTAGTGTTGCTTTAATGGCTTCTTATTTAAAAAAATTATATCCAAATATTGCAACTTATATTCCCGATCGCTATGCCGAAGGTTACGGTGTTTCTTACCAAGGAATCGATTTTGCGGCTGATAACGATATTACTTTAATAATTGCTTTGGATTGTGGAATTAAAGCGATCGATAAAGTAGGTTATGCTAAGGAAAAAGATATCGATTTTATTATTTGCGATCACCACCGTCCGGGAGCAAAAATTCCTGAAGCAGTTGCAGTGCTCGATCCCAAACGGGAAGATTGTGAATATCCTTATAAAGAATTATGTGGCTGCGGAGTTGGTTTTAAATTAATTCAGGCAATGGCCGGAAAAAGAGGAGAAACTATAGAAAGCTTATTAATTTATCTAGATTTAGTAGCTACTGCTATTGGTGCAGATATCGTACCTATTACCGGAGAGAATCGTGTTTTAGCCTATCATGGTTTACATGTTATTAATGTAGCACCAAGACCGGGTTTTAAAGCTATTCTAAATCAGATTAAAAAGGAAGAGATTACCATAACCGATGTGGTTTTTGTAATAGCTCCTAGAATTAATGCAGCCGGAAGAATGAAACATGGCCTGCATGCTGTACAATTGCTTACTGAAGAAAATGAATTACAAGCTGAACAATTTGCAGCGGAAATAGAGAACTATAATTCTAGCCGAAAAGATGCCGATAAAACAATAACGGTAGAAGCTTTATCTCAAATTGAAGAGTTAAAAGAACAAGACCGATTAACAACAGTTGTTTATGCAGACCATTGGCATAAAGGTGTAATAGGTATAGTAGCTTCTAGATTAACCGAAACCTATTACCGACCAACTTTGGTGTTTACTAAAAGTGGCGATAAACTAGCGGCGTCAGCCCGATCGGTAAAGGGATTTGATGTGTATAATGCATTAGAAGCTTGCCAAGACCATATTGAACAATTTGGAGGTCATAAATATGCAGCAGGACTAACGTTAAAGGAAGAACAATACGAAGGTTTTAAAAGTAAATTTGAAGAAGTAGTTTCTAATACAATCGACCGGAAATTACTAACTCCCGAAATTTCTATAGATGCTGAAATTCAGTTAAATGAAATTACTCCTAAATTTTGGAGAATATTGAAACAGTTTGCACCATTTGGTCCAGGAAATATGTCTCCTGTTTTTATGTCTAGAAATTTAACCGATTCCGGATTTGGAAAATGTGTGGGTAGAGAAGAAACGCATCTAAAATGTAAGGTTTCGCAATTAGAGAATAAATCGTCATTTAATGCGATCGGTTTCAATTTAGGAGATAAAATTGAAGTGATTAAACATAAAAATCTTTTTAGCGCAGTATATTCCGTAGACGAGAATGAATGGAAAGGAAATGTTTCTTTGCAATTGAAATTGAAAGATATTAAAGAATAATTTTTCGGTTTTATTTAGATTCATTTTAAATAAAATTTTTATCTTTGAAATAAACCTATAAAAAGATGGAAGACGTAGATATTATTCATCACAATGATTTTGGAATTGCGTTTAAATGGAAAGACACTGTATTTGCCGATCAAAACCGAGTACAGCTGGTTTTTAAAAATATGGGTTTTTACTTAAATAGTGAAGAAGTAGCACTTTTTTCCGATTATATTAAATGTGCTAAAAGTCGAAGTTCGGAATGCGAAATTTGTTCAGAATCTAGAAATTGTGAGCGAAAAGTTTTACTGAAATCACCACTAGAAAAAATGGATTTTACCTTAAACTTATCTGAGCTTGATAAGATTTGTGATCTGGTAGAAGGAACTATTTTTAAAATGAAACTAGATTATTATATTAATTCTGTTTCGTTGAATTAATATAAATTATTCCTTATTCAGTTTTTTTAAATATAAATCTGTTCCATCAAATTCGGCATATGTATAGTGGTTTATCCAGTCGCCCGTGTTTATGTATTTAGAATCTTCTTTCAGCTTAATTTCCATAGGTAAATGCCTATGTCCAAATAGAAAATAATCGTAATGTTTAGTTTCTAGTTTTCGTTTACAATATTGTACTAACCACTCGTTATTTTCTCCTAAAAATTTAGCATCATCATCGCCGGAAATCAGTTTGTTCTTTACCGAAAAATATTGTGCAAGCGGTACACCAATATCAGGATGTAACCAACGGTAAAGCCATTTTGAAAATGGATTGGTAAACACTTTTTTCATGCGTTTATATCCATAATCTCCGGGACCAAGTCCGTCACCATGGCCAATTAAGAATGTTTTTTGGTTGAATTCAAATTCTTGTGGTTTTCTAAAAGTGGGAATATTAAGCTCTTCTTCAAAATAATTTTCCATCCACAGATCGTGATTTCCAATAAAAAAATATACAGGGATACCACTATCTCTAATTTCAGCTAATTTCCCCAAAACACGAACAAAACCTTTGGGAACTACATGTTTATATTCAAACCAAAAATCGAATAAATCACCAAGTAAAAAAATAGCCATAGCATCTTCTTTAATTTCGTCTAGCCATTTTATAAAGATGGCTTCGCGAACTTTACTAGCTTCTTTTGTAGGAGCTCCTAAGTGATTATCGCTACTGAAGTATATTTTTTTTCCTTCGGGAATAGTCATGTATATTTTCTTAGCTTCAGCAAAGTTAATAGAAAGTTATAAAGCATCCTTGTTTTTAAGATAGCAGATTTTTTAGGAATTATCGCTGGCATACCATTCTGCAAAACTACTTTCAGTTTCTTGAAGTTTTAAAGAATGTAGTTGAATATGATCTGGTAAATATTTGTTTATTTTTTCAGCAAAATCAATTACCATATTTTCACTAGTTGGTTGGTAGTCTACCAAAATAACATGATGCCCGCTCTCCTTTAGTACTTTAGCTAATTGAAGGTGAGGTGTGTTTTTATTAAAAACTGTCGCGTGATCAAATTGGTCTACAATTTCAGATTTTACGATCTTTTTTAGATCACCAAAATCGATTACCATACCGTATTTTACATTATTGGTATCAGTAATTGGTTGTCCAATTACCGTAACACTTAATTTATAGCTATGGCCATGTACATTGCGGCACTTGCCATCATAGCCATAAAGCGCATGCCCTGTTTCAAAAGAGAACTGTTTGGTAATTCTAATATTTGCCATACCTGTAAATTTAGGGCGCAAAGATACTAAACAAGTCGGGAAAATGAGTGTAAAAAGCCTATCTGTTGGTTATTTTAATGCTTTAAATGTTAAAACTAAGGTCTTAATTTTTCAAATTGTTTTCAGTGGATAAGTTGTAAGGCTTTTTTATTTATCCTAACTTTGAGAGAGTAAACTTTAGGGGTGCTGATTCAATTCGGCTGAGAAAAACCCTTTGAACCTGATCCAGATTAGCATCTGCGAAGGGAAAAGTTAGAAATTTTTGATTCGATTTTATCCAAATTAGGGGATAAATTCTATTTCATATTACTTTTCTTCAAAGACAATCCTCTTTGGTTTACGGCTATTAAAATCGAAATGATATGATAACTGTAAACGTCAACAACCAAAACCATTCTTTTAAAGAACCTGTAAAGCTTCAGGAATTATTGGAGCAATTGAATATTCAGGCTTCAGGAATTGCTATTGCCATTAATAATGAAATTATTTCTAAACCACAGTGGGAACACACACTAGTGGAAGAAGGCAGTAATGTATTGGTGATTCGTGCTACGCAAGGCGGTTGATCGTTTTATTTTCAGTAATCAAATTTTAAACATCAATCTAAACCTTTTTAGTATGAAACCTAACCAATTACCAAGGGAAGAAGCCATCAGCAGAACGCCTTTTCCAAATTCAGAAAAAATTTATGTAAAAGGTCAACTTCACGAAAATGTGAAGGTACCTATGCGCAAAATTACGCTTGATGATACCGTCGATAAATTTAACGGAACAAAAACGCCAAATGATCCGGTATTGGTCTACGATACCAGCGGTGCTTACACAGATCCTAATGTAGAGATCAATGTGCGCCAGGGTTTAAAACCTATTCGCCAGCAATGGATTGCTGCCAGAGAAGATATGAAGCAGTTAAGCGGACTTTCCTCGGAATACGGCCGGCAGCGTGAAGAGAACGAAAAGTTAGATGAACTTCGGTTTAAACGAATTCGAAAACCTTTAAAAGCGAAACCGGGGCAAAATGTAACCCAAATGCATTACGCGCGTAAAGGCATTATTACGCCGGAAATGGAGTTTATTGCTATTCGGGAAAATCAGAAACTTCAGGAAATTAATCAGATTACCGAGCAACATCCGGGCGAAAGTTTTGGGGCGAGTATTCCTAAAGTAATTACTCCTGAATTTGTTCGAGATGAGGTTGCCAAAGGACGTGCAATTATACCGAGTAATATTAATCATCCGGAAAGTGAACCGATGATCGTTGGGCGTAATTTCTTGGTTAAAATCAATGCTAATATTGGGAATTCCGCCGTAAGTTCTTCGATTGAAGAAGAAGTAGAAAAAGCAGTTTGGGCTTGCCGTTGGGGCGCCGATACCATAATGGATCTTTCTACCGGAAAAAATATTCACGAAACCCGAGAATGGATTCTTCGGAATTCTCCGGTACCCATTGGGACGGTTCCTATTTATCAGGCCTTAGAAAAAGTAAACGGAAAAGCTGAAAATCTTACCTGGGAGATCTTTAGAGACACTTTAATAGAACAAGCCGAACAAGGTGTTGATTATTTTACCATTCACGCCGGGGTTCGTTTAAAATATATTCCGCATACCGCAAAACGAGTAACGGGAATTGTTTCTCGTGGCGGTTCCATTATGGCAAAATGGTGTTTAGCGCATCATCAGGAGAGCTTTTTATACACGCATTTTGAAGAGATCTGCGAAATTATGAAAGCTTATGATGTAGCATTTTCTCTTGGCGATGGCTTGCGTCCGGGAAGTATTGCCGATGCGAATGATTATGCGCAGTTTGCCGAATTGGAAACACTTGGCGAATTAACCAAAATCGCCTGGAAGCACGATGTGCAATGCTTTATTGAAGGTCCCGGACATATCCCAATGCATATGATTAAGGAAAATATGGACAAGCAATTGGCCGAATGTGGCGAAGCGCCTTTTTACACGCTTGGTCCGCTAACCACCGATATTGCGCCGGGTTACGACCATATTACCAGCGGAATTGGAGCGGCAATGATTGGCTGGTACGGTTGTGCAATGTTATGCTATGTAACGCCAAAAGAACATTTGGGTTTACCGAATAAAGAAGATGTAAAAGAAGGTGTAATTACTTATAAGATCGCTGCCCACGCGGCAGATTTAGCAAAAGGGCATCCGGGAGCACAACATCGGGACGATGCGATGAGTAAAGCGAGATTCGAGTTTCGTTGGGAAGATCAGTTTAATTTGGCGCTAGATCCAGATACGGCACGAGCGTATCACGATGAAACTTTACCTTCAGACAATGCGAAAGTAGCTCATTTTTGTTCGATGTGCGGACCAAATTTCTGCTCGATGAAAATCACTCAGGATGTACGGAATTATGCCAAAGAAAACGGAATGGATACCGAAGAAGCCATTATCAAAGGAATGGAAGAAAAGTCAGAAGAGTTTAAGAAAAAAGGAAGCGAAGTGTATTTATAATTTCTGAATAATGCTAATCGTAATTTCTGCGGAAAAATGTATTGAAAATGAAGAATTTCAACTGAAGTCGATACTCGATGCAGGTTTAGAAATTCTTCATATTCGTAAACCCAAGGTTTCTTTTGAAGTGTTAAAACGCTGGCTAGCAAAATTTGAAGCTGAATACCGCTGCAAAATGGTGCTACATCAGCATCACGAATTGGCACGAGAATTTGGGCTGAAAGGCATTCATCTTCCGGAATATTTCAGAACAAATCTGAAGGAAAATTTAGATGATTATATCACCTCTTTTCAGCAAGAAAAATTTACGGTAAGCACTTCGGTGCATCAAAAAGAATTGCTTTCAGAAACATTGAATTTCGATTACTGTTTTTTGAGCCCTGTTTTTAATTCGATTTCCAAAACCGGATATTCGGGAAAAAAGTTTCAGGTGAACGACCTTCAGCAGCAAGTGATTGCACTAGGCGGAATTGATTCAGCAAAAATTTCAGCAATTCGTAAAATGGGTTTTAGTGGCGCGGCAGTGCTTGGCGCGGTTTGGCAACAAGAAAATCCAATAAAAAGTTTTATTAAAATTCAGCAACACTATGAATCAGTTTTTAAATAAACCGGTGAATTTGCAAAAAGAAATTTCTGCACTGCATTATATCTCTCAAGGAGAAAATGCTAAAGTTCATTTAGAAAATATAGAACGCGTGTTACAAGCCGGTGGCAATTGTATTCAGCTACGACTGAAAGAAACTTCAGCAAAAGAAGTGTTAGAAACCGCAATTTCAGCTCGTGAAATATGCTCAGCTTATCAAGCAAAACTGATTATAAACGATCACGTAGAAATTGCAAAAACCTGTAATGCCGACGGCGTTCATTTAGGACAAGAAGATACCGATGTTTTAGAAGCTTGCCAGATTTTAGGAGAAGAAAAAATAATTGGCGGTACTGCCAATACGCTTCAACATTGTATGGAACATCTGCAAAACGGAGTTGATTATATTGGTTTGGGCCCTTTACGATTTACTTCCACCAAAAAAAAACTGAGTCCTATTCTTGGATTTTCAGGTTATCAGGAATTGATAGAGAAATATTCGCAGCAGGAAAAGACGGTTCCTATAATTGCCATTGGCGGAATTACACTAAACGACATAGAAGAACTCCGAGAAATTGGATTAAGCGGAATCGCGGTTTCCGGTTTATTGACGCATTCGGAACATCCGGAAAAAGAGATTCAGCAGGTTTTAGATCGATTTGCTGTGAGAGTTTAGATGTTATAAAATAGATGAGAGACAAGAGAATCATGAAACAAGAATAAAGACTTATTTAGTTTGAATGCTAAATGTTGAATTTTAAATGATTGAGGTTCCGGCTTGGCGAAAATTCCTCGTGAAATTTCAACCTGAATTATTTAGCACGTCATGTTGAACTTGATTCATCTAGGAATGGGATTGCTGAGCAAGTCCGGAATGACGAACCATAACCCGCTTAAATTTTAAAAAGCTAATGGCTAACAACTAAAAAATACAAAATGGAAAAACTAAAAATAGCAGATAAAAGCTTCGATTCTCGGTTATTTACGGGAACGGGGAAATTCAGTAATTCAAAGCTAATGCGCGAAGCGGTTTTAGCTTCAGAAAGTGAATTGGTAACCGTGGCGCTCAAAAGAGTTGAAGCGGGCAATACAGAAGATGATATGATTAGTAGCCTAGCTCACAAAAAATTAAGTTTGTTACCCAATACCTCAGGAGTTCGCGATGCCAAAGAGGCTGTTTTTGCGGCCCAGATGGCTCGGGAAGCGCTGGGAACAAACTGGGTGAAAGTCGAAATTCATCCCGATCCTAAATACTTATTACCCGATGCCATAGAAACTTTGAAAGCCTGTGAAGAATTGGTGAAATTAGGCTTTGTGGTCATGCCGTATATTCATGCCGATCCGGTTTTGTGTAAGCGCTTAGAAGATGTCGGCACCCAATGTGTGATGCCTTTAGGTTCTCCTATTGGTACTAATAAAGGCTTAAAAACCTTCGATTTTCTAGAAATCATCATCGAGCAAAGTAATGTTCCGGTAATTATAGATGCCGGTATTGGTGCCCCTTCACACGCTGTTTTTGCGATGGAAATGGGAGCTGATGCGGTTTTGGTAAACACCGCGATTGCCGTTTCTAAAAATCCGGTGCAAATGGCAAAAGCCTTTAAAATGGCTGTAGAATCCGGGCGAATGGCTTACGAAGCAAAACTTGCCGAAACCGGCAAACTTGCTGAAGCTAGTAGTCCACTAACACAATTTTTATATGAGTAGTTTTAAAACAGTACTTGCGCAGTATGATTGGGATGAGGTGTTGGAAAGTATTCAGCAAAAAAGCATCGTGGATGTAGAGCGCGCTTTAAGTGCCGTAAAACCCGATCTTGAAGATTTTAAAGCCTTAATTTCTCCGGCTGCCAAAGCTTATTTAGAGCCAATGGCTACGAAAAGCAGGCTGATTACCAAAAAGCGTTTTGGGAATACCATGCAAATGTACGCGCCAATGTATTTAAGTAATGAATGCCAGAATATTTGTACGTATTGCGGATTCAGTTTAACGAATAAGATTCCGCGGCGCACCTTAACCGATGCTGAAATTTTAAAAGAAGCTGAATTTCTGAAAAAGAAAGGCTACCAGCATATTTTACTGGTTACAGGGGAAGCGAATAGAACGGTGGGCATTGATTATTTGAGTAATGCTGTTCGTCTTTTAACACCACATTTTGCAAATATTTCTATTGAAGTCCAACCGCTGGATCTGGAAGAATACGAACGATTGATTGACGATGGCTTATATGCTACTTTAGTATATCAAGAAACCTATCATCGCGAGACCTATAAAATTCATCATCCTAAAGGAAAAAAATCAAATTTTGATTATCGCTTAGAAACACCGGATCGTTTGGGGAAAGCCGGAATTCATAAAATTGGAATCGGAGCATTATTTGGATTAGAAGATTGGCGTGCAGATAGTTTTTTTACCGCTTTACATCTAAAATATTTGCAGAAGACATATTGGAAAACAAAGTATTCGATTTCTTTCCCGAGATTACGACCTTTTAGCGGTGGCTTAGAACCTAAGGTTGAAATGACCGATCCTGATTTATTGCAATTGATTTGTGCGTACCGAATTTTAGATGAAGATGTTGAGCTTTCTATTTCGACGCGAGAACAGCAAAAATTCCGTGATCATATTGCACATCTGGGCATTACTTCTATGAGTGCTGAATCAAAAACCAATCCGGGTGGTTATGTGGTGGAACCGCAGTCGTTGGAGCAGTTTGAAATTTCAGATGAGCGTAGTACCGAAACTATCGCTACCATGTTACGGGAAAACGGAATTGAACCGGTTTGGAAAGATTGGGAAAAAGCTTGGTAATATGGAATTAACAGCTATCGAAAAAGAACGCTATTCTCGCCATATTTTACTAGATGAAGTTGGCGAAGAAGGCCAAAAGCAATTAAAAGCTTCGAGGGTTTTAGTGATAGGAGCCGGGGGGCTCGGTTGTCCGGCTCTGCAATACTTGGCAGCGGCAGGCGTAGGAAATATCGTAATTATAGATGCAGATATTGTTTCCAGAAGTAATTTGCAACGCCAAATTTTGTATGCTGAAAAAGATATTGGTAAACCCAAAGCTGAAGTGGCAGCAAAGCGATTGCAAGCCCAAAATCCAACTATTGAAATTCAATATTTTACAGAAGCTTTATCAGCCAACAATGCTTTGTCACTTTTTAAAAATTTTGATCTCATTGTAGAAGGCAGTGATAATTTCAGTACTAAATATTTAGCGAACGATGCTGCAGTACTCGCGAATAAACCATTAGTGATGGCTTCCATTTTTAAGTTTGAAGGCCAATTAAGTGTATTCAATTATAACAACGGACCAACGTATCGCTGTTTATTTCCCGATCGGGCAGCTGCCGAAAGTATACCAACCTGTAGTGAAGTTGGTGTTTTGGGGGTGCTTCCGGGAATTATGGGAAATTTAATGGCGAACGAAGTTTTGAAAATTATTTTAGGAATAGGCGAAATATTGCAAGGGCGTTTATTAAGATTCAATAGTTTAACGTTTCAATTTCAAGTCTTCAGTTTTCAGAAAGATTCTTCAATAGATATCGATAAACTCGAAAAAATCGCTATTTCTTGTCCTGACGAAAATGCCATAAAGACCATCAGTTTTGAAGAATTTCAGCAAAAAAAAGAGTCGTTTACACTAGTAGATGTTCGAACCGATTCCGAACGAAACCTAAAAAGTTTAGGCGGTTTGCATATTCCGCTTTCCGAACTTAGTAAGCGAGCTCTTGAACTCGAAAATAACGATAACTTGGTGGTGTATTGCGCAGCAGGAAGCCGAAGTAAAATAGCAGTAACCCAACTTCAGCAGGAATTTCCGCAGAAAAAAATTTTAAATTTAGAAGGAGGAATAAATTTGGTACAAGCAAACCAAAAATAGCTTAATTTTGCGCAAATTTTTTAAAAATAGGTGCAACAAACAGAACTTTTTGAGCAGCTCGATTATAGGTTGAATAAGCAATACGAGCGCATTATCGATGATTTACTTATTAAAAATTACAGTATTATCGACAATTTTTTTAAAGCAGAAGAAATTCAGCAATTACGCAATAATTTAATTACTAAATTTCAAGAAGATCAATTTAAGAAATCGGCCATCGGTAATAAAACAAACGAGTTGGTGGCAAAAACCATTCGTGGTGATTTTATTTTATGGATGAATGAAGCCGAAGCTGGTGAAACCGAGAAGATTTTTTTTAATAAAATCAATAATCTTATCGAGTATCTTAACAGGACTTGTTTTATGGGAATTCTTCATAAAGAATTCCACTACGCAGTCTACCCAAAAGGCACATTTTATAAGCGACATTTAGATACTTTTCAAAATGATTCTCGCCGTAAACTTTCTGTTGTAAGTTATTTAAATGATAAAAGCTGGTTGAAAACTAATGGCGGAGAACTGGTGATTTATAAAGAAGATGGAAGCGAAGAAGTAATTTATCCATTACCGGGAAGGGTCGTGATTTTCGAAAGTCAGATTCTAGAGCACGAGGTAAAAGAAGTTAAAAACTCCGAGCGGTTGAGTATTACCGGATGGTTGAAAACCAGATAAAATTTAAAGAATTTTAGTTATTTGGCGTTGCCTTCGGCCGGGCTTTCCATTACAATCTTTTGCGAGGGACGAGCAAAAGGATTTTCATTACAATCCCTAACGCAAAAAAATTAGGTTGAAGAATTTATTTTCTAAACTTCTTATATAAAACCAATATGATTAGTATTACAGCTAAAATCATCCAAAATCCGTATCCGCTTAAAAAGCTTAAAATTTCAAAAGTTTCCTCGTTTTCAGGTAAAGTGCTTTGCATAGTTAACGGTTTTTTCTGCGGTAATAATCAAGAATTACTAAGGCAACTATTAAAACGAAGATAGCTAAATACCAGATATTTTCAGAAATAAAGTCGGATAATTCAAACCCATACTGTTGCGATTCGGTTGCGGGTTTATCTTTGGGTAATTCAGGTTGCTGAATAATCATTTTTTAATAAAAAATACCAAAAAATAGAAGGGAATCCGCCAATTTTGCGTTAAATCGATATAAAAAAAGACTGCTAAAAATAAGCAGTCTTTTTTATGTTTTTTAATTTTCTTGATGATAAAATCGTAAACGGTGTTCTTGTTGGCGTTGCGTGCTAAAACTAGAAACTCGCTTTAAATAGCCTATAATTCGAGTAGCATGGTCTATATTTTCAGAACCGCATTTTTTACAAGAAAAAGAGGTTTGTTTATCGATATGGTTGCAAGTATTGCAAATGGTGATTTTTATATTGAAACAAAAGTAATTACAACCTGCTTTTGCGGTAGCTTTTAATAAGTTTAAGAATCCTTCTTTATTAGGATATTCTTCTAAATTTAAATGAAGTGCAGAGCCACCATCTAAATACTGAATAGTTTCTTTACCGTGTAGCATTATTTTATCGAGAATATTAATCGATAAATCTTCAACCGGATAGAAATACGAGTTGTAGCAATCTCGGTTTACTTCAAAACCATCTAATTTATCCCAATTTGCATTTTTTACCCCTAGATTTTCAGCAGGAACAAACTCTGTATTGAATTGATAGCCGTATTGCTTTTTAGCTTCTTGATTAGCTTTGTAAATCTTTTTTAATTGATAGCTTAGAAAGTCTTTATATTCTTTGGAGTTGGTAGCTTTAATACCTAAACTTTCGGCAGCTTCAACCATACCATTAATTCCTATAGTTAGAAATTGCTTGTTAAGATCTATAAAACCGGCATCGTAAACAGGTAGCATTCCTGCAGCTTGGTAGCGCTCCATTAATTTTCGGTAAGCCACCTGATATTTATGAATTTTTTCTACTTCTGTAGTTAAGTTTTTACCTTGTTGTAATAATCTATTTACATTCATGGTAATAACATTAATAGAGCCGGTAGCTACTCCACCGGCTCCTAAAGAATAGCTAAATGTGTTTTTACCAATTTCGTTCCGTAAACGGCAGCAAGAAGCTAAACTATCGGCACTTTCAGATTGGTAAATAAAGAATGAATTTCCATTACTTAATTCTTCAGCACAAAAATCAGCAAATTCAGTATCGGCGGGTTCTTCATCTTCTATAAGCATAGCTGCTGTTATTACCGGAAAAGTAAGCAGTGCTTTATTACGTTCTTTGTTAAACCATTTCATAAAAAAGACCTGTAGTTTTTTTAAGCTTTCCCATGCTGGTTTTTCGAAATCCGGAAATACAAAATCACCAAACATGCTTTCGTAATATTTCTCGTCGTAAATTGAAATATTCCAAAAAACAGATTGATATCCTCTAGCAGCAGCAGGCTGGTTAATGGCGTACACCACATGCTGAAGGTGATTCTCTATAGTTTTTGTATTTGTTTCTAAGTAGTTTTTTCCATAATCTTTCCTTGCGAAATAATCGAAATACAATAAAAATTCTACTGTAGCGAGCGCACCTGCAAATTGAGAGCTAATGGCAAATACTAAATTTACAAATTCTCCACAATAGCTTTCTAAGTGTAAAGGTGCTTTACTTTCACCTCCAATTTTAGTAAGCCCATCTAATAAAAACGGATACATGTTTATAGAAACACAATAGGGCTTTAGTGATGTTTCATCGTGAACATAAATTTCATGATTTTCGATTTGGCGTATATATTCGTTAGCTAAAGTTTCATCGTATAACTCGGCTATTTGATTTTTAATGAGTTGTCGATTTACCTGAATGTTAATGTCTTTATTGAGCTCGGCTTCCATAGTAGCTATATTTTTGGAAGTAACATTTGCATTGGCATCAACACTAGACCCATCGGCTGCATTTTGTGCAGAGATATACTCTTCTATAAATGCTATTTTTTTATCTACTTGTTTAGGAGTTAATCGTATCATGACGCTATAAATAAGTGGTTAAGTTTTTTTCCAGTAGCTACTTCTATAAATTTTTGGTTCGTATTAGGATTTGATAATCCGCCTAACGAAGGATTCCAAGGCCCAGTTTTAAGCCAAGTTAATTGTTGCAATATAGAATCGGGGATAGCATTGTAGCCTGTATATAAACAGGTTTTATAATTAAAGGTTTTTGCGATTTTTAAAAATTCTTCCAAATCTTTAGGAAACCATTCGCCACCCATAAATAGGACGCAAGTTGCAAAACCTTTGTATTGTTCGAGTATATTTTTATAAATATCGGTAGTTAGAAGTTCTCCATTATTCTCTTTCCATAAATAAGGAGAATGGCACCCCTTGCATTTTAAAGGGCAACCAGTAATACTGAAGCAAATACTTACTTCACCAGGTACTTCTTGTAGCACAATTTCTTTTTGCGCAAACTTCATAAGCCTTGTTCACTAATCTGATTTTTATTCAGAAAATTAATAGTCAGTGTTTATTATAATACAGTAACTTTTTACCCGAAAGTTCTATACTAGTATAGTAAGGCAGGTCTTCTGACTTTGCATGTTGGCGTCTTCCCACCTTAATTAGATAGTGACTATGTGGTGCCGTTTAAATTGCTTACAGCTGCGGGAACAGTTTTAGATTTTCACTAATATTCCCTTTTAATTTTGAGCTACAGGAAGCAGTTCAAAAACCTTACTTCATATTTTATATTAAGAATTTCTGTGTTAAGTTCGAAACCAAAAATTCTATCTATAAATTACTCCTAGAGATATCTCTTAAATAATTTATTTAGCTTAAAAGTACAATAGATTTTTCTGAAGTAGAATCAGAAAATCACCAAATTATAAACCGGTTATCAACAATTTTAAATCTAATTTTTAAACACTTGTTTTAGTGTTTTTTATGAAAGATTATGATTTTATTTTTCGTGACGTAATTATATTAAAATAAGCTATTGGAAAAAATAAAAAATAGAGGAAAACCTATTAATAAATTTTCTCGTGTAAATAGTTAATATCTATCTGTTTTAAAACATGTATTATACGTTGTATTGTAAAATTATAATTACTTATTTTTAAACTTAGAGAGTGCATTTTTGGTAAAATCGGATAATACCAATTCACCACTTATCGCTGCATTTTCTACCAAAATAGTAGCCCAATTTTCGGTACCCTTCCACAATAATTTTTTCATTTCGTGCAAGGCTTCAGGATTATAGCTGGCTAATTTTTCAGCAAAAATTTCAATTTCTTTATCCATGTCTGTTATAGATTCAAAAACACGAGCATATAAGCCTTTTTCTTTTGCCCAGTATGCATTTTTCCAATCTTGAGCAGCGAGAGTTAATTCTGCTAATCCAGAAACTCCTATTTTTCGCTCTACAGCAGGAGCAATTACAAATGGACCAATGCCAATACTTAATTCGGAAAGTTTAATAGAAGCAGCTTCGGTTGCCATAGCATAATCGCAGGCAGCAATAAGGCCTACACCTCCACCAACTGTTTTTCCTTGAATTCTGCCAATAATCAATTTCTTACATTTTCGCATGGCGTTAAGAACTTTTGCAAAACCGGAAAAAAATAATTTTCCTTGTTGCATATTTTCGATAGTCAATAACTCATCGAAGGAAGCTCCTGCACAAAATGCTTTTTCACCTTCAGATTTTAAAACGATAACAGCAACCTCTTCGTTATCAGATAATTTTTCGAAAGCATTAGCTAAACGATCTAGCAATACCGATGGAAAACTGTTACTTGCCGGATGGCCAAACTCAAGATATGCTACGTTGTTGATAATGTTAGTATATAGGCTACCATTTTTTCTAGAAGTGGACATTTTATTTCAATTTACATATTATGGATAAATATAGTATTTGAACGGAACTTAAATTTAAAAGCTAAGTTAAAAACCTATAAAGGGCGGTTTAGTTTTTGTAAATTTCGAATTGTTTCAATTTTTATTATGAAAGGGAGAGCGGGTTTATCAACAGATTTAAAAAAGGATGTCGAAGATATTAATATGATTCCCGGCATTCAGAAACTTTTACGGGTTATTAGGCATAGTTCCAAAATGGGATTTGTAGCTATAGCTAGAGTTACCGAAGATCGATGGGTGACTTGTGTTTCTGAAGATAAACTTGATTTTGGTTTAAAACCTGGAGATGAATTAGATGTAGAAACAACAATTTGTTATGAAATTAGGGAACATAATATTCCGGTTATTATTAACGATGTAGCTAATAACTTTATTTTTAAGAAACATTGCGCTCCAAAATTATACGGTTTTAAAAGTTATATTTCGTACCCGATCTTTAAAAAGAACGGAGAATTTTTTGGGACACTTTGCGCTATAGATTCGGAACCTCGATCTATTAATGTAGAGGAAGTCCGAACAATGTTTGAATTGTATACCGACCTTATTTCTTTTCATTTAGAATCTATAAAAGAATTAGAGCGAACTAATAGTGCTTTAAATACAGCTAATAAAACAAAAGAATTGAAAGAAATTTTCATGTCTATTGTTGGTAAAGATTTAGCAAAACCGGTTAATACAGTACGAGAAAATACAGAAAATTTATTAGGTAAAGAGTTTTCTCCGCAAACAAAAGATCAGTTAAGAGCTATAAAATCATCCTCATTAAAAATGCAAGATCTTATAAATAACTTACAGAGTTATGCAAAAATGAATCTTGAGAATAATTTAGAGTTAGATTTACAAGAAGATAATTTAAAACTAAAATATTATTTAACCGAAATAATAGATTCTTTATCTTCTTTATATAATCATAAAAATGTAGATTATGACATTTCTTTAACCAGTTTAGTTAATTGTGATTTATATCGAATTTCCCAGCTTTTTCATAATGTTTTAGATAACGCAATGAAGTATGGCGATCCTGAGGAAAACATTACAATTCGGGTATTATGTAGTTCCGGAAATTTTATAATTTCGGTAATTAATAGTGGCCGTACTATTCCGGAATTTATGCACAAAAATATCTTTAAGCCTTATGTTAAGCAAAATTCGAAAAATAACATCAAACATTTAGGCTTAGGTTTGTATGTAGCGCATGAGATTGCAAAGGCACATAATGGAAGTATGGATTTTTCTTCTGAAGATGGCCAAACTATTTTTAGTTTTAAAATGCCATTAAATCAAAAAAGTAGAAGAGTGGCAAATCAATAACCGATATTGCTTAAAATTAAACTTCTTTTTGTAAATATTTTCTTCGGAATTTGATAACCAAGCCTATACTTCGAATAAGCATCCAAACAAAAAAAGCAATCCAAATAGCGTAAAGTTTCAAACCAAAATAATCGCCAATAAGAAGCGTAGGGGTAAAGCCTAAAAAAGTGGCAACTAATAATAAATTGCGTAAATATTTGGCTTCACCTAGACCTTTAAAAATCCCATCGAACATAAACGCTATGGCATTTACAGGTTGCATGAGTAGTAATAACCAAAAAATACTTCCGTACAACGCTAATACAGCTTCATCTTTATTAAATAATAAACCTATATTGGTATAAAGCCCTAGGCAAATTATTGCCAGAATAATAGCAATAATAACAGCATATTTGCTTATTTTTTTACTGAGATTCCATAAGTTAGTATAATCTTTAGCCCCTAATAACTTTCCGCCAATAGCATTGCCAGCATTGGCATAACCATCAATAAAGAAGCTGAAAAATAACCAGATATTCATTAATATACTTTGTGCCGCAATATAATTATCGCCATAATCAGTAGCGTATGCATTAGCTAGCATTATGGCAATATTTAGTGATAATGTCCGAAGAAATAAATTGCCAGCCATAATTAATAATGGCTTTAATTCAGGATTAATTTTTTTACTGACCTTTAAATGAAAAGGAGTTTTTTTGAAGAAATAATATAAAGCCATTATTAGCATAACAGCTTGTGCTGTTAAACTAGCGTAAGCTGCACCTTCTAGACCCATAGCTGGGATAAATCCTTTTACTCCATAAACTAGTAAATAATCTAGACAAATATTAATGGCGGCACCGCTAAGGCTACATTTCATAGCCCAAGAGGTGTTTTGCAGTCCTCTAAAAACACCAAAAATAGTAAAAGTAAGTAGAGTTAATGGGAAACCTATGGCCCTTATTTGATAGTAGTTAACTGAATATTCTAAAATTAAGCCATTTGCGTTATAAGCTTTGAATATTAATTCAGCAAGTGGTGCTGTAATTCCATATATTAATAAGCTAAGCATTAAATTAATAGCAATTGTTTGCGGAATTAATGTTTTTACAGCATGTAAACGATTAGCTCCTAAATATTGAGAAACTTTGGCTGAAATAGCCGTTTTAGTTTGTGCTAAAATCCAGATAATAGCCGATAAAAAAGAACCTACAATACCCGCTGCGGCTAATGCTTCTACAGAATGATCTTTAATATTACCAATAATGGCCATATCGGTAAGAGAAATTAAAGGCTCCGCAATACCAGCAAATATTGCTGGTATTGCAATTTTATTTATGTTTTTAAAACTAACTGAAGAAGCATCTATTTTTTTCATAACCTGTATAAAGATAGAACCCTTTTTTATTCTTTAGAGAAGTTAAAACAAGCTAATTTTTCTATTAGAAATTGATTGTAAAACTTTTATAGTTCGAAAAAAAGTATAAATTTGCTCTATAAAATAGGGGGATTAGCTCAGCTGGCTAGAGCGTTTGGCTGGCAGCCAAAAGGTCATCGGTTCGACTCCGATATTCTCCACAAAAACCTCGCAATATTGCGGGGTTTTTATTTTATATAATTCTTCATTTTTTTAACTAATTCAGTAATATATTTTTTTACTGCTGTTAGCATGTTGTTATGGTTGTTTAATCCGCGATTATAAATCTGTTTTATTTTTTTTTCATCATCTAAAATAGCTTGGTTTTTAGCTTTTGCGTCGCCACTTAAATGGTTTACCGTTTCTTGCATTTCCTTTTTGAAGGATTTGAAATCGGGGAAATCTATTTTAACCGGTGTTTTTGTTGGCCCTACATCAATGTGGTTTATCTGAATCTTGAATTGATTGTCTTCAAATTCACTTAATATCCCAAAATAAATAGCTATTGGCATACTAGTATTGCCTTGTTTTATATCAAGTTGTGAGGCAATATCTAGCAATATTTCATTATCGGTGTTTTTTGAAGCTTTTATATTAGATTTATCAAATTCCGATAGCATCCACTTGTGGAATTTTTCTTTGAGTTGTGCTTGAGTTTTTCCTTCAACAGTAATCGTTTCTTCATAGTTTAAATTATGTTCTTTATTAAACTGTGCATTCGCAGAAATACTAAGTAGAAAGCAGAAAATTATTAATTGATACATTTTGTATAGGTTTTGGCCAAAGATAATAGAATATTAAAAAAATGAACCTCCAGATATCTTAGAAGAAAAAAGGAGGTTGTTAATTTACATTTAGAATCTTTTCTTAATCATCATTGTCGCCATACTCTTCAATTAATGTATCATTATCAGTCTTTAAGAAATCTAATGTGTGTTCTATTAAATAGGTAAATTTTTCTGGTAAGCTTTCTTCTTTCCATGGATGTGAAGTATTAAATACATGGTTAGCATTTTCAACTAACAATAATTTGGAAATTGAGCTCCATTCAAATAATTGCCCGGAAGCAGCTATTGAAACAGAAGTATCGCTGCTACCATGAGTTATTAAATACGGAATTTCTAGATTTTCAGTAGATTTCTTAATATTGAAATCTTCTTTATGCTCTTCAAAATCTCTGTAGAATTGGTAGTGATGTGGAAGTTGTTGTTTTGTTCTGGAGTTTGTAATATAATAAATCCCTTTCTCTTCCCATTCTTCTAGAGCATCTCCGGTAGGAAAGTTTTTACTAAGATCGCTTACAGAAGCAAATGTAATTAGTTTTTTAATTCGTTTTTCTTGTGCGGCTTTTAAAATTGCAATAGCACCGCCTCTAGAATGGCCAATTAAACTTAAATTGCTAACATCTATATGAGAAGCATATTTAAAATCTGGACGTAAAACCCAGTCAATAACCGATTGTAGATCGTCCAACTCTATGGAGTAATTATTATCTCCAAAAGCTTCTATGTTTAAAAATTCTGTTGGGTTTTCTAGAGTGGTTCCGTTATGTGAAAAATTGAATTTTATAAAGAAAAATCCATTTTCAGCAAAACATTCAGCCATTTTATCCCAAGCTCCCCAGTCTTTAAAGCCTTTATAACCATGGCAAAATATGACGATGGGGTTTGGTTTCTCTTCCGTATTAAAATAGTAATCGCATAAAATAGGTTTATTATGCTTTCCTTCTATACTGATATTCTTCTTTTTAGTAATTTCCATAGCTTTATATTTCTTTTTCGGTAAATGGAACTTCCGGATTACAAATTTCAATAATTAGCTTTTGTAGTTGTATTTCGAAATCAGAGAAAATTTCTTCGTCTATTAAATGATTCTTAGTTCCGCCGCGAGGTTTTTCTCGCTTAGCAAATTTTAATAAACCACTTTTTAAATTTTTGAATGAAATAATACCACCTTCTACAGGTAAAGGCAAGTTTTCTTCTTTTTTGATCATACTAGCATAGGCTAATACTTGAAAGCTTTTACTATATTTTTCGTAATCGGTAGTTAGGTTATCCCAATCTACAATTTCTATTTGGTTTTGGTTTACCTTCCCCGTTTTATAATCAATAATTCTGGTAATACCGTTACAATTTTCTACTCGGTCTACTTTACCACGGATAAAAACTGGAAAATCGAGTTCAAAAATATTGATTTTTGATTTTAGGTTAGTTTCAATTTTTAGAATTTTAATTGAATCTTCTTCTGTAAGGCGCTTTTGTTCAAAGCTTAAGAAGTTTTCTAAATACCGTTTCGATATTTCGTAAATAAGATAATTTTTACCTTGTAGCTTAGCCGATTTATAGGTCTTGTTAAATTGATTTGATACCTCGCTTGTAATTTTCTTTTTAAATTTGAGAATGTGCGCTTTTGTTAAAATTTTGCCTTGCAAAGGCTTATAGAATTCTTCTAAACTATCATGTATGATTGTTCCCAGCGTGTTGAAAGCCACAGTTTCTTCTATTTCTTCTTGCTCTTTAACTCCTAAAATATACTGATAATAAAAATCGATAGGATTACGCATATATGTGGTTAATGCTGAGGGTGAGAATCCGTATGCCGCTAAATTTTTAATTTTATCGATTATTTCCGGTGTTTTTTCAACTATCTTAAGCGATGAGGTAATTTTGGGAACTTGTGGAGAAATAGTCTGTTCGGTTAGATAATGTTTATCTTGTTTTTCAATTACCAATTGCGTTAAAAATCTACTTTTTTCTCCGGCATTTAATCCCCCGCTTTCTGTATTGTATAGTAGTCTAATATTTTTAGCACGTTGTAAAAGTCGGTAAAAGTGATAGGTGTATACCGCATCTTTTTCTCGGTAAGTAGGTAATTGGTTTGCCTTTTTAAGATCGTATGGAATAAATGAAGCATTTGTTTTACCAGAAGGTAATGTACCTTCGTTTACAGAGGTAATAATTATGTTTTCAAAATCCAAAGCTCTAGACTCTAGCATTCCCATTAATTGTAATCCTTTAAAAGGCTTACCCTGAAAATCTAGATTTTGAGTACTCATTATCTCATCGTAAAAATTACGTAAAGCGGTTAAACTTTGGATATGAGGATAACTACTATTTAAAGTTTCCAGTTGATTGAATAGCGTGTGGAAATGGTATAAAAATTCTAATGTTAGCTGATTAGTCTCTTTATCTATAGTAGGTTTTATACTGAATATTAAATGTTGAAAATTATTTAATGCTTCTTGAGCTTTATTCTCCCAATTTTTAAAACAGGCTTCAATTACACTATAAAGCTCTTCCGGAAACGCACTTTTAATTTTCTCAAAACTTAAATAAACAATATTATTCTTATGGATTTTTTCAATAAAATTGTGCGCATAAGGCTGCAGAATATTGCTTAAAGAAGCATGGTTTAAAATAGCTATTACTTGTTTGTAATAATAGTTTGAAGTACTTGTAGTGTGCAAATCAAATAAATTATTGAAAAGCGATGTAATAGGAGCATTTTTTAATGGAAACCCCATTGTGATATTTAACTCTTTAATATTGGGAGGTAAACTATTTAATACAGGAAGTAGTAAACTTTCGTCACCTAAAACAACAGCTGTTTTTGCTAATTCTTCATCACTATAACCCGATAAAATTTCGGCTAAATGTTTAGCCTGGCCTATATTTTTAGGAATTCCAGTAATATGAATATTTTTTTCTGTAGCATATTCTTTAATACCTGGTTTTTCAGGATATTCTTGGTAATAATCCCATTCTTTTAAATATTGCCGGATAAATAATGAAGCTTCATGCTGAGCATCATTCAAGAAAACATCATCGATATCCCAAAATACTTTAGCCTTTCCGACTTTTAATAAGTGCTGAAATATTTCTTGTTCTGAAGTATTTAGCGCATTAAAGCCTAAAAAGATATGGGGATTTTTATGAACAGTTGCATAATTACTTACTCTTGAAGCTGCAACCCGATAAATAAGTCCTTGGTGACCTTGATTTTTATCTAATAAATTCTCCTGAAGTGCATTGTAATAAATGGGAAGTTTATCCCAAAATTTAAGGTAATTTTCAATTAGCTCTGTTCGGTTTTGCTTAGACCAGTGGTTTACATCTTGAATATCGGATAGATAATCGAAAAAAGAAGCAGCTTCAATTAAATACCTATCAATCTCATTAAAATCGTGTAATAAGCTTTGTGCCCAAGCTAAAAATGTTTCGAAGCTTTCTAGTTCTTCTTTTGGAGTTAACTTTTGATAGACTTCATAGAACTCGAATAAACTAGTAGTATTATCTATAGATTTTAATCCAGAAATTTCTTCAGTAAATTCTTCAATACTATAAATTTTGGGAGCAAATATAGTTTTAGTAGTTAGCTGGCTTAATTCATTTAATAAAAAAGCGCCTGCCCGTTTACTAGGGAGTACAAAAGTATAATTAGAAATAGGGGTTTTGGACTCTTGGAGTTTTTCTAGAACCTGACGAATAAAAGATTTCATAGGCTAAAAATAAAAAAACGCGCTGTGTTTGCAGCGCGTTTTATTGAAGTTTTAAGATTAAAGAAACATTCTACATGTTATCTTTCATTTCTTTACTTTTATCTAAACTAATTTCAACTCTTCTGTTTTCTTGTCTACCAGCTGCAGTTTTATTAGTTGCAATTGGTTTTGTTTCTCCATAACCTTCAGAAGTAATTCTGTCAGTAGAGATACCATGATTAGTTAAATACTCTCTTACAGAAGCAGCTCTTTCTTTTGAAAGTTTTAAATTATATTCATCGTTACCAACACTATCAGTATGTCCTCCAATGTGGAAAACAGTGTTAGGATATTCTTTCATAATATCGGTGATATTATTTAAAGCTTCTTCAGATTCGCTTCTAATTGAAGATTTGTTGAAATCGAACAAAATAGTATTTGAATATTCATTTAATTCGTTCATTATTTCAACAGTTGGTTCTGGACATCCGTTGTTTGCAACTGTACCAGCTACTTCAGGACATTCATCATCTTTATCTGCAACACCATCGCCATCAGAATCAGGACAACCGTTAAATTCAGATAATCCAGGAGTTTCAGGACATTCATCATCTTTATCAGCAATACCATCACCATCAGAATCAGGACAACCGTTAAGTTCTAGTAAACCAGCTACTTCAGGACATTTATCATCTTTATCTGGAACACCATCGCCATCAGAATCAGGACAACCGTTAAATTCCTCTAATCCAGGAGTGTTAGGGCACTCATCATCTTTATCTGGGATACCATCGCCATCAGAATCAGGACAACCGTTAAATTCAGCTAAACCTGGAGTTTCTGGACATTCATCGTCTTTATCGTAAATACCGTCGCCATCAGTATCTGTACCGCCAAAAGCAAATCTAAGACCTGCACTGTGTTGGAAGTGAGAACCAGTATCTGGATCAAAAGCTTTTTTGTATTTAGATTCTACAAAAAGAGCTAAGTTATCTGTAAACCAGAAATTGATACCTACGCTACCGTTTAAAGTAGGCGCATCGAAATTTTCTAAGTCATCTCCATCTTGATCACCTACCCAAGTGTAACCACCACCAATACCAACAACAGGATCAAACCATCCGTCGTTAAGCATAGATCGTAAGCTATAGTTAATAGATGCATCTACAGAATAATAAGCAAGATCATCAGCATCTTGATCCCCTACTTTGTCTATTTGGTTAATAGATCCGTCGATTTCAGCAACAAGACCTGCTCCAATATAACGACCTATTGTTAATTGTGATACAGATGGAAGTATATTCCAGTGATCACCAGTATTAAAATATTCGTCGAAAACTCCACTACTAAATGGGTTACCTTCCCCATTTGGATAAAAATCTACTGCGTTTGTTGCAATACCTACGGCCCAAGGATTATTTGCATCCTGTGCATTTACTGAGGTAATTCCCAGTAAAAAAATCGATAGCACTAGAATTCTAGAAAGATGTTTCATATCTAATTGTTAGTTTTGAGTGTTAATTGAAGCAAAAGTAGTTGCAAACAAGGCATCCCCAAAGTTTGTTGTAATAAAGTTTTCTTAATTATAAACTATAAAATTCTCAAAAAACAGCCTTAAATTTATAATTTTATGTTATTTTTAAGAATTATAATATTCCTTATTAAAGGAACCTTAATTTATAACCGATAATTCTCTACCAACTTTTGTAAAAGCTTTAATAGCTTTATCTAAATGGTCTTTTTGATGTGCTGCTGATAATTGGACGCGAATACGTGCTTTTTCTTTAGGAACAACCGGATAGAAAAATCCAATAACATAGATACCTTCTTCTAAAAGTCTATCTGCCATTTTTTGAGACAGCTTTGCATCATATAGCATTACCGGAACTATTGCAGCATCGCCATCTATAATATCGAAACCTGCATCTTTTATTCCTTGCTTAAAGTATTGGGTGTTTTCTTTTAATTTTTTCCTAAGGCTATCGTCGTTTTCTAACATTTCAAAAACCTTTAAAGAAGCACCCACAATTGAAGGAGCTAGGGAGTTTGAAAATAAATAAGGTCTAGAACGTTGCCTTAGCAGTTCTATTATTTCTTTTTTGGCAGTAGTATAACCACCCATAGCACCTCCTAAAGCTTTACCTAAAGTTCCGGTTATAATATCTACTCGGCCTAAAACATTCTTTTCTTCTAAGGTTCCTATTCCTTTTTCACCAATAAAACCGGTAGCATGGCATTCATCAATCATAACTAAGGCATCATATTTATCGGCTAGATCACAGATTTTATCTAGTGGCGCAACCAAACCATCCATAGAGAAAACACCGTCTGTTACAATTAATTTAAAACGAGCGCCATTTGCGGTAGCATCTTTTAATTGTTTTTCTAAATCTGCCATATCACCATTTTGGTAGCGATAGCGAGCTGCCTTACAAAGGCGGACACCATCTATAATAGAAGCATGATTTAATGAATCTGAAATAATTGCATCTTCTTTAGTTAATAGCGGTTCGAAAATACCTCCGTTAGCATCAAAACAAGCAGCATATAAAATAGTATCTTCTGTTCCGTAGAAATCAGCGATTTTTTGCTCTAATTCTTTATGAATATCTTGAGTACCACAAATAAAGCGAACGCTAGACATTCCGAAGCCATGAGTATCCATAGTGTCTTTTGCTGCTTTAATTACCTCCGGGTGAGAAGAAAGCCCTAAATAATTATTAGCGCAGAAGTTAATTACTTCTTCTCCGGTATTAATTTTTATTACCGCATCCTGTGGTGACGTAATAATTCGTTCTTTTTTAAAAAGACCGTTTTCTTTTATATTTTCAAGTTCGTTTTCTAAGTGTTCTTTTATTTTTCCGTACATATAAATGTTTTTTTGCAAAATTAAGAATCTGAAATTATACAAATTCTAAACTTATTTTTTTATTTGTGTATATAAGAATTTTTTTATCGATTTTGTATCCCATTTCTTTTAAAGCATCTGCGTATTTATAGATTTGTTGTTTATAAGTTGGATCGAATTTTCCGGTTTTATAATCGATAATACTCACTCCATTTTCCGAAAAATTTAATCTATCGGGCCGTAAACGCTTTCCGTTTGCTGTAATGATGTCTATCTCGTTACTATTTTCTGTACTACCATCAAAAAAGGTCTCTAATTGAGGATGGGTAATAATACGTTTGATAACGTCTTGTATTTTTTCTGAAGCTTCTTTTGAAACAATTCCGTTTACAACAGCTTGCTGAATAATAGCTTCTGCATCTTTAACAGTATTAATTTCAGCTAAAATATCGTGTAAAATTTCTCCTTTTTCAATAGCTTCTTGCTGAGTAGTATCCCATAAACTTCCAGATTGTGTTACAATTGAAACGGCATCGTTTTGAGTAGAAGCCGAATAAAATTGTTGCTGAAAATTGCCAGATAAAGAAGTGCTTTTTTGTTTAGGAACTTCAATTTCTCCGAAGGAATACTGATCTTTTTCATCATCCCATATTCCTTTTCTTTTTAAATATCCAATTAACAGCCCAGATGTTTTGGCAGGATTCTCATTCCCATTATGATCGAGTTCTTTTTTAGAGATTACGTAAAGCTGCTGTACCGGTCGAGTACAAGCTACGTAAAGAACGTTAAGCGTATCTAATTCATTTTGAAAAAGAAGTTGTGTATATAATGCATCTGGAATTTCTCCCCAGTTTTGCATTTTTGAAGAAGCACTGATGTAGCTAAATGGGATGTCATTCATTTCATCATCGTTAGGAACCCAAAGCGAATCTTTTCTAGTATCCTGAAAATCGGAATTTGCAAATGGATAAATAACAATTGGAAATTCAAGTCCTTTAGCTTTATGAATCGTCATAATGCTAACTGCATTCTCTTGCTCTGGCGCGATAATGCTTAATTTTTCGTGTTCTTGCTCCCAAATTTCTATAAATCCCTGAATTCCTTCGGCTTGCTTCTGAGTAGTTTCGTACACAAAATCCAAAAAGAATTGAATATAAGCATTTGAGTGTGCCACTAAACTGAAACAGCGTATAATGTATTCGCAACTTTCGTAAACCGATAGTGAGTTTAGTTTATCTAAATTAAAATCAATTTCGAATTCTTGTAGCCACTCGAAAAAATCGTTGCCATTTTGTTCAAGTATACTTACAATTTGATGGTGCGGATCGTTTAGTTGTAATAGCTGTTTCTGAATAAAATCGAAAATGCTAATTTTTAATTCATTATTTCCGGGAGATTGCGAAAATCGTAGAATATCGCATAGAAATAGCACTTCAGGCGAGCGTGAAATTAATAAGGTTTCCGAAGAAACTACTTCAATGCCATTTTCGCTAAGGCTATTTGCAATGGCAACTCCTTCTGATCTTCTTCGGGTAAGAATACAAATATCAGATCGGCTAAATCCTTTTTCAGAAAGCGATGTAATAATCTCTAAAACACGTTCCGGATAAACTTCAAATTCCTCGGTTCGGTTTTCCGCAGAAATAAAACTGATATCAACATAGCCGGAGCGATTTTTCTTCGGATTTTGCGTACTATTTTCGAATAAAGATTGATATTCTGGAAATCCTAAAAATGAAGCTGTATAGGTAAAAAAGTTATTATTGAAATTTACAATTTCGGGCGCACTTCGGTAATTATCAGGTAAATTAAATACTTGTTTTTCAATTTGAAACGGATTGTTTTGGTGGCTTAAACTTATAAATTGTTCGGCTTTTCCACCTCGCCATCTATAAATAGATTGCTTTGCATCTCCCACTAATAGCAAGCTTGCCTGTTCGTTTGGTAAAGCTTCCGCAGAAAGTTTATTATCGATTAACGGAATTAAATTTTCCCATTGCATTTCTGAGGTATCTTGAAATTCATCGATAAAATAATTTCGATATCGTTCCCCTAAACGTTCGTAAATAAATGGTGCTGGTTGATTTTTTACCTGAGCACTTATCATGGGATTAAATTCGGAAATCAATAAAATTTGTCGCTCTTTTTTTATGGTTTCAATTTCTTTGTTTAAAGCATTTAACAGCGACAATTGGGTTAAGCGTTTTCCTATTTCAGTATAAAAACTAATTTTAAAATACTGTTTTTTTGTCTCCTTAAAAATTTCGGTTATTTGGCTACTAACAGCCTCTCCTAAATCTTGTTTTGCCTTTTTGATAGGCAGAATTTGTTCATTTTCTAGTTTTTCAACCCATTTTGATGAAAAATTGGGTTCTTTATCTCCTTCTATTAATTTCTGAAAATGTTTCGGAAGATATTGTCCTGTAAAATCAGCTACCGATAAACCTTGATTTTCGATGATACTGAAAAATTTATTCGATTTTTCTTTAATCTCGGTTTGGTGATTTTTTATAGCTCCTTTTAATTTTTCTCGAAATGCTTCGAAATCTTTTACCGATTTCGATTTTAAAAATTGAAGGTAATGCTGGTTATTTTCATTAACTAAAAGTCGCGCAATGTCTAATAAATCTAGGCTAATATCCCAACTTTTATCCTCGTCTGCCTTAGCTAGTGCAAAATTAGTAAGTACTTTAGTTAGTTGCTCGTCTTCTCCGGTTTTACTAATAAGACTATCTACAGCTTCCGTTAAAATTTTATCGGTATCTAGTTCAACTTCAAAATTAACTGGTAAACCAAGATCTTTGGCAAAAGTCCTGAGAATACGGTGCGTAAACCCATCAATAGTTGATATTTCGAAAGCAGCGTAATTATGGATTATATTTTTTAAAATACCTACCGATTTTTGTTGAATTTCGGTTGTAGTGTGTCCAGTAGCTTCAGCAACAGCATTTAATAACGAAACAGAAGAATCTGGGGTAGGTTGTTTTGTGAAATCGTAAAGACTATTTACAATTCGGGTTTTCATTTCGCTTACTGCTTTGTTAGTAAACGTAATTGCTAGAATATTTTTATAAGCATCGGTTTTTTTCGAATTAAACAGAAGCGCTAAATATTCTTTAACCAAAGTAAAGGTTTTACCCGATCCTGCCGAGGCATTATATATTGCAAAAGTATTTTTCAAGTCGCTAATTTTAGGTCTAAGCCAATATAAAATTGATTTTAGTTTTCACTATGGTTTTAAGTAATTTATAACATTATATAGTTTTTTTTACACAGTCTAAATAGTAAATTTGAGTGAATTTAAATAGTAATAATAAAAAAAAGACAATAATTATGGCATTTGAGTTACCAAAGCTAAAATATGCATTCGATGCGTTAGAGCCACATATAGATGCAAAAACCATGGAAATTCACCATGATAAGCACCATGCAGGATATACAACTAAATTAAATAATGCAATTGAGGGAACTGATCTTGAAGGTAAAACTATCGAGAATATTCTTGAAAATTTAGATCTTTCTAATAAAGCAGTTCGAAATAATGGTGGTGGTTTTTATAATCACTCCTTATTTTGGGAAGTAATGTCTCCTGACGGAGGAGGACAGCCAGAAGGAGAATTAGCAAGTGCTATTGATAGTGCTTTCGGATCTTTTGAAGCTTTTAAAGAAGAATTCTCTAAAGCTGCAGCCGGTCAGTTTGGTTCAGGTTGGGCTTGGCTTTGTGTTCATGAAGGCGGAAAATTAGAAATTTGCTCAACAGCAAATCAAGATAACCCACTAATGCCAGAGATTGGTTGTGGAGGAACACCAGTTTTAGGTTTAGATGTGTGGGAACATGCTTATTACCTAAATTATCAAAATAAACGTCCTGCTTATATCGATGCATTTTTTAATGTAATCGACTGGAAAGAAGTAGCAAGTCGCTATGCAAAAGAAAAATAGAAAAGTGATTAATTGTTAAAGTGGAGAGGGCTGTTTACTATGTAAGCAGTCTTTTTTTATGCATAATAATTTTTTGAGGAATAAAAAAAGGCGGATTTTCATCCACCTTTTAGCCCCAAATCTACCATGAACTTAACCTATTAAATTTTATGGCAAATCAAACATACTTAGTATTATATGTTTTATAAAATATTTTAGATGAAAGGCTTAAATTTTAGTTAAAGTGCTCGTTTTTAATAAGCTCTATCTTTATTTCCTTCATAAAAGTTGATAAAAGCTCTATTTACTACGCGATTACCTCCATGTGTAGGGTAGTCTCCAGTAAAATACCAATCTCCTAAATTTTTAGGACATGCTTTATGTAAATTTTCAACAGATTGATAGATGATTTTTACATTTGCTTTTACACTTGGTTCACTCAATAATTCAGAGATTTTAGCAGAAATATCTTCATCAGTGAAAGGATTATAAATTTCTTTTACAAAATTAATAACCTCTTTATCATCTAAATTTACTTGTTTCTTACATTTTTCGTATACCTCTTCAACTATATGATATTGGTTATTCTCTTTAAGTAGTTCTAAAGCAGCTCTAAATGCAACTAGATCTTCTAGACGAGCCATATCGATACCATAACAGTCTGGATAACGTATTTGAGGAGCAGAAGAAACCACTACAATTTGTTTTGGGTTTAGCCTGTCCATCATTTTAATGATACTCTTTTTTAAAGTAGTTCCCCTAACAATACTATCGTCTATAATAACGAGGTTATCTTCGGGTTTTATAACGCCATATGTTACATCGTAAACATGGGCTACCAAATCATCTCGGCTGCTATCTTCGGTTATAAAAGTTCTAAGCTTAACATCTTTAATAGCAATTTTATCTGTTCTTAAACGATGCGCTAAAATTTCTTGAAGCCGATCATCTGTTAGCGTTTCTTTTTCAGTTAAAATTGCTTCATTTTTTTGACGATTTAATTCGTCTTGAGCAGCTTCTACCATTCCATAGAAAGAAGTTTCTGCTGTATTTGGTATAAATGAAAAAACGGTATTAATTGTATCGTGATCGATAGCTTTTAAAACTTCAGGCATTAATAATCGGCCTAGTTTTTTTCGTTCTTTGTAAATTTCAGCATCACTTCCTCTAGAAAAATAAATACGTTCAAAAGAACAAGCTTTTCTTTCTAAAGGAGTAACAATTTCCTTTATCTGTACTTCACCACTTTTTTTGGTGATAATAGCGTGACCTGGTTCTAGTTCTTTTACATCATCAAAATCTACATTGAAAACAGTCTGAATAACAGGACGCTCCGAGGCAACTACAACAACTTCATCATCTTTATAATAATAAGTTGGTCTAATTCCTGAAGGATCACGAAGTACAAATGAATCGCCATGTCCCATAAGGCCAGCCATTGCATAACCACCATCCCAGTTTTTAGCCGATTTTCTTAATATTTTGGCAACATTTAGTTGTTCGGCAATATGTGGAGAAGCTTCTTTTTTATTGAAACCTTCTTTTTTAAGCTTTTTGTATAACTTACGTACTTCAGAATCTAAAAAGTGCCCGATTTTTTCCATTACAGTAACGGTGTCGGCTTTTTCTTTGGGATGCTGACCTATTTCAACTAGATTATCAAAAAGTTGATTTACGTTGGTCATATTAAAATTCCCGGCAACAATTAAGTTACGGTGCATCCAGTTATTTTGGCGTAAAAATGGATGAACGCTCTCGATGCTATTTTTTCCAAATGTTCCGTAGCGAACATGTCCTAAAAATAACTCTCCTAAATAAGGAATTTTACGTTTTTGGAGGTCAACATCGTCCGCATACTCAGGGTGTGATTTAATTTCCTCATTAATTCGTAAATTAATTTGCTCGAAAATATCTTGTATTGGCTGTGCTTTGTTAGATCTAACACGGCTTATATAGCGTTCCCCTGGGTCTAGATTCAATTTTATACTGGCAAATCCGGCACCATCTTGTCCACGGTTATGCTGCTTTTCCATTAAAAGATACATCTTGTTTACTCCATAAAAAGCAGTGCCATATTTTTCTTTATAGTACTCTAAAGGCTTTAATAACCTAAGTTGGGCAATTCCGCATTCGTGTTTTATAGCGTCACTCATAATTTTTTTATTCTTCCCGTGGGGATTTTTGTATAAGCTTAGTAATAAAAAAAGCCCTGAAATTACAGGGCGTGTGTTTTTTTAATATGATTTTATATTAAAGTGCGTCAGTTGCTTAAATGCCTCTAAGCGTTCTCCAATTTCTTTTTTAGTTAGTTCTTGCATTCGATTTGTTCCAAATTTTTCTACTGAAAAAGAAGCTAAATTTGAACCGTAAATAACGGCATTTTTCATATTGTCGAAAGACAGATTGTCTGTTTTGGTTAGGTAGCCAATAAAACCTCCGGCAAAGGTATCTCCGGCACCAGTTGGGTCGAAAACTTCTTCTAAAGGAAGTGCTGGTGCAAAAAATGTTTGATCTTCGTAAAAGAGTAAAGCTCCATGCTCCCCTTTTTTGATAACTACATATTTTGGTCCCATTGCTTCAATAACACGTGCAGCTTGAACTAGAGACTCTTCTCCAGATAGTTGTCTAGCTTCTTCATCGTTAATAGTAATTACATCTACTTTTGCAATTACTTTTTTAAGATCGTCTAAACAAGAATCCATCCAAAAATTCATAGTATCTAGGACTACTAATTTTGGATTTTCTATTTGTTCTAAAGCACTAAGTTGTACTAGAGGATGCAAGTTTCCTAGCATTACATATTCTGCATCTTTATAAGCTGTAGGGACTACAGGATTAAAATCTGCTAATACATTTAGCTGTGTTTCTATAGTATCACGTTTATTTAGATTGGTATGGTATTTACCGCTCCAAAAAAATGTTTTTCCGTCTTTTACAATTTCTATACCCTCTGTATTGATGTTTTTAGATGCTAAAAGCTCTATATATTTATCTGGAAAATCGCCTCCAACAACAGAAACTATAGCACTATCTACATTAAAATTAGAAGCAGAAAGTCCTATGTAAGTTCCCGCTCCGCCTAAAATTTTATCGGTTTTACCATAGGGTGTTTCTATGGCATCGAAGGCTACAGAGCCTATAATCAATAATTTGCTCATAAATGCATTAAAAAAATTATGCTGCAAATATACAGTTTGTTTTTTCAAGGACTAAATCAAAAAAAGAAATTCCTTTGGCTAATTTCTTAATTTTTGAAACCGATATCTGTTAGTAGATTTTTTTCTTTGGAAGCTTGAACGGCTAAATAATCGCAACGTTCATTTTGAGGATGATCGTTGTGTCCTTTAATCCAAGTGAAATTTACGGAGTGATTTCGGTACTCAACTAAAAAATATTTCCATAAATCGCTGTTTTTTCGGTCTTTAAATTTTTTCTTTTCCCAGCCAAAAACCCATTTTTTTTCTACAGCATCAGCTACATATTTAGAATCTGTAAAAACTCTAATTTTTAATTTTTTCTTTTTTAATTTTCTCAAAGCTTCAATCACAGCCAATAATTCCATTCTGTTATTAGTAGTGTGCTTAAATCCTTGAGCGAATTCTTTTTTATATGGTTTTCCAACCCATTCCATTACAATACCATAGCCTCCTGGTCCAGGATTTCCTCTTGCAGAACCGTCTGTGTAAATATGAACATCCTCTTGCATTAAGAATCGTTGTTTTCTAGTAGTATTTTTTCAATAACTATTGGGAAATGCTGATGTTCTAGTTCATGAATTTTTGAAGCTAAACTTTCAGGAGAATCTTTTTCTGAAATACTTATTTTGGCCTGAAAAATAGAATTACCCTCATCAAATCGTTCATTTACATAATGGATAGTTATCCCTGATTCTTTTTCTTTATTTGCAATTATAGCATTGTGAACATTCATTCCAAACATACCTTTTCCTCCATAATTGGGTAACAAAGCAGGGTGAATATTAATAATACGGGTTGGAAATGCTTTTATTATGGATTCAGGCATTAACCATAAGAAACCAGCAAGCACAATAAGATCAGGATTAATATCGAGCAACACATGTAGTACCTCGTTAGTATGGTAAAAGGCTTCTCTGTCAAAATGTAAAGCTTTCACATCAAGATCGAAAGCTCTACGCAAAACTTTAGCTTTTTTTCGGTTAGAAAAGACGGCTGCAACCTTCACTTCTTCGGAATTTTCGAAATAACGAATGATTTTTTCGGTATTTGACCCAGAACCGGAAGCAAAAATCACTATTTTTTTTTCTTTTTTATTTTTCTGTGAAATGCTCAAAATAAGACGATTAAAAATTATTTGGTCTTAAAGTTAAACTTCTTAACTGAAAATTGTGTAATTTAACGCCACATTTTTAAAGGAAAAATCGGTTTTAAAATAAAGTTTTTTATTTTTGCCTCCTAAATCAAAATAAAAATAGAGAATTATGTCTGACATTGCATCAAGAGTAAAAGCAATTATCGTTGACAAATTAGGTGTTGACGAAAATGAAGTTGTTAATGAAGCTAGTTTCACAAATGACTTAGGTGCTGATTCATTGGATACTGTGGAATTAATTATGGAATTCGAAAAAGAATTCGATATTCAAATTCCAGATGACCAGGCTGAAAATATCGCAACAGTTGGTCAAGCAATTTCTTATATTGAAGACGCGAAAAAATAAATTTTAAAAGAACCATTATTATATGGAGTTAAAGCGAGTTGTAATAACGGGTATGGGTGCCCTTACGCCAATAGGTAATAATATTGATGAGTATTGGGATGGCCTTGTTAATGGTAAAAGTGGTAGTGGCCCCATTACACATTTTGATCCTGAAAAGTTTAAAACAAAATTCGCTTGTGAACTCAAAAATTTTGATCCGCTTGATTATTTCGATCGAAAAGAAGTAAGAAGGTTGGATAAGTTTGCGCAATACGCCATGGTAGCTTCAGATGAAGCTATTCAAGATTCCGGGATAGATCTTAATACGGTAGATAAATATCGTGTTGGAGTAATCTGGGGCGCCGGAATTGGTGGATTGGAAACTTTTCAAAATGAAGTAATAAACTTTGCGCAAGGCGATGGTTCTCCGCGTTTTAATCCTTTCTTTATTCCTAAAATGATTGCTGATATTGCCCCTGGTAATATTTCTATCAAGCATGGTTTTATGGGAGCTAACTATACTACGGTATCAGCATGTGCTTCTTCTGCCAATGCAATGATAGATGCCTTAAGCAATATTCGTTTAGGATACAATGATGTAATTGTTTCTGGTGGTTCTGAAGCTGCTGTTACACTTGCAGGAATGGGTGGGTTTAACGCAATGCATGCCCTTTCTACACGTAATGAAAGTCCAGAAACTGCATCAAGACCTTTTGATGCAACTAGAGATGGATTTGTATTAGGTGAAGGAGCTGGGGCACTTATATTGGAAGAATATGAGCATGCCAAAGCAAGAGGTGCAAAAATTTACGCAGAAGTAATTGGAGGCGGTCTTTCTTCCGATGCTCATCATATGACAGCTCCGCATCCTGATGGGAATGGTGTAGTGCGTGTGATGGAAAATTGTTTAAGAGATGCTGGCTTAAAGCCTGAAGATGTAGATGCGATTAACACGCATGGTACTTCTACTCCATTAGGAGATGTGGCAGAATTAAAAGCGATTACTAAAGTATTTGGCGATCACGCTAAAAACATTAATATTAATTCAACAAAATCTATGACGGGGCATTTACTAGGTGCTGCCGGAGCTATAGAAAGTATAGCAAGTGTGTTAGCGATGAAACATGGTATAGTTCCGCCAACAATAAATCACGAGAATGTTGATGAAAATATTGATGCTTCACTAAACTTAACCCTGAATAAAGCTCAGAAACGTGATGTAAAAGTTGCAATGAGTAATACTTTTGGTTTTGGAGGTCACAATGCCTGTGTTTTATTTAAAAAAATAAACGAATAATACTCGAGAATGCGAGTTATTCAAAACATATTTAACTCCCGTTCTCCAGAGGACGGGATTTTTTTTGATAACTTAAATCAACTTTTAGGTTTTAAACCTAAAAATTTAAAAATCTACAAAAAAGCATTTACCCATCGTTCTTTAAATATAAAGGATGAGGAAGGGAATGCTCTTAACTACGAACGGTTAGAGTTTTTAGGAGACGCTATGTTGGGAGCTGTTATAGCTTCTCACTTATATAAAGAAGTTCCTGATGAAGATGAAGGTTATCTTACTAAAATGCGTTCTAAAATTGTAAGCAGGCAACAATTAAACCAATTAGGGAAAGAGCTTAATTTAATACAATTTATAAAATCGAATATTCCTAGCGATCAATTTAGCATTAATATTTATGGAAATATATTTGAAGCGCTAGTAGGTGCAATTTATTTAGATAGAGGGTACAATTACTGTACTAAATTTATTCATAAACAAATAATAGCCCCTTATATAAATATTGAAAAACTAGAAGGGCGAATAATTAGCTATAAAAGTTTATTGATAGAATGGTGCCAAAAGCAAAAAAAGGAATTTAGCTTTGAAATTTATGAAGATACTGGTAAAAATGAATTAAAACATTTTGCAGTAAAATTATGGATTTCGAAAAAAGTAGTAGCTAAAGCACGAGGGACATCTAAAAAAAAGGCGGAAGAAAAAGCTTCAAAGCGTGCTTATTATGCACTTCAAAAAAAAATTGATTAATAAGGAATATCCATCATTTTCGATTAAAATTATGGGTATTTATCCAAGATAAGTCCTTATTTTTGCTGTAGTTACTTTATCGCTAAAGAGAAAAGGGTATGCAAGCGCATAAAATGTCGCTTAATGAATTTGAAGATATTGATTTTAAGTTAATTGCTATTTATGCAAATATAGAAGCTTACAAGATGGCTTATTTGTTAAATAAACATTTTGATTTAAAATTGAAGCGTCATCGCTTTGATGTTGATTTTACAGAAAACAATATTCAAGCTATGTATGCTTTATTTACATACAAAGACCAAAAAAACTATAGAGATTATAGCTTAGTGAGTAATAAATTCAAAGGAGAAAGTAGGCAAATTTTAAAAGCCGGCTCTTTATTCATTGAAGAAGAAATAAGACCTTTGCTGATCAGTCTAATACCACAGTATAAGAAAGTTGACTTTTTTTTGAAGATTGAAGAAAATATAGAAGATCAACAAGTACATAAAATGGTAGGAATTATAAGCAATATTCCCAAAATACAGGCTGCCTACAAGATCGAGGTCAATCAACTTAAATCCAAACAAAATCTAATTTTTGAATAATGTCAATAAGTAAAAAGACTAAAATAGTAGCAACACTTGGTCCAGCAACCAGTTCAAAAGAAATTTTGAAAAACATGCTTGAAGCAGGTGTTAACGTTTTCAGAATAAATTTCTCGCATGCTGATTATGATGATGTAAAAGAACGGATTGCATACATTAGAGAACTAAATGAAGAATATAGTTATAATGCTGCAATATTAGCCGATCTTCAAGGCCCTAAATTAAGGGTAGGAGTTATGGAAGATGATGTTGAGGCAGTAGATGGGCAAGAAATTGTTTTTGCTACCGGAGAAGCTTTTAAAGGAAATGCAGAGCGTGTATATATGAATTACGATGCTTTTCCTAAAGATGTGAATGCTGGAGAACGTATTTTATTAGATGATGGAAAGCTTATTTTTGAAGTTGTTTCTACTAATAAAAAGAATGAGGTTTTAACAAAAGTAGTTCAAGGAGGCCCTTTAAAATCTAAAAAAGGAGTAAATCTTCCTAATACTAATATTTCACTTCCTGCTTTAACAGAAAAGGATATAAAGGATGCAGAATTTGCTTGTAGTTTAGGGGTAGATTGGATAGCATTATCATTTGTTCGGCATGAGCACGATATTATCCAATTACAAGAGCTAATCGAGAAACATAGCAAATATAAAATTCCTATTATTGCTAAAATCGAAAAGCCAGAGGGAGTTGAAAATATCGAGAAAATTGTAGCGTATTGTGATGGTATTATGGTAGCTCGTGGAGATTTAGGAGTTGAAATTCCTGCTCAAGAAGTGCCATTAATTCAAAAGCAATTGGTTTTGATGGCTAAAAAAGCTAGAATTCCTGTTATTATTGCCACACAAATGATGGAGACTATGATTAACAGTCTTACTCCAACTCGTGCGGAAGTGAATGATGTTGCTAACTCTGTAATGGATGGAGCTGATGCAGTAATGCTTAGTGGAGAAACTTCAGTAGGGCAATACCCAGTAGAGGTAATAGAGAAAATGGCTTCTATCCTTAGAAGTGTAGAAAATTCTCCTTTAGTTAAAGTTCCTCAGGATCATCCACATGTACGTACCAAACGATATATTACAAAATCGGTTTGTTACCATGCAGCAAATATGGCTAACGAAATTAAAGCTAAAGCTATTTGTACGTTAACAAATAGTGGGTATACAGCTTTTCAAATATCAGCTTGGCGTCCAGAAAGTCATATTCTTGTATTTACTTCTAATAAAAGAATTTTAAATCGTTTAAGTCTTCTTTGGGGAGTACAAGCGTTTTATTACGATAAATATTCTACAACAGACGAAACTATAGAAGATATTAACCATATCGCAAAAGAAGGAAAATTTGTAGAAAGTGGAGACTTTACAATTAACTTAGCGGCAATGCCTATTGCTTCTAAAGGAATGGTGAATACTATCAGAGTATCTGAAATAGACTAAATTAACTTAGTATTCTATAATAAACCTCGAATTAATTTTCGGGGTTTTTTTGTTAGAATTCAAATTTGAGTTGTACTATGATTTCTTCTTTTTTAAAAGCTGTTTTATCTTTTTCGGTATTAAGGTTAGAAAGCGAAATTCCCAAAAGCCGGACTGAATTTTTCATGCGTTCTTGGTATAATAACTCTTTCGCATTTTCTAAAATTAAATGCTTATCAGCTATATAATAAGCAATAGTTTTACTACGGGTTTGTAATGTAAAATCACTATATTTTATTTTTAGTGTAATTGTTTTTCCGGCTACCTTACTTGTTTTCAATCGGCGTTCAATTTCTTCAGCAATATTTTCCAAGCGCTCTAGCATAAAAACTTCCGAAGAAATATTTTCATTAAATGTACGTTCTGCACCTAAGGATTTCCGAATTCGGTTTGGTTTTACTTCTGCACGGTGTATTCCTCGAACCACGTCGTAATAATAGGGGCCATTTTTGCCAAAATGTTTTCCGAGTTCTTCTCTTGTTTTAGCTTTTAAATCGCTGCCGGTAAAAATACCTAATCGGTACATTTTTTCAGCAGTAACTTTACCAACACCATGAAATTTACGTATTTCTAAATCTTCTAAAAAGCTTTCAACCTCTTCTGGGGAAACTGTTTTTTGTCCGTTAGGTTTATTATAATCGCTTGCTACTTTAGCTATAAATTTATTAATAGATATTCCGGCAGAAGCATTTAAACCTGTTTTTGCTTTTATTTTTTCACGAATTTCTTTAGCAATTAATGTAGCGCTAGGGAGTCCTTTTTTATTTTCAGTAACATCTAAATAAGCCTCGTCTAGAGATAGTGGCTCTACCAAATCAGTATATTCTAAAAATATGGATCTAATTCGTTTAGAAATTTCTCGATATCTTTCGAATCTTGGTTTTACAAAAATTAAATGAGGACAATTGCGTGTAGCAATAACGCTGCTCATAGCACTTTTAACGCCATATTTGCGAGCTTCGTAGCTTGCAGCACTTACTACGCCTCTTTTAGAGCTACCACCCACAGCAATGGCTTTACCTTGTAATTCAGGATTGTCTAATTGTTCCACAGAAGCGTAAAATGCATCCATATCGATATGAATAATCTTCCTCATCATGCTCTATACTATTGCAAAGTTAAGACTAAATTGAAGAATTACAGTATGGTAATACCTATCGAATAATCTGTATATTTAAATAAAAATAATGACTAAAACAGCAATTTTACTTGGAGCAACGGGGCTTACGGGAAGTTTTGTTTTGAAAGAACTCTTAGTAGATAAGGAATATGGAAAGGTTATATTGTTTTCTAGAAGTAGTTGCACAATTAAAGATAATAAAATAGAAGAACACCTTATAGATCTATTGAAATTAGATGATTTTGAGAACCTTTTTAAAGCAGATCATGTGTTTTGTTGCGTAGGTACTACTCGAAAAAAAACACCTAACAAAGAAACTTATTTTAAGATAGATTGTGGTATTCCGGTTACTGCAGCAAAATTAAGTGCTAAAAATGGTGTAAAAGTATATACTGTAATTTCTGCTATGGGTGCTAATGCAAACAGTTCTTTTCTTTATAATCAAATAAAAGGAAAAATGGAGAATGGAATAAAGCAACAAGCTATACCAAAGCTTTATATTTTGAGACCTTCTCTAATAACCGGTAATCGAGGTGAAGTGCGTTTTTTTGAAAAATTAGGACAATCTATTTTTTCTGTTCTGAACCCTTTATTAATTGGTAAATTAAAAAAATATCGATCAATTTCTGCTGAAAAAATAGCAAAAGCTATGCTATATGTGGCAAATAATAGCTATTCGAACATAATAATTAAATCTGATGAAATTAGTAGCTTAGCAAAAAAAGCAGATGATTGAAATAGAGCGAAAATTTTTGGTGAAAAATGAAGATTTTAAGAAACAATCTCATGCTTTTACTCGAATAAAACAAGGATTTTTAAATTCTCATCCTGAGCGAACAGTCAGAGTTCGTATAACAAACAATACAGGTTTTTTGACTATTAAAGGGAAGAATAATGAGAGTGGGCTGACTCGTTTTGAATGGGAAACCGAGATTCCTTCTAATGAAGCTGAAGAACTTATTAAACGTTGCGAATCAGAAATAATTGATAAAACACGTTACTTAGTAAGGTTTGATGATCATGTTTTTGAAGTGGATGAATTTTATGGAGATAACGAAGGTTTAGTAGTGGCAGAAATCGAATTATTGCAAGAAGACGAACGATTCGAAAAACCGGAATGGCTTGGAGTAGAAGTAACAGGCCATCCTGAATATTATAATTCTCAGTTATCTAAAAACCCTTTTAAAAACTGGAAGAAATAAGTTTTTGTTAGGGAAGTGGTTTACGTGAATTAATAATGCTTACAATAACATTTTTTTGTACAATGCCTGATTGCCTCCAAACTTGTTTCCCGTTTTTAAACAAAATAAGTGTTGGGACACTTTTAACCTGATATTTTTTAGCGAGCTGTTGATTTTTATCAATATCTATTTTAATAATCTTTACAGTTTCTCCTAGTTCATTTTTTACTTCTTTCAAAACAGGAGATAGAGCTTTACAGGGCTCGCACCAAGAAGCATGAAAATCGATTAAAACAGGTTGTTCTTCAGAAATGATAGTTCCAAAAGTGCTCATAAGCTTTATTCGTTTCCTATAAATTTACTAAATATAGATTAAAATCTAAACAAAGAAGTTATTGCATTTCAATCTCTTCTACAGAAAATACCTCAACACTTTCTTTTCTACCTTCTAATTTTTGATTTCCAAGGGAGTTGATGTTGAATTCATTTTGGATACTTTTGTTTTGTTGTATTTCTTTTGATACTAAGATGCGTTTGTTAAATGTTTTGCATAGACCTTCAATTCTAGATGCTACGTTTAATACATCTCCATGATAAGCAATTTCACGTTTTACTTCTCCTACTTCAACAGCAGTAACAAGGCCTTGATGGACTCCAGCTTTAAAAATAGGAATGCTGTTGTAATTTTTCAGATAGCTTTCTTTTCTATCTTTAAAACGTTTATTCACAGCGAAGAAAAATTTAATTGCAACTGAGGTCTCAAATCGCTTTAAAGGCCAACTAAGAACAATCTCATCGCCTACATATTGATAAATTTCAGCATTATATTTTTTTACTACTTGATTAATGTCCATAAAACTTTCTTGGATAAAACCACTGTATTTTATGTGTCCTAATTGTTCCGCTAATTGAGTAGAATTATTTAAATCTAGAAACATAAACAATCGATTTTCTTCTCTAGGATATCTAAATTTTCCTAATAAAAAGGGAAGAATAAGTCCTGGACCGAATTTACTTGTCATTTGTGTAATAAAACTAAGTATAAGCGTCATAAACAGCGTGTAACTTAGAATAATTACATTATAATATTTCCAATTAAGCCGGATAATATCACGGGTATAACTATTTAAAAAATTTTCCGATGAATATTGCAATACAATAAAACGAATAAACAATATTATGATTATTAATACTGCAAAATAAGCGATACCTCCAATTAATATATTAGAACCTAACGACCGATTTTTAAGAAGATGATCTTTTAAAACAGTATCAAGAAAACCAAGAGTGACCCCTAGCACAACACCTAAAAGAATAAATAAAGAGAGTAGTCCACAAATTGATAAATTTATTGGTTCTGCCTCCATAGTTTTTAAAACCGATAAAGCTGTAAAATGTATTATAACAAATAGTAACCCGTACGATATTATCCAAAAAACAATTTGCTTTAATATTTTTCCTAAAATAGGGTGCGCATTAAAAAAAGAATAAAAATTAGAATAGTAAAGTTGCTTCATATGATATTTCACTTTCAGTAGTGATAAACCAGCCCCGAATCTTTAGGATACGGGGCTGGTTTTAACAATTAAAATTTAAATTACTTTATTCCCATCCGCCACCAACTGCTTGGTATAGGTTTACTACAGAGTTAAGCTGTGAATATTTAGCATTAATTAAATCTAATCTAGAATTTAACGCACTTTCACGAGCTGTTAATACTTCAAGATAGTTTACTAAACCATTATTTAGTAATTCTTCAGAATATTCTGTTGCCGTTTTATATGCATCATATTCTTTTTGTTTAATATCAATTTTTTTAGTTGCAGTTTGATAACTATAAAGTGCATCCGAAACTTCTTTGCTTGCAGTAAGTACAGCTCGTCTAAAATTTAAACGAGCTTGTTCTTGTTGCGACTTAGAAACTTCATATTGAGTTCTAATTTGTCTTCCATTAAAAATTGGCTGGGTAAAACCTCCAATTAGAGTTGCAAATAGAGAATTTGTATCAAATAAATTTCCTGTTTTCAAACTTTGTAAACCTGCATTGGCAGTAATAGTAATTGATGGATAAAAGTTACTTCTGGCAACATTAGTTAATTCAAACGTGTTTACCAAGCCATATTCCGCAGCAATTACATCAGGTCTGTTTCTCAATAATTGAGAGGGTACTCCTGTTTTAAGTTCCGTTTCAATTTTTTGATCCTCTAGATCGGTACGTTCAATATTATGAGGTGCTTCGCCTAATAAAATTGAAAGTGTATTCTCTAGAATTTTAGACTGATTTTCTAAATCTAATAAGATGCTCTGGGCGGTATAGTATTGAGCTTCTGTTTGTTTAACAGCTGCTCCATTAACATTACCAGCATCTTTTAAAGCTTTAGTAACTTCTAAACTATTTTTACGTGTTTCAACGGTTTCTTTAGTTATTTTAATTTGTTCGTCTAAAGATAATAATTGATAATACGAGCTAGCAATATTTGCTATTAACTGCGTTTTTACAGCTTGATGTGCTGCTACACTTTGTAAATAAGTAGCTTCATAAGCTCGTTTATTACTACGGATTTTACCCCAAATGTCGGCTTCCCAAGAAAGGTTACCGGCTAATTCATAGTTATCAATATGATCTCCTATACTGCTTTGACTGTTGCCGCTATTGGGGTTGTTTAATTGAAAACCTAATTGCCCATTTTTAGAGAAATAATTACGAGTAAATGTACCACTTCCACTTATTGTTGGAAAATACCCGGATTTACCTTGCTTTAGATAAGCTTCGGCCGACAATATTTGCTGAAGCGCAACTCGAATATCGATATTGTTTTGGAGTCCTTCTTCGATATACTGTTGCAATACTGGATCGGTAAACATTTCTCGCCAAGAGATATCTGCCATGGATATGCTATCCTGTGACAAATTATCTGTTCTGAAATTTTCTTCTTTTACTACATCTTCTGGCCTTTCGTATTCTTTAGCTACAAAACAAGACTGTAGACTGAGAATTATAGCCGGAAATAGTACGACTTTAAAATTTATAAATTTTTTCATTTTCTTTTCTTTTCTATGATTCCGCTTGGGTTACAGCCTCAGGCTTTTTTCCTATTTTTTCTTGTAGCCACTGGAATAGGATATATAAAATTGGGATAACAAATACACCTAGTATTGTACCAATTAATAAACCTCCTACTGCTCCAGTACCGATAGATCGGTTACCTGCAGCTCCAACACCATTTGCTAAAACTAGAGGCATTAAACCTAAAATAAATGCAAATGAAGTCATTAAAATAGGTCGTAAACGCGCTTTTGCTCCATCTATCGCAGAGTCTACAATAGATTCTCCATTCCTTCTACGCTGTATGGCGAACTCCACAATCAAAATTGCGTTTTTCGCTAATAAACCTACAAGCATTATTAAGGCAATTTGGAAGTATATATTATTTTCTAGTCCCATTAATTTGGTACTAAAATAAGCTCCGAAAATACCCAAAGGCAATGATAGAATTACTGCTAAAGGAAGTAAATAACTTTCGTATTGAGCAGAAAGTAAAAAGTATACAAACACAACACATAAAATAAATATCAATACTGTTTGACTTCCTGAACTAACCTCTTCGCGAGTTAATCCTGAATATGCAGTAGAATAGTTACTACCTAGTTTTGCAGCTTCTTTTTCAACGATATTAATACCATCTCCAGTACTAAAGCCAGGATTCATGGCAACATTTAGAGTTGTAGAGTTAAAAAGGTTAAACCTAGTAACAGATTGTGGACCATATACTCTGTTTAAGGTAACATATTCATTCAATGGAGACATTTCTCCTGAATTTGTTTTTACGAACATCTGGCTAAGATCTTCCTTCTCTGCTCTGGCATTAGGATAGGCTTGTATATATACACGATATTGCTTACCAAATCTAGAAAAATCTGCAGCATAAATACCACCAATATATCCTTGCATGGTAGCAAAAATATCACTCACGTTTACACCATTTTGTTTGGCAAGTGGAATATTGATATCTAATTTATACTGAGGGTAATTAGTGTTGAATGAAGATTGGGCATATTGTACTTCTGGATGAGACATGATGTTTCTCATAAATTCCTGATTTGCTTTATCTAAATCAGTGAATTTCCCACCTGTTCGGTCTAATAAGTTTACTTCAACACCAGCAGATGCACTAAACCCAGGAATACTCGGTGGAGCAAAGAAAATTATATTTGCATCAGGTATTGTTGAGGCTATACCAAATAATTTTCCAGTAATAGCTTCAGCTGATAATGATTCATCTTTACGATTTTCAAAATCATCTAATTTAATAAAACCAAGGGCATAGTTACTACCTTGTCCACTTAATAAACTAAAACCATCAACCATGTTCAAACCTTGAACGCCAGGAAGATCTTTTACTTTATTATAAAGTTCTTGACTTATCGAATTTGTTTTATCTAAAGAAGATCCAGCAGGAAGTTCAATGTTAGCAAAAACAATTCCACGGTCTTCGCTAGGAACAAAACCACTAGGAGTTGTAGAAGCCGCCCACCAAATACCAACACCTGATAATAGTAATATTACAGCTGTTATCCATTTGTTTTTATATAGAAAATGTAGTGATTGTCCATATCTATTAATTGTAGCATTAAAACCTCTATTAAAAGCTGCATAAAATCGTTGTAAGAAGTTTTTTTTCTTATGTTCTTCATTTTCATCATGTGTATTTAAAAATAAAGCACATAGAGCAGGGCTTAATGTTAATGCGTTAACTGCAGATATAAATATAGCTACAATAAGTGTAATCCCGAACTGTTCATAAAATACCCCCGTAGGACCTGTTATAAATGTTACCGGAATAAATACAGCTGCCATTACAAGTGTAATAGATATAATTGCACCTGAAATTTCGTGCATGGCATCAATAGTGGCCGTTTGAGCACTTTTTGCACCTTGATCAATTTTGGCGTGGACTGCTTCTACAACAACAATCGCATCATCCACCACAATACCAATTGCTAGTACTAAAGCAAATAATGTTAAGAGGTTAATGGAGTATCCAAATAAGTTCAAGAAAAAGAACGTACCAATAATAGAAACAGGTACTGCAATAGCTGGAATAAGTGTAGATCTAAAATCTTGTAAGAATATAAATACTACTATAAATACAAGAATAAACGCTTCAATAAGAGTATGCACCACTTTTTCTATAGATGCATTTAAGAATTCATTAGTGTCATAAGGTATAAACACTTTTATTCCTTCAGGAAAATCTTTATTTAAGTCATGCAATCTAGATTTGATGTTTTCAATAATTTCCTGAGCATTCGACCCTTTAGTTTGGTAAACAGCCATACTTACACTAGGATAACCTAATGTATTTGAACTTACTTGATAGGATTGTGCATCTAATTGAATATCCGCAACATCTTTAAGTCTTAAAAATTCACCATTGCCCAAAGCCTTAATTATAATGTCTTCGTATTGTTTTTCTTCTTTAAAACGGCCTGGATATTTTATAGTGTATGAAAATGTTTCTCCACTATTTTGTCCTAAAGTACCTGCTGCAGCCTCTAAACTTTGTTCTTTTAAAGCAGCGGTAATATCCGAAGGAGCAAGACTATAAGCATTAAGTTTCTCTGGTTTTAACCAAATTCTCATTGCATAATTTTGTCTTGAGAATACATTTACATCTCCAACCCCATTAACCCTTTTAAATTCCGGAACAACATTTATATTAAGATAGTTGTTTAAGAAAGTAGCATCGTAGTCTGGATTTGTAGAATAAAAAGACATGAACATTAAAGCACTTGTTTGCTTTTTTTGAGTTACCACACCGGCTTGTGTTACTTCTTGTGGAAGTAATGGACTTGCTAATGCAACTCTGTTTTGTACGTTTACTGCATCAATATCCGGATTGGTACTTTGGTCAAAATAAACGGTAATTGATGCTGTACCATTATTGGTAGCAGTAGAGGTAATATATGTCATCCCTTCTACACCGTTTATTTGTTCTTCAATAGGGATAATTACACTCTCTAGTATTGTTTCTGCACTGGCTCCGGTATAAGTTGCGGAAACCTCTACGGTAGGTGGAGCAATATCGGGATATTGCTCTATCGGTAAATTACTAAGCCCTAAAACCCCTAGAATTACAATAATTATTGAAATTACTGTAGAGAGGACGGGCCTTTGTATAAATGTTTTAAGCATTTTATTATTATCTATATGGTTATTGGAATAATTGATCTACAGGCTTCGCTATACTATCGAAAGGAACCTCTTGAGGTTTAATAGTTGCTCCTGGACTTAATTTTCCAGCTCCTTTAGCTACTACTTTATCTCCTTTTTTAATACCTGAGTTAATTATATATAAATTACCAACATTAGCTTTTGTTTGAATTGCTACTGACTCTACTTTATTGCTGTCAGCAATTTTATAAGCCATAATATTTCCTTGTTGTTCAAAAGTTGAATTTTTAGGAATTACTGGTACATTTTTGTAAGTAACAGGTATTTTTATAGTTCCACTATTTCCATTGGTAACTAATTGATTTGGATTATCGAAAACAGCTCTAAAACTAACCGTACCTGTATTTCTGTTTATTTGACCAGTAACAGTTTCAATTTTACCTTTTTGATCGTAAGTACTGCCATTAGTTAAAATTAAAGTAACATCTGGGAAATTATTAATTTTTTCTTGTAAATTTTTTCCTTCTGTAGACTGAATGAAGTTTAAATAATCCGATTCATTCATAGAAAAATAAGCATAAACTTGTGTAATATCAGTTACAGTAGTTAGTGAGTTTTGATCGTTAGGTCCAACTAAAGCTCCTTGTCTAAAAGGGATAGAACCAACAAAGCCATCTACAGGGCTTTTTACAGTAGCATACCCAATATTTGCAGTAACACTTTCGTATTGACTTTTAGCTTGTTCTAATTTAGCTTTAGCAGTTTCTAATTGTACTTCGCTAATAATACCCTTATCAACCAAAGGCTTTAATTTATTTACTTCTACTTGAGCAGCATTTACATTTGCTTTACCAGCATTTGCATCTTGCGTAAGTGACTGAGTTTCTAGTTTAAATAAAGGTTGCCCTTTTTTAACTTTCTCTCCTTCATCTACAAGAACTTCTTTTATATATCCCTGTACTTTAGCGCGTACATCACTATTTACAATACCTTCAATTCGTGTAGGGTAAGAGTTGTATCCGGTTACAGTTTTCTCAGGAATACTTATTACAGGAAAAGGTCGAACTTGATTAGCTCGCGCTTGTTGCTGTTGACCTTCTGCACCTTTACCGCATGAAAATAGCGATAAAGCACCGGCAAATAATAAAATATAAGTTTTAATTTTTTTCATTTTATATTAATTAGGGGTTGAATTTTAGTATTCTATATTGGACATTTTTGCAATAACATTTTGAATGTTATCTTTTTGCTTTATTAAATATTCTTTAAATAAGGCTGTGATCTCTCCATTTTTTTCAAATTTTTTTCTATTATTTGTTTTATTAAAATCAATAATTTTATCGATTACTTTTAATTCTCCATCAATGGTAGTTTTATATTCCACTAATGTGTTTTTTAAGTAGGATGGACTTGCTCTAAAATACCGCTTTCGTTCTCCAGGTTTTGTAAAATACTCCACCTTTCTTAAGTGTAATAAGTTATTAAGGTGAGTAGAAACTGAACTTTTACTGGCAGATGTTATTTCTAAAATATCATCAAAAGTATGTCCGTCTTTTGGAGAAAGAATCATAATAGCATAAATCCTTGCAGCTAATGGGGCAAATTGATGGATTTGCTCAAAATGAACGCCAACCTCTTCAATTAATTTTCTCTTTTCATCTGTACAACAATTCATAGGCATTTAAAAAAATTGTTCGCAAAAATACATTTAGTTCGGAATATACCGAACTAATAAAACTTAAAAAAAAGTTAAATTATTTGCGTAAAAAGTTTAGTTCATCACTTTTAAGTACAAATCCTACTCGTATCATATTTCTATATTCTTCGTAATTAAGTAGGTTTTCGTCATATCCATTATACCATTCTAATACCAAAAATTGGTTAGTGCTATTAAAAGGGTTGTATAGAATTCGAGTGCGAGTGGCTCCTTTCCAGTCCCAAGAAATTCCTTTCTGAATCATTACTTGTGCATAAAGTTTATTAGGTAGAAATTCGTAATCAAAATTTAGTTGTCCATATCCGGTATAATCCATTAAATCCGGATTATCATCTTTATAATAAAAGGGTAGCCAACCACGAATACTACCAACTAATTTTTTACTAAGCGCTACATTATATTCTAATGAAACAAAATTCCAGCTACGAGAATAAATACTATCTCTACCATTAGATTCATGCTCTAAAGTAAGTGTAGCTTGGCTTTTTACAATATCATCTTTATAGAAGAATTTAGAGAATCCCAATCCAGGATTAAAATTTATTTCTTTAAATGGGCTTGAAAACTCGTATATATTCCAAAAAGCTTTTTGTGTATATTTTAAATAGAAATAAGAATCATTAGGAACTTTATTTCTAAAAAGTAATTGTTTAAAGCTGATTTGGTATTTAGCATCTGCTGTGTTAGAATCTATTCCGGTGTGTAACGGAATCCCTGTGATAAAGTAATTGTCTTTATGAATACCGAAAGCCGGTAGATTTTTTAAAGAATCTATAAGTTCTTGTTTCCTAAACTGTGCGTAAATACCACTGGTTATCAGAAAGAAACTTATTAGCAGTGTAATTTTTTTCATATAAAATACTATTTAATGTATACCAAAAGTATCGCTTTTTTAAATGTATGTTAGCGTCAATTTTTTATTTAATAATTATTTATAACTATTAAATTTTGAATCAATTCTGAAGGTTATAAGTCATATAAATTTCAATTTGATTACAGCAAAACAGTATTTTTTTTTGATACTTTTTGAATTTGTAATTCAACATAATATTTATACTATCGATTTTGCTTTCTAAAGTTAATTGGAGATCGGTGCACAATTTGCTGAAATGCATAGCTAAAAGCCGAAAGACTATTGTACCCACAACTAAAAGCAATTTGTGTGATAGAAAGTTCAGATTGTAGTAGAAGTTCCATGCTTTTAATTATACGAGTTAGTTTTACATATTGTAGGAAAGACATTTCCATATTTTTTTGAAATAAGCGAGAGAGCGTTCTCGAACTTTGTCCAAACTCATAAGCGATTCCTTCTAAATTTAATGGTTTTTCGATATTTTGATGAATATATTTTAAAATTGGTCTTAAAATTTCATTTTCAGTAGTTGGCAATACAACAGGCAATGGGGTTTCGGCCACATCTAACACTATATTTTTAAGCGCCAACATAAATTCATAATTAGATTTCTTTTGTAGTTTATTGATATCGCCATTCCAATTTTCCGTGTAATAAATCATTTCCATTAATAAGTTAGTTACGGGAAAAATACCTCCATGCTTTTGTAATTTATGATTTGTTGGAATTAATGTTTTTGGAAAATAAATATTGTGAACCATTTTCACAGAGGTTCTAGAAGTTACATTATGCTCTCTGCCGGCAGGGATCCAAATAAAATGTCTGGCAGGAAAAAAATACGATTTCTTTTTAGTGTTCAAAAAAGCAACGCCACCTTCTACATAACTCATTTGGTGTTTATCATGGCAGTGCATGGGGATATGCTCTTCGATTTTAGAATGGTGAATAAAAACACTGGATGGATTATTATCAACACGAGATAGAAAGCTTGCCATAAAGCAGTAATTTTAGTTGGCTTAAATTATAAAAAAAATGTCTAATTTAATAAAATAAGACTTGAAGTTATGTTGGATATTTGCAGGATGAAATTTTGGAAACTAAATTTTAACTCGATTGTACTTGTTAGTACAAGTGTACTGTTGATGCTGAGTCAATTAGCAAACGCGCAAATAGAAAAAGATAGTCTAGCCTTAAGTCTAGAAACTGCTTGGCAAAAAGCAAATAGCTATAGTAAAGAGCTGCGCATAAAAGATTTTGATATTGATATTGGGAAAGAAAAGGTGTTAGATGCAAAACGCAAACGCTTACCTGAACTAGGTTTTGATGGTAGTTATGGGCAATTATCTAATATTCCTGTTTTTACAGATGGAATTCGAGAGGATGCCGATTTTATTCATCTAGAAGATCATACTACTTATAGTGCCGGGGTTGAAGCATATTTCAATATTTATAGTGGGAACAAGACTAATATATATGTTTCGAAAGCTGAAACTCGACAAGAGTTAGTAGAATACTTAAAAGAAGAGACAACTTCAGCAGTTCACTATAAAGTAGCACATGCTTATTTAGATTTGCAACGAACTTTAGCATTTAAAAAGCTTATTCTCCAGAATATAGAGCGCAATAAAAAACGCTTAGATCAAATCACTAAACTTTATGAAAACGGTGTGGTTTTAAAAAGTGATTTATTACGAGCAAAACTTCAGCTATCTCGGCAACAAACTAATTTGTTAGAAATTAATAATAATGCAAGTATTGCTACGCAATCACTCAATATTTTAATAGGCCTAGAAGATGAACATCCTATAAATCCTATTGATAGTATTCCGGTAAATTTCTTGAAGGCTACAAAAACCTATCAGGATTATATAGCAGATGCAACAGAAGCTTCGCCACGTTCTAAAATAGCCGAATCTAAAATTAAAATGAGTGAGTTGCAAGAGCAAAACCTAAAAGCAGATAAGTTGCCAAAAATAGGCTTGTTTGGAGAGTATACGTATTCGTATCCACAAATCAAATTATACCCTTATGAAACGGCTCCTTATTTATTAGGGATAGCTGGAGTAAAACTATCATACGATCTTTCTGCCCTGTATCATGATAAACATAAAGAAGAAGCAGCAAAAATTGAAGTGAGAAAGCAACGCTTACTTAAAAAGGATACCGACGATAAATTAAGAAAAGGAATTAAAACCTCGTTTAAGCGTCTTCAGGAAGATTTAGAAAAAATTGAAGTAGCAAAAATGAATATTGATCAGGCTAAAGAAAGTTATCGTATCGTCAATCAAACCTACTTCAATCAGTTATCATTATTAACTGATTTATTAGATGCCGATACACAATTATTACAAGCAAAATTCGAATTAGTAAATAGCCGAATTTCAGCAAAAATACACTATTACCAATTGTTAAAAATCACAGGTCAGTTATAATGAGCGATCAAATAAAGAAATACGAAAATATAGATAAAATAGCCGTAAAAGTAACTTATGTCGTTGCATTACTAATTTTGTTAGCACTCTTAGTTTGGGGAGTAATTTCAATGATCAATTTTTGGAATTATGAAGAAACTAATGATGCTCAAGTAAAGGAGTATATTAATCCTATTTTGAGTAGGGCAAATGGCTACGTAGAAGAGATAAGATATCAAGACCACCAAAAAGTCACTAAAGGCGATACTCTACTTATTTTAGATATAGATGAAGCCAATGTTCGTTTAGAAGAAGCTAAAGCAGCTTTAGCATCAGCAGAGGCAAAGCTTAAAGTTTTAGAAAGCAATGTAACCACTACAAGTAGTGCTGCAAATGCAAGTGAATCTAAAATTAATGCTGCAAAAGCAAGGTTGTGGCAACAACAACAAGAGTTTAATAGATATAAAAAATTATTAGAAGGAGAAGCGGTTACGCAACAACAATTTGAAGATGTAAAAACTCGTTTAGCGGTAGCAAAAGCAAACTTTGAGAGCTTACAAAATTCATTTAGTGCTTCTCAAGGAAAAACTAGAGATGTTAATGCTCAAATAGCGGTAGCAAAAGCAGATATTCAGCAAAAAAAGTCGATGTTAGACCGTGTTAAGTTAGATATGAAATATGCCGTAATTAAAGCACCTTCTAATGGATATATGGGGAAAAGAAGTTTACAAGAAGGACAATATGTGCAAAAGGGGCAGACAATTGGTTTTATTGTAGATCAAAACCAAGGAAAATGGATTGTTGCGAATTTTGAAGAGACACAAATTGCCAATATGAAAGAAGGTCAAGATGTGAAAATTACTGTAGATGCTTATCCTAGCGAGGAATTTCATGGTAAAATAGAATCACTTTCTCCAGCAACAGGATCTCAATTTTCATTATTACCTCCCGATAATGCTACCGGTAATTTTGTAAAAATAACACAACGATTTCCGGTTCGTATAGAGTTTGTAGATAAAAATGCCAAGCTAAAAAAATTACGCGCCGGTATGAATGCTGAGGTTGCTATTCCAAAATCTTAATTTATGGCTAGCGAAAAGAATCAGCAGATTTTTAGAGAATGGGTTCCAGATTGGCTAATTTTAATAGCTATATTCTTAACACTTATTCCTATTGCTTCGGTATTAGGGATATACCTTGGTGGACTTTCTAGTGCAGCAAGTTATTATGGTGTAGATAATACAGATATCAAATATTCGGTTGTTGTATTCTACATTGCAATTGCAACTGCTTTTCCATTAGAGAAACACTTTTTTAATCGTTTTGCCTCGAAACCTTATATAGTTGGTTGTAGCATCATCTTTGTTTTGTTGAATTTACTGCTCTATTTCAGTAAAAACTTTGCAATATTATTAGTTTTTCGATTTTTAGGAGGGATGCTCTCTTTAGGTTTTATAGGGACTATGTTTACCTTAATATTTCGACAATTTCATGCACAGCGTAGTCGAGTATTGGGATATGCCACTTTGTATGCCTCACTTTTAGGTTCTGCTCCATTGTGTCAACTTTTAGATGCTTACGTGTTTACTGAATATGATTTTAATATAATTTTTTTGTTTAAAATTTATGGAGTTATACCTGGGCTATTGCTGTTGACATCTTTTATGAAAAATAGCGTGGATCTTCGCAGTGAAGGAAAAATTATATTAGAGCGTATAGACTGGAAGAGTTTTATTTTATATGCTTCTGGTTTACTAAGTTTAGCTTACACTTTATTATACGGTCAGTATTACCAGTGGTTTTCTAATCAGAGAATTGTTTTTACATGTATAGGAGCTATATTTTTCCTCTTATGTTTTGTTTTTAGACAGTTAAAGCTAGATAGGCCCTATATTAATTTATCAATTTTTAAAATTCGGAATTTTAGAATAGGAATGCTTCTATTGGTTGTTTTTTACTTTAGTAAAGGAGATTTAAGTGTGTTGTATGGATATATGGCTAACAGTGTAAATTTAGATGTATACCATAAAAGTTATTTAATGATAAGTAATGCATTTGGTATTGTAGCTGGCGCTGCTCTTACTGCTCGTTTTGTATTGGCTAAAACAAGTATTCGATTGGTTTGGATTACGGGTTTTTTGGCGTTACTGGGATTTCATGTTTATAGTTTGTTTTTGTTGAGTGCTAACGGAGAGGGAATCGATTTATTAATTCCATTATTTTTACAAGGTTTTGGTAACGGAACCCTAATGCTTTCTATTGTTATTTTTTATGCGACATCTGTGCCGAAAGAAATTGCTTTTTCTGCATCGGTTACTGGTGTGGGCTTTAGAGCAACTACATTTACAGCAAGTATGGCTTTAGTAGCTTTTATGAGTTTACATCAGCAGAAAATACATAAACAGCATTTTTCAGAAGAAATAACGAGTACCAATCAATTAGCAAATAATAGGTTAGCAGGTTATCAGCAAGTATTTAAAAAAAATGGGGCTAGTTCGTTACAAGCAAAAGCAGGTTCTAAAAAGCTAATGGCAAAAGCTATTGGTAAACAAACCAATTTACTTTTTGCAAGAGATTATTATCTGTACATGAGTATATTTATAGGCATAGTAATATTAGGAATAGCGCTTATCCCTCATTTTCATTATCAATTACGTAAAATTGGAGATAAGTTGATTCCAATTTAATATAAATAATAATGCTAAAACAATTATAAGGTTTCTTTAAAACTGATTGAAATTTATTATTTTCGGATCAGTTTAAATTGAAATTATGAGCAAAGTAGATAAAGACCAAGTAGCTGAAGAGTATAAAAAAAGACAAGATGATTTTTCAGAAGAAGATGTAACTGAGGTTTTAGAAGATGAAGATAAAATAAAATCTAAATTTGAAAAGAAAGGAGCTTTAAAACGATATATAGACGATGTTCAAATTTTGTTTAATTTAATTCGGGATTATGCAAATGGCCACTATAAAGAGATTCCGTTTAATGTTGTAGCGGCTATTGGAGCAGCTTTAATATATGTGTTATCTCCTTTAGACTTAATCCCCGATTTTATTCCGGTAATCGGCTATTTAGATGATGCAGCTGTTATTGCGTTCTGTTTAAATTTAATAGAAAAAGATTTAGTAGCTTATAAACTTTGGAAGAATACTAAAATTAAATAAGCTTTAATATATAATAGGTAATAAAAAAGCCTACTGATTTAAATCAGCAGGCTTTTTTTATTATGCTTCTGTTTAAATATTATAGAATTCCGTTTGGTTCTACCCATTTAAATGTATGTTGATCTTTCGGTATTGCAATTCTATCTGCAATACGCGTCATTCTATCTGGAAGTTTCATTAAATAATCTCTTGCTTTTTCAGCATCATCAGTAAGACCTCTTATTTTATCGATTTCCCAATACGTATTTAGTTTTTTAAGAATATCGATATAATCATAAGTAGTATAAACACCTAAACGCTGAGCTGCGTTAGAGAAGTTCTCGAAAGCTTCAGCAATTCCTTGTCCGCTTTCGCGTATAAACTGTGCTGGCATCACAATTTTTTTCTTCATCATGTCTTGAAAAGCCAACATCATTTCACTTGGATCGTGTTCAAAAATTGTTTTTACAAATTCTCGATATGCTAAATAGTGTCTCATTTCATCTCCTGAAATAACATTACACATTTTAGCAAGCATTTTATTTCCTTTTTTACGAGCAAGTTGCCCTACTCTTTTATGGGAAATATTAGTAGCTAGTTCTTGAAAACTTGTATAAACAAAGTTTTTGTAAGGGTCTCTACCGGTACCAATATCAAAACCATCATTTATTAAATATTGAGTCGTTTTTTCTACTTCACGCATATTAATACGTCCTGATAGGTAAAGATATTTGTTTAATGTGTCACCGTGGCGATTTTCCTCACCAGTCCATTGTCGAACCCATTTAGACCAACCATTTTGTTTTCCGTCTTTAGGGTGTTGTTCTACACCTTCAACATCCATTAGCCAACTTTCGTAAGTAGGAAGTGCTTCTTCGGTAACCATATCTCCAACGAGAACTACCCAAAAATCGTATCCTAATTCTTTAGCTTCTTCTCGAATTTGGTGTACTTGGTCAAAGCCACTATCATCTTGTAGATTAGGCAACATATCGGTAGGTTGCCAAATATCCTCTACAGGAATTAAGTATTTATCAATAAATCCATCTACTTTACTTTCAATAGATTTCATTACTTCTAATCGAATATTTTTAAGGGCCATATATAATTTTATCTGTGAATTAATAATTGTAATCTTACTAGTAAGATTGCAAATATCATGCAAATAATTGCACAACCATTAGATGCAAATAAAAGGGAAAAACCTTGAAAAACAAAGTGCTAAATTTTTTAGTAATTAATTTCGCCCGTTTTCATCAGGATAAAATGTATAAACAGGAGCGCTTTGATGTACCTTCTTAGTATCTATATTAATAGCAGAAAGTTTCCCTTTAAAAGCTGCTCCGGTATCTACATTCCAAACATTTGCCTTTTGTATAGGTTCATCTTCTCCTATTCTGGTAACAGGGGTGTGCCCGATATAAATTTCATTAAAAAGCTTAATGCGTTTGGGGTAAAACGGATGGTTTTTTTTCAGTTTTGGATCTAAAGCCAATACCGTTTCCCATAACGTACGGTCCCAATAAAAACCGGTGCTATAATATTCGTATTCTGGACCATGAAGGTTTGTAAAACCTGCATGTAAAAATAATCGATTTTCGGTATCGATATAATAATTTTGCAATTCTTGAAAAAAAGAAAGATGACTTTGGATTGTTTCTTCTGAAAGCTTTGCATAACTATCGATGCTACTTTGCCCACCATGTTCTATCCATTTATCGGTATAGGATTGATCTTGCAACCATTGTTGAACTAGATCATCATGATTACCACGTAAAAAAATGCAGGTATACTTTTTTCCTAGTTCAATTAAAAATGAAATTACATTTGCAGAGTCGCTCCACCCATCTACATAATCTCCTAAAAAAATAAGTTGATCATTTTCGGTAATTTCGATTTTTTCGAGAAGTTGTTGTAAGGCTTTTAGTCCGCCATGAATATCTCCGATAGCAAAAGTTCTTGCCATATTAATTATATTTTACTTTTCTTAAAATTCGTGTACTTTCTTTATAATATTGGTAAGCTTCCTCACTATATTTTTTTAAAAATGGTCGCGCTTCTTCCAATTTTTCTATTGCCTCGTTAAATCCGTTTAGATAACATAATAAATAAATAGATGGTAGATTTTTAATTTCTTTGGTTTGAGTATTTGTTAGCGGTTGCAGGCGTTTTAGCTTTTCGAGTAGCAGGTTATTACTGTTATAAATATGGAATAAAATTTCCTTATTAAATTCTGGAGGCGTAAAAAGCAATTCGCTATTAATTTCGTAGCTGCCATTATCTCGAAATTGAATTTCTACCTCTTCAAGAGGATAATATTTGTAATTATTGGGTAAACCTAAAAGCACATATTCTATAATTTTGAAACTATTTTTATTCCAACTAATGCTTACTTCATCCAGATCTGAATAAAACAGCTTTACTTGCTCATTGATTAATGCGATATCTACTCGACTGTAATAAATAGTATCTTTATTTTTTTTGGGTTTACCGGCCCAACAAACCACAAAAAACTCTTTAAAAACTAAATATTCTGAAGTCAGGTTTTGATGTTCTTCTAAAAAATCGAAAACACCATTTAGCGTAAGCTCAATATTGTTTTGAGCATGTTTTTCTAATGCGTTTACCGTGGCAGAGTTCTCGTCTTTTATTTCAATATCAAAATTTTTAGGCATGCTTATGCTGCCGTCTCTTAAAAAAATAGAGCCGCTGTAATACTTCCATATATTTTTACGTAGAAAACATATTTTACCATAGTTAGCACCAATTGTTACTAAACCAACTACTAGTTTGTCGGGTAAATGTGGAAATGAAATATTTTCGTAGGTAATTTTAGGAGGATTTTCAACATAGGCATTAATTAAGTTTTGAAGTTTACTATCATCAAAAAAATCGGTTCCTACTATTTGGTTATCCTCATCTTGAACGCCAATTACAATAAATGAATTATTGTTAGGGTTAGAATTTGCTAGCGCACAAATATGTTTTAAAAATTTAGCCTTACCTTCTTTAGAGCCAATATTCAGTTGCAGTTTTTTGTCGTAAAAGCTGTTTTCGTCGTTATGCGCTAGTAAATTTTTAATTAAAAGGCGTTTATTAATCATGCTAGATAAGCTTATTTTTTATCTAATATCGTGCTACTAGCTTGCGAGGTACACATTACCATTAAATCGGCAATATTTACATGATAAGGTCGGGTAACTACAAACCGAATAATATCAGCAATATCTTCTGGTTGTAAAGCTTTGAAACCGGTGTATACTTGTTTTGCTTTTTCAGAATCTCCTTTAAAACGAACATCGCTAAACTCGGTTTCTGTAAGTCCTGGGTTTATTGCTCCAACTCGTATACCGCTACCGTTTAAGTCGATTCTCATCCCTTGGTTAATAGCATCTACAGCATGTTTGCTAGCACAGTATACATTTCCTTTAGGGTATACTTCTTTACCTGCAGTAGATCCAATGTTAATAATATGTCCCGATTTTTGAGAAAGCATTATTGGAATTACTGCTTTGCTTACATATAGGAGACCTTTTACATTGATATCTAGCATGGCATCCCAATCTTCAATATTTCCATCTTGTATTTTATCTAATCCATGTGCATTACCAGCATTATTGATTAGAATATCGATTTTAGAAAAATTTGCTGGTAAATTTTGGATTTTTTTGAATACTTCATTTTTATCTCGAACATCGAAACTTAGCGATAGCACATCAACTTTTTTGTGAAGTTTTTCTTTTAATTCTTGTAATCGAGTTTCTCGTCTTCCGCAGATAATTAAATTAATTCCTTCCGCAGCAAAAGCTTTAGCTGTAGCTTTTCCTATTCCACTAGTAGCTCCGGTTATTAAGGCTGTTTTCATGTTAAATTTTTAAATACAAAGTACTAAAGTATTTACAGCTAAGATCCTTAATTGCATTAATTCCGTTTTAAATTCTGTTAAAAAAAGTTAAATCTTATAATTAGCATATTACATAAGAATTTTGTTCAAGCTACTATAAAGCCTAAAATGTACAGCAGTTTTCTAGATTTCAGATCGCTAAGTAAAATTTTAGAAAAATTATAAGGACATTTAAGCAATACATTTTTTATACTTGCGTTTACTAAGAGCTTATTTTAAAGTATTTTTTAAATTTAAGTCCGAAAACTTTAATTTACATATAGAATTTGCGGCGCAGCATGCAGCGTTGTATATTCACGTTCTAAAAAACAAATTGAAATGACAGATCAGGAATCCTCGGTAGATATTTCAAGCCTTAATGAAAGAATAGAGAGAGAAAGTGCTTTTATAGATATATTAAGTGCTGAAATGAATAAAGTAATTGTTGGGCAAAAGCATATGGTTGAACGATTACTGATAGGGATATTAGGTCAAGGACATATTCTTTTAGAAGGTGTGCCGGGGCTCGCAAAAACACTAGCAATTAATACATTGTCTCAAGCAGTTCATGGTAGTTTTAGTAGAATACAGTTTACTCCTGATCTTCTTCCTGCTGATGTTATAGGTACGCTTATCTATAATATGAAAATTAATGATTTTAGTATTAGGAAAGGACCAATATTTGCCAACTTTGTTTTAGCAGATGAGATTAACAGGGCTCCTGCAAAAGTGCAATCTGCTCTGTTAGAGGCCATGCAAGAAAAGCAAGTTACTATTGGAGATGAAACATTTCGTTTAGATCGCCCTTTTTTAGTAATGGCAACTCAAAACCCGGTAGAGCAAGAAGGAACATATCCGTTACCAGAAGCTCAGGTTGACCGTTTTATGTTAAAAACAGTTATAGATTATCCTAAGTTAGAAGAAGAGCAATTAATTGTTCGTGCTAATTTAAAAGGAAGTTACCAGAAGGTTAATCAAGTAGTTAGTTTAGATCAAATTCAAAAAGCTCAAGAGACAGTTCGAGAAGTATATATGGATGAAAAGATAGAGAAATATATTCTAGATATCATTTTTGCTACAAGAACACCTGAGAAATATAATTTACAAGATTTAAAACCGCTAATTAGTTTTGGAGCTTCACCAAGGGGTAGTATTAATTTAGCAGTAGCTTCTAAATGTTATGCATTTATTAAACGTCGAGGTTTTGTTGTTCCAGAAGATGTACGTGCTGTAGTATACGATGTATTGCGCCACCGTATCGGAATCACTTACGAAGCAGAGGCAGAAAATATTACTTCCGAAGATATAATCGGTAAAATTGTAAATGAGATTGAAGTGCCTTAAAGAGAAAATTCCCATTAGGGACTTCATTTCTTTAATCAAATTAAATTTGTGGGCTTTCAATACCATACCGCATGGATACCAAAGAGTTACTTAAAAAAGTACGGAAAATAGAAATAAAAACAAGACGCCTTAGCGATCATGTTTTTGGAGGGGAATATCACTCTACATTTAAAGGTAGAGGGATGACGTTTAGTGAAGTTAGAAAATATCAGTTTGGGGATGATGTGCGAAGCATTGACTGGAATGTTACAGCGCGTTATAATGAACCTTTCGTTAAAGTTTTTGAAGAAGAACGAGAACTTACAATGATGTTAGTTGTCGATGTTTCCGGATCTGAAATTTTCGGAACTAAAAACCAATTCAAAAGAGACGTTATTACTGAAATTGCAGCAACATTAGCTTTCTCTGCTACTCAGAATAACGATAAAATAGGGCTTCTATTATTTTCTGATCAAATAGAAAAATATATTCCGCCAAAAAAAGGGCGTTCTCATGTGCTTCGAATAATTCGAGAACTGCTAGAATTTAAACCTGAAAGTAAAAAAACAGATATTACCGGAGCTTTAAAATATCTATCAAATGTTATGAAAAAGAAAGCTATTGTATTTGTGCTTTCGGATTTTATGGCGAACGATTATCAACAAACCTTAAAAATTACAGCAAATAGACACGATGTTACAGGAATTCGAGTTTTTGATGAACGAGAAACAGAAATTCCAAATATAGGTTTGGTACAAATGTTGGATGAAGAAACCAACGAATATATTACTGTAAATACAGGGTCTAAATCAGTTCGGAAAAGTTATAATGACTATTATCGAAATCAGGTAAGATATTTTGAAGAAAGTTTTACTCTAAGTGGAGCGGGAGTTATTAATACCCGAACCGATGAAAGTTATGTGAAAAAACTTTTAGGGTATTTTAAACGAAGAGGCTAAGTACTTTGTAAAATGAATAACGTTCAGTTGAAAGAAAAAATAAATATAAAAAGCAAATATTTTCAGTTACTAACTACTTTAGTTTTTAGCTTAATATCAGCAACAAATTGGGCACAACAACCCACAGTTTCTGCAAGTATAGATACGGCTAAAATTAAAATAGGTGAGCAAATAACATATCAGGTAAAAGTAGAAACCGACTCTACAGATTTAGTAATTTTTCCTGAAGGTAATACTTTTGCTCCTCTAGAAGTTGTAGCATCGTTAGGAGCGGATACTACTCGTGCTGCAAATAACTATAAACTTTTAAAAGAATATAAATTAACGGTTTTCGATTCAGGTTCCTATACCATTCCTTCTCAGAAAATCATTATAAATAATAAACCTTGGCTTACCGATTCGTTAAAAGTGGCTGTAGCAGATGTGGCTGTAGATACCACTAAACAGGCTATGTATCCTATAAAACCTTCGGTAGAAGTTTCAAAAAGTTTTTCTATACCGAATTGGGTATGGTGGACTTTAGCAGTAGCTGTTTTGCTTGGAATTGTTGCATTTTTCTTTACTAAGAAACAACTAAAGAAGAAACATGAAAAGAAGCTACCTCCGTTTGAACAAGCCATGAACGATTTAGATGCCTTAGATAAAAGTACGCTTCTTAAAGATAAACAAGTAAAAGAATATTACTCGCGTTTAACGAGTACCCTGCGCCATTATTTAGATGAAAAAGTATATGATGGAGCTCTAGAAAGCACCACTACAGATTTAATTGCTTATCTGGAATTGCAGCGTAAAACCGATAGGCTTAGCTTGCACCCGAAAACATTAGAAAATTTAAAGAAAATTTTGAATAGAGCAGATTTAGCGAAATTTGCAAATTCTAAACCGGATGTAATTACAGCTAAAGAAGATCGTGATAATAGCCGTAAAATAATAACTGATGTAAAATCTTCTATTCCAGAACCAACAGAAGAAGATTTAATGTTGGATGAAGAATATAGAAAACAAAAACAAGCCAAAAAACGTAAAAAAACAATAATTATAGCTATTACAGCAACAGTTGTAGCCATTTTAGTGGGATTAACAGTATTAATTTCTACTAAAGGATTTACTTATGTTGTAGATACTTATTTTGGAAATGCTTCAAAAGAATTGTTAGAAGGAGATTGGGTTAGAAGTGCTTACGGAACACCTGAAATAAGCGTAACAACACCTGATGTATTGGTAAGAAAAGAGATGAAACTTTCTGAAGATGCTACAAAAACCTACGCTAATAGTGAACATTTTGAATATGGAAGTTTAGTCGCTAATTTTTATACAGGTTTAACCACAAGAATATTTAGTAAAAAAGGACAATTCGATCTTAAAACGGGAGTAGATGGCATTTATAAAGATTTAGAAAAACGGGGAGCTAAAAATATTGTTATGAAGCAAGAAGATTTTAGCACAATAAATGGAGCAAAGGGAGTAAAAGTCTACGGTACTCTAGAAGTTGAAAATCCTATTAATGGCGATATACAATCCAAAAAATACAGCATATTAAATTTTGCGCAAGGGGGAGGATTTCAGCAAGTAACAGTTATTTATGCAAAAGATGATAAATATGCATCAGAAATTGCTAGCCGTATTATCAATTCAGTAGAATTAATTAAAACTTCAAATTAATGTTTGCGAATTTCACTTTTGAGAATCCTGGATTTTTCTGGTTGTTCTTACTACTTCCGGTAGCAATAGGATGGTATTTCTGGAAAAGGAATATGCAAACTCCTGCTTTACGGATTTCAAGTATTCAAGGTTTTAAAGCTAAACCGAGCTTACTCGCTAAGTTAAAACCAATACTTTTTATTTTTCGATTATTAGCTTTGTCGTTTCTTATAATAGCTTTGGCACGACCGAGAACAGTAGATGTTTCTACCCGAACAAATAGTACTCAAGGGATAGATATTGTGATAGCTTTAGATGTTTCTGCCAGTATGCTTGCCAGAGATTTAAAACCAAATAGATTGGAAGCTACCAAAACAGTAGGAGAGGAGTTTATTAAAGGTAGACCATCAGACCGGATTGGACTTGTTTTGTATTCTGGAGAAAGTTTTACTAAAACGCCTATTACTACAGATAAATCCGTGGTGCTTAGAGCAATGGATAATATTGAATATAATGATGTTCTAGAAAGTGGTACAGCAATTGGATCGGGATTAGCCACTTCTGTGAATAGATTAAAAGATAGTAAAGCCGAGAGTAAGGTAATTATTCTATTGACTGATGGAGTTAATAATTCCGGATTTATAGATCCTAAAGTAGCTAGTGAGTTAGCTAAAGAATTTGGAATTAAAGTATACACTATAGGTGTTGGTAGTAACGGAATGGCATTAACACCGGTGAGTATTTTACCAAACGGAAAATTTCAATATGGAAATCGTCGTGTAGAAATTGATGAAGATTTATTGAAGCAGATTGCTGAAGAAACTGGAGGAAAATATTTTAGAGCAACCGATAATAAAAAGCTTCAAGAAATTTACGATGAAATAGACCAATTAGAAAAAACAGAAATTGAAGAATTCAAATATACTAATTACGATGAGAAATTTCGTGCCTTTGCTTTGTTGGCAGGATTTTTTCTGTTGTTTGAAGTGGGCTTAAAGTATACTGTTTTTAGAAGTTTTATTTAAACCGAACACGAATGTTAGTCTTAGAAGAAAAAATATACTTTTGGTTACTAATAGCAATACCGGTGGTATTGTTATTATTTATAGTGCTCTTATTTTGGCAACGAAGCGCTAAAAATAAATTTGCCAGCAAAAGTTTATTAAATAAACTAGCACCTAATAAATCGAATTTTAAACCTATTGTAAAAGTAATTTTTAGTTGTCTTGCAATAGTTAGTTTAGTAATCGCTTTGGTTAATCCCAAAATGGGAACAACCATGGAAACCGTAAAAAGAGAAGGTGTCGATATTGTTTTTGCAATCGATGTTTCTAAAAGTATGGATGCGGAAGATGTTGCTCCAAACCGGTTAGCAAAATCAAAACAATTAGTTCGACAAATCTTAACCAAATTAGGGAGCGATCGAGTAGGTATTATTGCTTATGCAGGTAGTGCTTTTCCGCAATTACCTATTACTACAGATTTTGCTTCGGCTAAAATGTTTTTACAAGGTTTAAATACGAATATGATTAGCTCTCAAGGAACAGCTATACGAGACGCTATTAATTTAGCTACTACCTATTACGATGATAATAATCAAACTAATCGAGTGCTTTTTATTATTAGTGATGGAGAAGATCATGAAGGAAATGTAGAAGAAATAGCTAATGAAGCTTCCGAAAAAGGAATCCGAATTTATACAATAGGAGTAGGTACAGAAAAGGGAGGACCAATTCCTATAAAGCGAAATGGAATAACCCAACGTTACAAAAAAAATCAGCAAGGAGAAACAGTAATAACAAAGCTTAATCCAAATACATTAAAAGAAATAGCCTCAGCAGCTAATGGAGAGTATATTGATGGAAATGTAACAGCAAAAGTTACAGAAAAGGTACAAGATTTGCTACAGAATATAGAAAAAACCGAATTTGAAGCGAAACAGTTTGCAGATTATAAGTCACATTTTCAATGGTTTTTAGGATTATGCTTTTTATTTCTATTTTTAGATATTTTCTTACTAGAAAGAAGTACTAGTTGGGTTAAAAAACTGAATTTGTTTAATGAAAAAACAAATGAGTAATATGAAAAACAGGCAATTAAAACTGAATTTTCAGAAATCGATATTTTTTCTGATACTTTTTCTTTTGGCGTATTCAGGCTTTGCTCAAAAAGAAGCAGAGGAAGCCAAAGAAGAAGCTCAAAAATATATTAACGAAGCTCAGGAAGCGATGTCAGAGAACGATTTTGCTAACGCTGAAGCGTCCTACCGAAAGGCAATAGCTAAAGATCCAGCTAACGTTACGGCAAAATATAATATGGGTAATTTATATTATACTCGAGAAAAAGCAGGTGAAGCCCAATCGCGTTTACGAGGAGCCAAAGAGGTGGCTACTAATAAAGCTGAAAAACACCGGATAAGCCACAATTTAGGAAATTCTTTTATGAAACAAAAAAAGTATAAAGAAGCTGTGGATGCTTATAAAGAGGCGCTTAGAAATGATCCTTCTGACGATGAAACGCGTTACAATTTAGCATTAGCAAAAGAGAAGCTGAAGGAGGAGCAAGATAAAAATCAGAATAAAGACAAGAACAAGGATAACAAAGACAATAAGGACAACAAGGACGATAATAAAAAAGATCAAAATAAAGATCAGAAAGATCAAGGCGATAAAGATAAGAATAAGGATGGCCAGCCGAAGGATAAAGGTGATAACGATAAGCAGGATAAAAAAGACGGCGAAGGCGATCAGGATAAGAAAAAACAAGATCAGGACAATAAAAAAGATAAAACTGATAAAGGAAAACAAGATCAAGAAGGTAATCCAGATAAAAAGCCTAAGCAACAACAACAGCCGGTACAAGGGCAATTATCTCCTCAGCAAATTAAAAACCTGTTAAAAGCGATGAATAATGAAGAAGAGAAAACACAGGACAAAATAAATGCAGAGAAGGCTAAAGGTGTAAAAACAAGATCTGATAAAGATTGGTAGAATTCGCTAAAAGAAACTTTTCATATTAAAGAATTAAGTAGACGCGTTACTAATGAAATTGAAGTTAATATTATTAAATCTGTTTCTATTAACAGCCGGATTAGTTTCGGCACAGGTTACCTTTACCACAGAGGTAAGTAGAAAGGAAATTGGAATCAACGAGCGTTTACGAGTTGATTTCAAGATGAATAAAAATGGAGATAATTTTAGACCACCATCTTTTAGAGGTTTTAAAGTTGTAGGTGGACCAAATCAACAAGTAAGTAATAGTTGGGTTAATGGGAAAAGTACTTTTTCAAAAACATATAGCTATTATTTAGAACCTGAAACAAAAGGAAAAAAAACAATAAAGCAGGCAGAGGTAACAGTAGATGAAACTGTTTACAAAACTAGCCCTGTTATAATAACTGTAGGAGACGCTGTAGAGAAACCAAAAGATGGAGATAACTCTGAGATTATAGCAGCAGATAATTTACATTTTGTAGCCGAAGTATCTAAAACCAATCCCTATTTAAACGAAGGGATTTCTATAACCTACAAATTATATGTAAGTCCTCGCGTAAGTGTTAGTAATTTCCGATTACTAGATAACCCAGCTTTTCCTGACTTCTGGAGTCAGGCACTAGATAATAAGTTTAGGGTAGAAGAAGGAACTTACAAAGGCGAGCCTTATCGATATGTTGTATTGTATAAAACGGTATTATATCCTCAAAAAACAGGTAAATTAACAATAGATCCGCTAGCGGTTTCTGTTTCTATAGATGTTCCTAGTCAACGGCGTTCTATATTTGGAGGAATTATTTATAAAACGGTTGATAAAACCGTTACTTCAAATAAAAGAGAGATAAATGTAAAACAACTTCCAACAAAAGGCAAGCCGGCAAACTTTACCGGAGCTGTTGGAGAGTATAAATTTTCAGTATCTGCTAATAAAACTAATTTAGATGCTACAGAATCGTTAACTGCTTCGGTAAAAGTTCGTGGAAAAGGAAATTTAAAACTGTTTGAATTACCGGAATTGAACGTGCCAAGTACATTAGAAATTTACGATCCGGAACGTAAAGAAAATATTAGTACATCTTTAGGAGGAACTCAGGGAAGTATTGCAGAAGATTATACTATAGTTCCAACTCGAAAAGGTAAGTATCCTATTCCAGGATTAAGTTTTTCATATTTTAATCCGCAAACCAAGACCTATAAAACAATTACTTCAGAAGATATTGTAATTAATGTTGAAAATGGACCATTGCCTACTACAACTACGTCCAACCAAAGTAGTGGTAATTTAACAAATACAAACAAACAAGCCGTTACGTTATCTGGAGATCAATTTAGATATATTAAACTAAATACTAAATTGCATCCAATAGATCGTAAACCATTTTTTGGTTCTTGGAAGTTTTGGGTGCTATTATTTGTACCGCTTTTTGTAATTCCTCTTGTAATTATATTTGGAAAAAAACGAAAAGCAAAAGCGAACGATGTTCGAGGAAATAAAATTCGTAAAGCCGATAAATTAGCTAGAAAATATTTGTCGAATGCCCGTAAGAATCTTGGCAACCCTCAAGAATTTTACATCGCTTTAGAAAGAGCAATGCACAATTATTTGAAGGCTAAATTACACATTCAAACCGGAGAAATGAGTAAAGAAAGAATTAGTCAAATTCTTACTGAAAAAGGAGTAGAAAGTACAACGGTAGACAAGTTTATCGAGATTTTAAAAAGTTGTGAATTGGCTCGTTATACTCCAGCATCTATGGTTACCATGCAACAGGATTACGATAAGTCTGCTGAGGTAATTTCAATTTTAGATAAACAATTGTAGTTATGAAAAAGATTCTAATACTGTGCATATTGTTTTGCAACACAATTGGTTTTGGACAAAATCAAGAATTATTCGATAAAGCGAATCAAGAATATGCAGATGGGGCTTATGAAAAAGCAATTGCTGATTATAATAAAATAATAACAAACGGAGATGCATCTGTTGCTGTATATTATAATCTAGGAAATGCCCATTATAAACTAAATCATATAGCGCCTAGCATTTATAATTTTGAAAAGGCATTACAATTAGCACCTAATGATGCGGATGTAAAAAATAATATAGAGTTTGCAAGAAATATGGCGATTGATGCTATTAAGCCTGTAACACGCACCGGCCTTTCTAAAACAGTTAATAACATTATAGCTACGTTCAGTTACAATACATGGGCTATGTTTGCTGTAGTAGCTATGTTTTTATTTGCAATATCTTTTCTTCTATACTATTATACTTCTTCTAGTTTAAAAAAACGTATACTTTTTGCACTAGCAACTATTTTTATTTTGGGTAGTATAACATCTATAATTTTTGCTTATAATCAACATACTCTAGTATTGAATACCAACTATGGAATTGTTTTTCAAGAAGAAGCTCCTGTTAGAAGTGAGCCTAATTTAAGAGGAAACTCTTCATTTATACTTCATGAAGGAACAAAAGCTGAAATTTTAGAGAAATTTCAGGATTGGTATAAGATTGAAATTGCGGATGGTAAACAAGGATGGACAAAAAAAGAAAATATAAGAAAATTATAGTTTATTTCCTTTTCTAGTTAAAAAAGTGATACTTTTAAAGCTGTGAGGGTATTTAAATGTTTTTTTATTATTCTTTTCTTGGGTGTTATAGCAATACCCAACATAACTGCTTTTATAAATTATCATGCTACAGATGTTGATACTATAAAGATTTTGGGAGCTAATGAAGAAGAACAGGGCACTGAAAAATTATATGCAAAATCAACATTTAGTATTCCAGATAAAGTTCTTTTTAACTTATCTTTCTTAGCTTATTCTTTTTCAAAATCACAAGATTTACAATGCTTGTATCTAAACAGGTATCAATCTGTATATGCTAATTTATCCTCTCCTCCTCCTGAATTAGTTTAGTTGTATTTAATTGTAAATAGAGAAAATAATCGTTTTTTCTATATCATTTTTTAATTCAAAACTTTTCAATTTTAAAAGGAGAATCAGCGTATGTTTAAATATTTAAATAAAGATTTACCCGCAAGTCTTGTGGTATTTTTTGTGGCCTTACCATTGTGTTTGGGTATTGCTTTGGCTAGTGGCGCACCATTATTTTCGGGTTTAATAGCAGGTATTGTTGGGGGTGTCGTAATTGGAGCACTAAGTGGATCCTCATTAGGAGTTAGTGGTCCAGCAGCCGGATTAGCCGTTATTGTATTAGGAGCAATAGCAACTTTAGGTAGTTTCGAGAATTTTTTAGTTGCTGTAGTTATAGGTGGAGTTATCCAGATTTTACTGGGAATACTAAAGGCGGGAGTAATTGGGTATTATTTTCCGTCTTCAGTAATAAAAGGGATGCTTGCAGGAATAGGAATAATTATTTTTTTAAAGCAAATTCCACATGCATTTGGTTACGATGGTGATTTTGAAGGAAATCTATATTTCTGGCAAAGTGATGGAGAAAACACATTTTCTGAGTTAGTTAATATGTTAGATTATATCTCGTTAGGAGCTATTTTAGTTACCTTAATGGCTTTGTCTATATTGTTATTATGGGAAAAAATATTAATTAAAAAATCAGCTATATTTAAAATAATTCCTGGTCCTTTAGTAGCTGTGGTAGTTGGAATTTTGTACACATTAATGGTACCTGAAAATAGTAATTGGGCAATAGAGCAAGCACATTTAGTATCTGTTCCGGTTCCCCATAGCCCATCAGATTTTTTCGGGCAGTTTCGTTTTCCAAACTTTTCAGTAATTACAACTCCGCAGGTTTGGATTACAGGTATTACTATTGCTATTGTTGCGAGTTTAGAGACATTACTTTCTGTAGAAGCTACCGATAAATTAGATCCAGAAAAGCGGATAACGCCTACTAATAGAGAGTTATTTGCTCAAGGAGTAGGGAATATTGTTTCAGGATTAATAGGCGGATTACCTATTACACAAGTTATTGTACGTAGTTCAGCCAATGTTCAGTCAGGAGGAAAAACAAAACTATCTGCTATTGTACATGGACTTCTTTTATTAATTTCTATACTTACTATTCCGCGTTTATTAAACTTAATTCCGTTATCTGTTTTAGCCGCTATTTTATTATTAGTAGGTTTTAAATTAGCAAAACCCATATTATTTATAAAAATGTACCGTTTAGGTAAATTTCAATTCTTGCCATTTATAGTTACTATTATAGGAATTGTATTTACTGATCTCTTGATAGGAATCGGATTGGGGCTAGCGGTAGGTATTATTACCATATTACTGAATAGTTATAAAAATTCGCATTTCCTTCATAAAAAAATAGATGAAGAAGGAAAGTTTCATATGGTTTTGGCAGAAGAGGTTACCTTCTTAAATAAAGGAGCTATAAACCGAGAATTACATAGTCTCGCTAAAAAATCATATTTAGAAATAGACATTAGAAATACAAAATATTTGGATTATGATATTCTTGAAATTTTAGATGAATTCTCCATTCATGCTAAAGAACGAAACATAACCATTCAAGTAATCTCTAAGCAAGGTGTAATAATTAATCCAGAAAATTATTCAAATATTTTTATTAATCCCATCAATGCGTAACTTTATAAAAAAATTAAAATGGAATTTTACTACAAAATTTTAGAGAACAACAAGGAGTGGGTAACAAAAAAGCTTGAAGAAGATCCTAATTTTTTTAAGCGTTTGGAAAACGGACAAAAACCACCGTTACTATGGATTGGATGTGCCGATAGTCGTGTGCCTGCAAACCAAATTATAGGAGCAGATCCTGGTGAGGTGTTTGTTCATCGTAATATTGCTAACATGGTAGTTCATACCGATATGAATATGCTTAGCGTTTTGGATTATGCTGTAAATGCACTTAAAATTCAGCATGTATTAGTATGTGGGCATTACGGTTGTGGTGGAATTAAGGCAGCGATGGAAAATAAATCGGTAGGGTTAATCGATAATTGGATTCGCCATATTAAAGATGTCTATAAAATGCATCAAGCCGAACTTGAAGCTATTGATGATGAAAAAAAACGTTGGGATCGCTTAGTTGAACTTAATGTAATTGAACAAGTGTATGATTTGGCAGAAACATCGATTGTTCAAAATGCTTGGAAAAGTGGACAAAAATTAATTGTACATGGCTGGGTATATGGAGTTGGAGATGGAATAGTAAAAGATTTAGAAGTAGATTTAATGAGTAACCAAGATTTAGATGAGGTGTACCGACTTCACTAATCGAAATTAAAATCTTATAATTCATAATATCAAAAAGGAAGAACATTAGTTCTTCCTTTTTTTATAATTCCTCTTCATTAGTCTTCTCTTCGGAAAAGAACCAAATATTTTCTTCTTTTGCTTTTTCAATAATGCTCGGTAAAAATGCAGGAGCAATGACAGAAACAGGTTTATATAGTACAGATTGCGCTTTCGTTTCTTTGTCAATAATATTTATGGAGTTGTCTTCTAAAGAATTCATCATCAATAATAATAGGCTAATAATAAAAGCCGATTTTAATACTCCAAAAATGCTACCCAATAACTTATTCAATAAGCCTAAAGCAACCATATTGAAAAGTTTGGTAAGGAATTTACCAAGAAAATTTGTCAAGAATATTACGATTATGAATATAAGCCCAAATGAAATTAAGTGGCATATATTGCTTCCCCAGTCGGTTAAACTATCAATAAATATACTTAGACCGTCACTAAAATATAGTGCAATATAAATACCGGCAATTAACCCTACTAAAGCTGCTATTTCTATAATAAGACCTTTAAAAAAACCTACAACAAGCCCGTATAATAGTACAAGCCCTAGAATAATATCTAAAATATTCATGCAATTTGGATTAGTTAATAGATCCTTATTTGGAAAAGTTTTTATTAAAACTTATTTCTTCCTTAGAAAAATTAACGTTTATTTATTGAAAATGGGTTAAAATGAAATGCTTTTCAAATATAATAAATTGTTCTTGAAAGCTATATTTGCACCATGGCAAGAGATGAACAGTTAAAAAATAGATGGGATGGTCTTCAGCGTAAACTATCCAATCAGTTTGCAGATGGTGAGTTAATGGAGCTTGATGCTATTATATATTTAATTGGAGTACAGGAATTAGGGCAACTACATAGGCGATTTAAAAAAGATCAGAAAATCGATTTAATGCATATCGCTATTTGTAGATTGTTAGAGCCTTACGGTTATTACGAGTTTGATTATTTCGATGAAGAAGGTTGGCCACATTACAAAGTGTTAGAAACACTACCTAGCCTTAAAGCAGGAGAACAAAGTGTTTTAATGAAAGAAGCTATTGTAACTTATTTTTTAGAAAAGGAATATATTTCTTAAATGCAAGTCGGTACTATTTTAGCCAATTTTCCGAACGATTCGGGACCAATTTATCAAGAAATAGTAAAAGGTAGGTTTCCTGTAGAACCTTTTAATACCTACAGTAATTTATTATTTTTGGTTATTGTAATATACTTTTCTGTTTTGGTTTATAAGAACCATAAAAATCAAAAATTTTTAATTTACGTTTTACCTATCTTGTTTATTGGTTGGTTAGGTGGGACTATTTATCATGCTACTAGGAGTAATGAAATTTGGTTGCTTATGGATTGGGTTCCAATTTTGGTGCTTTGTTTGTCAGCTTCATTATATTTTGCTTCAAAAATTAGTAAGAATAAACTATATGTAGCACTTTGTATTATATTGGTTTTGATACTAGTTTTTGGCATTCGTTTTATTCCATTTCAATCGCATGGAGAAACGTATAGGTATATCGCAACGGCTTTAGGATTAATTTTTCCAATAATACTACATGCTTGGCAAACACATTTTCTGTTTTTTAAATATGTTTTATTTTCTGTATTTAGTTTTTCTGTAGCAATTAGCTTCCGAACTTTAGATAGGTATTTAGAATTTTCGATGGGGACACACTGGTTGTGGCATACTTTCGGCGCTATTTCTGTTTTCTTTATAATGAAGTATATTTTTTTTGATGCAAAACATCAAAATTCAACTTTCAATTCCAAAGAATAATTCCTTTTTAGTATAAATTCTCATTGTTACTCTAATTATTTAGAATAAGTCTTGTTAAATATTATATAAAATTTATATTTGCATTTATTTAGAATAAATCTTAATTAATATAGATTGAAATTATGCGCTTATTACTTTTATTGGTCGGATTTATATCATTTACTTCTTTTTCCCAAGAAGTCCAATTAAAAGGTCGGGTTGTCGATGATTCTGGTGCGCCAATTTTTGGTGCGACGGTAATATTAAAGAAAGGTTCTGTAGGAAAAATGACCAATAAAAATGGTGATTTTACAATTAAAGGAAAGTTCGAAGGGGAATACACTTTAGAAGTTTCGTATATCGGTTTTCAGACTTACCGAGAAGTTTTAGTATTGAAAAAGGGGAAAGAATATTATAAAAAGATAACCCTAAAAACCGGTTATAACCTTGATGAGGTGAGCATATCTGCTAAAAGTAAAATTCAGAAAATAGAAGCTTTAGCATATAATGTAGATGTTATAGATGCAAAGAAATTACACAAAACCACATTAGATGTAGGGCATGCTTTAGATCGGGTTTCAGGGATTAGAATTCGAGAAAGTGGAGGTGTGGGTTCTGATATGAGTTTATCTATGAATGGATTTAGGGGGAATCAAGTCAAGCTATTTATAGATGGAATACCTATGGAGCATTTTGGGAGTTCGTTTCAAATTAATAATATACCAATTGGTTTAGCTAATAGAATAGAGGTTTATAAAGGGGTTGTTCCTATTAATCTGGGTGCAGATGCTTTAGGTGGAGCAATTAATGTTGTAACCAATACTTACGAGAAAGATAATTTAGATCTTTCATATTCTTATGGATCTTTCAATACTCATCGCACAAATATTTCAGCTACTCATGTTACCAATTCTGATTTTGTTTTTCATATAAATGCTTTTCAGAATTATTCAGATAATAATTATAAGATTTTAGCAGAAGTCAATCAAAATGGAAATGGTTTTGAAGAAAAAAAAGTCAAAAGATTTAATGATGAATATCACAATGAAACATTTATTGGTAAAGTAGGGGTGGTAAATAAAACTTTTGCAGATGAATTACTTTTTGGAATTACACTTGGTCAAAACTATAAAGAGATACAAACTGGTGCTAGACAAATAGCAGTATATGGTGGTAGGCATAGTAAAGGCAATACTATTATGCCTTCCATAAGTTATAAAAAACAAAATTTTTTAATACCTGATTTAGATGTAAAAGCAAATGCTAATTATAATTTTGGTAAAGAAAAATATATAGATACACTCTCTAGGCGTTATAATTGGTTAGGTGAATATACGGTTACCAGTAGAGGGGGAGAATTAAATTATCAGCACCTTCAGCTTCAGGATAATAACGGAATAGCAACCTTATCTGCAGCGTATGAAATTAATAAGAATCATCGAATAGCTATTAATAACGTTTATACTACGTTTAACAGAAAGCAAGAAAATCTTTTAAATGAAAAAGATGAGGTTGATTTTGATCAACCTCAAAAAACCCATAAAAATATAGCAGGTTTTTCTTATACCTATGAAGGAGGAGATTGGAATATGCTTGGATTTGTAAAAAACTACAATCAAGTAATTAATTATTCTGAAAGGCGGGAGAAAAATAATAGTACGGATACTTATTACCAAAAAATGGATAGGTCTGAAAATTATTTTGGTTATGGTGCTGCTGTAACTTATTTCTTTAATGATAATGTGCAAATTAAAGCCTCTTATGAGAAAAGTTATCGATTAGCCTCAGCTATAGAATTATTTGGTGATGCCAATATTATTGCAGGAAATATAGATTTAAAACCTGAAAACAGTGATAACTATAATTTAGGGGGCTCGTATTGGTTAAACCTAACTAAAGCACATACACTTAATTTAGAAGCAAACGTTTTTTTTAGAGATGCGAATGATTTTATAAGAAAACGTTTAAACATTAATCAATCAGAAAACATATATGAAAACGTTGCTGCAATGAACAATTACGGGGTAGAAGCTCAATTACGCTATAATTATAAAAATAAACTTAGTCTAACAGCAAATATTACTCATCAAGAATTAAGAAATAATAATCCAGAGAGTATTTTTTATAGATCTAGAATACCCAATATGCCTTTTACTTATGGAAATGCGAATGCGACTTATACTATACATCATGTATTTGGTGAAAATCAGACCCTAAGTTTAGGTTATGATTTTCTATATGTTCATGACTTTTATTTATACTGGCCAGAAGCTGGGGCTAAAAGTGACGGTAAGTATGGAGTGCCACAACAAACGGCTCATGGTTTCAATGCAAGCTTAACACTAGATCATTTTCAATTTACCTTAGAATGCCGAAATATTTTTGATGAACTTCTTTACGATAATTTTAGTTTACAAAAACCAGGAAGAAGTTTTTCTGCAAAGATTAGATATACATTATAACCCTTAAATCATTCAATTTTATTATGAAAAAAATCAATTTATACGCTTTTACGATGGTAGTGCTTTCTATATTTAGCTTTAGCTGTTCCGAAGATGATGATGGACCTAGAGGTGAAAATTATGTTGAAAAAGGAGAATATATTATTACCGCTACACCACAAGAAAGTGAAGGAGTAGCAGATTATGTGCTAAATGTTGAATCACTAACCGGAGGTAAGACTACTTTGTTAGGTAACGGTATAGAGCAAGATGGTACTTACCGATATTACATTACTAATAATAATAAATTTTTCAGTTTATTATATGGTCAAGGTGATCCAGGAGCTGTAAATAATTATCAATTAGAAAGTGATATGTCACTAACTAAATCTCCAAGCTTACCTTCCGAAACAGTGCAAACTTTCACCAATGTAAATGATGATGTGTTAATGACAAGAGTTTCTAGAAATTCGGACAACCCTACAGCAGAATGGTATCGATTAAATACCAATACTTTTAGTTTTGATTCAAATGGACAAATTAATACAGCAGATTTAGCTCCAGAGGGAGAGCAAGCTTTTTTTACATGGATGACACAAGTAGGAAATAAAGTATATGCTCCTTTTATGTCTATGAAAGCTTGTTGTAATGATGCTTGGGGAACAGAATATCCAGATCAAGCATGGGTAGCGGTTTATTCCTATCCTTCTATGAATCTAGAAAAAGTTATAGAAGATGATCGTACAAGTTTTTTAGGACGTTATTTTAATAGCGGATTGGAAGTTACAGATAATGGAGAGGTGTATGCATTTTCTTCTTCTGTAGCCACCTTAAATAAAGAATTTACTTCTTCTAAGCCTTCTGCTATTACTAAAATTAATCCATCAATTATGGAATTTGATGAAGATTACTTTTTCAATTTAGAAGAAGCTTCTAATGGGTATTATATAGCTTCTCAACATTATGCTTCAAACGGTAAATTTGTAGTAATGATGAGATCAATAGAAGATAAAGGAGCTTATTCATCAGGAAATAAATTAGCTGTAGTAGATGTTTATGCTAAGACTTTTAGTTGGATAAGTGGTTTGCCAGATGCAAATCAAGTTTCTTCTATAACAAGTACAAATTATACTTCAGAAGATGGAAATATGGTTCATATAGGTATAAATACAGAGGCAGGAAATTACGTGTATAATATAGACGTTGCTAGTGCCAGTGCTAATAGAGGTCTAGAAGTTGAAGCCGGTAGTATTACTGCTATTAGTAAACTATCTCCTATAGATACAGAAGAATAAACTTTTTTAAATTAAATAAGCCTGGGCGTTAATCGTTCAGGCTTTTTTCTTATGGGTAAGAAATCTATTAAAAATAAAAAAAAGAAGAAAAAAAGATCCTATTTTTATAGGTTTTCTGCATGGCTACATTTATGGTTAGGTTTAATTTCTGGTATAGTTGTAGTTATTGTGAGTTTAACAGCTACAATTTTGGTTTTTGAAAGAGAATTGAAACTTCTTTTTGAACCCTATCAAACCGTAGAAGTACCAGAAAATAAAGAATTCTTACTGCCTTCAGTCTTAAGTGAAAGAGTTAAAGAAAAGTATGATTTCTCTTCTATTTGGGGTGTTTATTATAGGGGAAAAGATAAAAGTGTAGAAGTGCCTTATTATGCAGATAGGACGAATTACCAAGTGGTTTATGTAAACCCTTATAACGGTGAGATTTTACACAACAGGTATTTAAATTCCGATTTTTGGAGGTTTGTTTTAGAAGGCCACTATAATTTTTGGTTACCTAGAAATATAGGGAAACCATTGGTTGCATATTCTACTTTAATATTCGTAATAACTTTACTTACAGGATTAGTTTTATGGTGGCCAAAAAAATGGAATAAAGCCACTAAAAAAGCAAGCTTTGAAATAAAGTGGAAGGCGAAATTTAAAAGGCTAAATTACGATCTTCATAATGTTTTAGGCTTTTACACCTTGTTTGTAGCCTTAATTTTTGGTTTAACAGGAATGGTCTATGGGATGAATTGGTTTAGAGATGCTAGTTATTGGGCTGCATCAGGAGGGGAAGAGTTTACCAGAGAAAGCTTAGTTTCAGATACTACCGCTATTGCAAAGTATGCTAAAAAAGACGAAGATATTTTGTTTCGTAATGTAGTTAGTAAAGTAGATCCTAACCACAATAAAATTAACGTAAAATATCCTTACGGAAAAAATGGAGTTTGGAGCATTGGTATTAATCCAAGTTTTCAAAGCAGGTGGCAAACAACAACCATTCATTACGAACAAAATTCATTAAAAATTATTAAGGCTGAGCCGACCTTAAGTAAAGCGAATGGAGGCGATCAACTTATGCGGCTTAATTATGATTTACACGTGGGGGCTATAGGAGGAATTTGGACAAAAATTATTGCATTCTTGGTCTGCTTAGTTGCCACCAGCTTGCCAATAACCGGTTTTATTATCTGGTGGAAAAAAGGGAATAAATGGAAAGGACTAAAATTTCCTTTGCCTTAATCTTTATTTTCTTCAATAACCTCTATTTTTTCTTAACTTTGTGGCTCTAATTGACGAACAAATGATAGATAAGATTAAAAATTATATTGCTGAAGTTGAAAAGTTTAGTGCTTCTTCTCAAGAGGAAATCGAAAATTTCAGAATTAAATTTTTAGGAAAAAAAGGGATTTTAAACCATTTTTTTGCTGAATTTAAAAATGTTCCCAATGAATCTAAAAAAGAATTTGGGCAAACCATTAATCAGCTAAAAAATGCGGCTCAGGATAAAGTCAACCAGCTAAAAGAAGAATTAGAAAGTAAGCTGGAAGAAAAAGGCGTGTATGGTGATTTAACCCGTACGGGAGAATCTATCGAAATCGGGGCAAGACATCCCATATCTATTGTTAAAAATCAAATCATTGAGATCTTTTCTAATATCGGGTTTAATGTTTCTGAAGGTCCGGAAATGGAAGACGATTGGCATAATTTTACTGCCTTAAATCTTCCGGAATATCACCCTGCTAGAGATATGCAAGACACCTTTTTTATTCAAACCGATCCGGATATTCTGTTAAGAACACATACATCTTCAGTACAAGTACGTTATATGGAAGATAATAAACCTCCCATACGTACAATTTCTCCGGGACGAGTTTTTAGAAATGAAGCCATTTCAGCACGCTCTCACTGTATATTTCACCAAGTAGAAGGTTTGTATATTGATAAAGATGTATCGTTTGCCGATTTAAAACAAACCTTATTGTATTTCACCAAGCAACTTTTTGGTAAATCTAAAATAAGACTTCGTCCTTCTTATTTTCCATTTACAGAGCCTAGTGCCGAGATTGATATTTATTGGGGATTGGAAAACGAAACCGATTACCGAATCACCAAAGGAACCGGTTGGCTAGAAATTGGAGGTTGCGGAATGGTAGACCCGAATGTTTTAAAAAATTGTAATATCGATCCGAAAGAATACTCAGGTTTTGCCTTTGGAATGGGAATAGAACGTATTGCAATGCTTTTATACCAAATTGGCGATATTCGTATGTTTTATGAAAATGATATTCGCTTTTTAGAGCAATTTAAATCTTCTATTTAGAAGAAATTAAAAATATTTATGACTTTCTTGAGATAGAAGCCTATTTAAAAGTTCGAACTTTTCTCCAAAATCATAGGTTATGGGGAAAGCAACTTTTATTATAGTATCAGTATTAATTTTAAGTGCGCTTGTATATTTAGCAATAGCAGTTCTTAAAATAACTATAGGGCTTATTATTCTAGCGGTGGCAGCTGTATTATTAATTATAATATGGTATAAAATAAAGCACCGTTGGGAAGATCATATTGAAAAAGACGTTTAAAAATAGTCAATTTTGAAAAAGGATATTGAAATACCTGAGGTTGAAAAGGTTCATGTTGCAGCAGTAAGAGAGTTTAATAAAGCCTTTCGTACAGATGAATGGAATGCCTACGTAATTAACAATAGGAATACTTCTATAGAGATGGTGTTGATTGTTGCTAAAGGCCACGATGGTTCTAAAGAAACATCGACTATGCGCCACAAGGTTGAAAAACTACCACCACACTCGTTTGCAAAAATAGAGTTTATTCAAGATGAGGTTTTAACCTTAAATAACGAATATCAGGTTACTTTTTTTGCCGATAATAAAATGTACGAAAAGAAATATCTGTTTAAAAAGAATAGTGTCTCAGAAGAAAATTTAATCGAACTTCCGCTACTTCCGAATAAAGGAATATTAGCAAAATAATATAAAAAAGGTCGCTACTACAGCGACCTTTTTAATTGAGTTTGGGGCTATTAAACTTAATTAGAAATATCTATATAATTTCCTGTAATTTGGCTACCGCTATTTTGCTTAATTTTTCCATATACTTTTAAAGAAGAATCTTCTCCTACAAATTCTAAAGTAGCACCGCTTTGTAAATTTAAATTACCATAAACCGTAAGATTTCCTTCAACACGCAATACAGCATTGCTATTAATGCTTAAATCATCGTTTTTTCCGAATGTACCAACAGCCATAGCACCTCTAATATTAATTTCACCTTCGCTATTGATATTAGTGCTTTTTTGAATGTTAAGCGTACCACAAAATGTAAATTTACCACCTACATTTAAGTGTTTTAATGTAGCTATACCTTGATAAGCTTCCTCTTCATTAGGATTAATATTTACATTCGATTTTCCGTTATAAACTTCGTAAGATTCGCAGGATGTAAATTCGGTTTCTGCTCTATTAGCTGTACTCATTTTTATAATTCGTAAACCGCCTAAACCAGAAGCTACAAATATGTATTCACCATCAGATTGTACATAATTAGAAGAACCTTCTAAATCTACAATACCTTCTTCTATAAGTGTATTGTTCTCGTCTAATCTAGAAATTCCGAATCCGGCACCACCATTAGCCATTAATATAAAATCGTCTGCTATAGAAACGGCATTAGTTACAATATCTTTTTCATCATATTCTGCGTTAGGTGCAATTTGTATAGGTAAATGTAAAATTTCTGAGCCTGAATTAGTATTGTAAATACCTACACCATTTTCTCCTTCAGAAACTAAAATATTTTGATTTTTAAAGGCAATAGTTCGTTTGGATGCGCCAGTAAGGTTAGGCGTATTAATAGTATTTAATTCAGCTAAAGAAGAAGCATCGTAAATACCAAGTGCATTTCCTCCAGTTAAAACGGCTATTTTACCATTACTATAGGCAACTGATCTAAGGTCTGGAAGTTCAATTTCATTTTGCATTTCTAAACTAACTAAATCGTATAACCCTAAAACTCCAACATCTCCACTAACCCCAATTATGGTATTTTCGAAACCGGCTATATCTACGGCTACATATCCAGGAATTGATTTGAATTCAAAATCTTCGGAAAACTTTCCGTTATCTATGCTAACCATTCCCAAGTTTGCTCTAGAATCTAAAGTTAAAAGTTCGTCGTTGTTTACTGCTGAAGAAAAATAAAGTTTGCCGTTTTGGAAGAAAGCGGACGTGAAATCGGCAATTTCTGAAGTAACTCTACTTTCTACAACTGGATTTGTTCTATCAGAAATATTAATAATATCTATACCTCCTAAATAATCGTTACCTTCAACCATATAGGTAACGTAAGCATAATCTCCATCTATATCAACATGGCTTGCTCGTAATGTAGTTCCATTAATTACTGGAGAAGCTACCGTTGCAATTTGTTCTAAAGCAATATTGGCAACTTGTGGTTCCTCTTCTACTTGTTGTTTTCCTTTTTTTAAGGCTGTAATAGAAGAAATACTTAATACTCCGGCACCATCTAAACTCACTTCATTTTTAAGATTAGCAGCACTATTATTGATATTGAATCTTTCCTGAGTATATTCTTGCTCATCGAAATCATCTTGATTATCACTACAGCTTATAGCTAAGAATGATAATACTAAGCCTCCCAGAAATAATTTTTTGTTCATGGCTCTAAATTTTAAGTTAAGTTTTGTAAAAGTAAGGTATAATGCTACTCTAATTACCTGAAAATTCGATGAGTGTAAGTTTTGTTCCGACGAATTACTTAGTTTAGTTTATCAGCAAGTTTTTTAAATGTTTTTTTTGGGTTTTTACCTTCATAAAGAATGGCATAAACTGCATTTATAATTGGCGTTTTTGCGTTTCTTTCTTTTTTAATTTTATAGGCGCTTTCTGTAGCATAATATCCTTCGGCTACCATATTCATTTCCATTTGGGCACTTTTTACGGTATAACCTTTCCCGATCATATTTCCGAACATTCGGTTTCTACTAAAAACAGAATAACCAGTTACTAGTAAATCACCTAAATAAGCAGAGTCATTAATATTGCGCTTCATATCATGAACTTTTTTGATAAATTTTTTCATTTCACGAATAGCATTGCTCATTAAAACACTCTGGAAATTATCACCATATCCTAATCCATGAGCAATACCAGCAGCAATAGCATAAATATTTTTTAATACTGCAGCATATTCAGTACCAACAATATCGTCGCTGGTTTTGCATTTAATATAGTCACTACTCAAAAAGCCGGCTAGTTGCATGGCTTTCTCTTCATTGCTGCAAGCTAGAGTAAGGTAAGAAAGACGCTCTAAAGCCACTTCTTCTGCATGGCAAGGGCCTGTTAGCACTCCAATATTATCGAATGGAATATTGTAATTTGTATTGAAATGTTCCCCAACAATTAGGCTGCTTTCTGGTACAATACCTTTTATAGCAGAGAAAATTGTTTTGTTTTCTAAAGAAGCCGTTAGTTTATTCAATTCGCTATTTAGAAAAGCAGAAGGTATTACAAAAATTAAAATATCGGCATTAGCTATCGCTTCATTAATATCGTTATGAAGTATTAGTTGATTATTATCAAATTCTACATCACTTAAATAATTTGGATTATGGTCGTTGCGTTTAATATGTTCTATAGCATATACGCTACGCATATACCAGTGTACTTTATTAAGATTTTCAGTTAACATTTTTACAATTGCAGTAGCCCAGCTTCCGCCTCCTAAAACTGCAACTTGTGGAGATGTTTTCATAATTTATTTTATTTTATGCCTCTTACAAAATTAAGGATAATCTTAAAGTAAAAAATGCAAGTGTTAATACAGGTACAAACAATAGTAAAAGTTTAACACTAATAACAAAACTTTAAACAATCTGGCATTGCATCCCTGCGTTATCAATACATAATATTAAGAATGCTAGGAATTCTTAGTTTTTTGGTTGGTTATTTAGTTTGAAAAGCCACTTTATTTAAAGTGGCTTTTTTCTAGTATGTTTTATAAGTAGTACTAATTATTTTAACGGTAGAAGTTCATTCTATCTATATAGTCCCAAACTTTTTCTGGTAGCATGGGTCTAATATTTTTCTGATTTTTTATTGAATCTCGAATGAAGGTAGCTGAGATTTCAACAATAGGTGCGGCTACTCGATTAATTTTCGGATGTTCTTTAAATTGATTCTCTACTGTTCCTCCAGATTTTCTAGGATATACATATAGCGAATGATTTTCTAAAATAACCTCAAAATTCTTCCATTTATGGAAGGTTTTTAAATTATCCTCACCCATAATAAGGCTAAAATCATTATCTGGATATTTTTCTTGAAGATGTGCTAGCGTTTTTACTGTATAATTAGGTTGTTCTAATCCAAATTCTATATTACTAGGCTTTAAATTTTTGTAACCTTCACAAGCTTGGTAAACCAATTCTAACCGATGGTGATTTTCTAACAGTGTATTCTTTTTTTTATGCGGATTGTGGGGGGTGACAACTAACCATATTTCATCTAAATCTGAAAATTCAGCCATATGGTTAGCAATTATTAGATGCCCAACATGTATTGGGTTAAATGTCCCAAAAAAAAGGCCTACTTTTTTATTCATTATTCGTTTTAATATATCCGGCAACCAATTCTTGAGCCTTTGCTAAAGCAATTTCTAAATCATTATTTTCAATGATATAATCAAATTGCGGAGCAGTAGCAAGTTCTATACTAGCTTTTGCAACACGCATATTAATTTTATCCATCGATTCGGTTTTACGCTTTTTAAGCCTAATTTTTAGCTCTTCGATACTAGGTGGCTTTACAAAAACGGCTAATGTTTTTTCTGGGTATATTTTTTTAATATCTAAACCGCCAACAACATCAATATCAAAAATAACATGTTTACCTTCTGCCCAAATGCGTTCTACTTCAGCTTTTAAGGTTCCGTAGAAATTATCACGATATACTTCTTCCCACTCTAAAAACTCGTCGTTTTTAATTTTCTTTTTAAAATCTTCTAAGCTTAAAAAATAGTAATCTTTGCCGTTTACTTCATTTTCTCTTGGGGCACGAGAAGTTGCAGAGATAGAAAAATCTAATTTTAAATCTTCTTGCTTTAAAAGGTGCCGTACAATGGTAGTTTTTCCGGATCCAGATGGGGCTGAAAATACGATTAACTTGCCTTGTCTCATGATTTACAGTACGTTTAGAATTTGCTCTTTAATTTTTTCTAACTCATCCTTCATTTGCACCACTAACTGCTGCATAGGGGCATGGTTACTTTTGCTACCAATGGTGTTAATTTCACGACCCATTTCCTGAGAAATAAAAGCTAGTTTACGACCATTATTTTCGGTAGAATTTAAATTATCATTAAAGTAAGAAAGGTGGTTTTTTAAACGCACTTCTTCTTCATTTATATCGTATTTCTCAATGTAATAGACTAGTTCTTGCTCGAAACGGTTTTCATCTATATTTTCTTTTAGATCATCAACCGCTTTTCGAAGTCTTTCTCTTGTATTAGCTACACGATCTGGGTTTACTTCGATTATTTGATCTAATAAATTAGTAATATTACTTACTCGAAGTCGAAGATCTTTTTCCATAGCAGCGCCTTCATCAGATCGAAATTTATTGATTTCTGCTAATGCTTCGATTACTGTTTTTTCGATTGCTTCAAATTCTTTTTCGTCAATTTCTTCACGTTCTGTCTTTAAAGAATCTGGTAAACGCATAGCTATTTCAAGTAATTGCGAATCAGAATTTTTAGAAACACCTTCTAATCCTAAATCTTTTAATTCTTGAATATATTTTTTTACCACTGCAGCATTTACCGATGCGGCAGTTTCAGTACCTGTTTGTTCTATATATAACGAGAAATCTACTTTTCCTCGTTGTAACGAATTTGAGATAATAGACCTTAAATCGAGCTCACGTTCTCGGTACTGAGACGGAATTCTGGCATTAAGATCGAAGTTTTTGCTGTTTAACGATTTAATTTCTACGGTAATCTTTTTGTTGGGAAGTTGTAATACGCTTTTCCCAAAACCTGTCATTGACTGAATCATGCTACGATTTTATAGTAGTGCAAAGATAATCAATTCTAAAGCAGTGCAAAGTGAACCGATTAAATTAGCTGTTTTAGCTATTATTTTACAAAATCGTAGACAAATTCTAGCGCTCTTTTTTCGTGATAGCAGCTATTGTTAGATTCTATAAAACCCACATGGCCGCCATATTTGGGAGTTTCTAAATATAAGAATTCAGAATTTTCAGCAATGTTTTTTGGATAGGAAGCCTCGGTTAAAAAACTATCATTTTTGGCATTAATTAACAAAGTAGGCGTTTTAATAGCCGGTAAAAATTGCAAACTACTGCATTTTTTATAGTAGTCCGAAGCATTTTTATAACCGTGCGCTTTGCTGGTATACAACTCGTCGATAGCCAATAAAGAATGACAAGCAGAAATATCGGATTTCGATAATTTCTGTGGAAAATTTAGTTGTCGCTCAAAAAGTTGCGCTTTTAATTCTTTTTCAAAACGTTTGGTGTATAACTTGTTTTTTGGAGCATCTAAAGCTTGTAAACTCGCGCCAAGATCGCAAGGAGTAGAAACAGCTACAGCTGCTTTAATTTGTAAAGGAAGAATATCGGTTTCTCCTAAATACTTCAACAATAAATTACCGCCTAAGCTAAAGCCAATTAAAACAATAGTTGAATATGCCTGTGTTTGATTAATATGCGAAATAACCTCTGCCAAATCTTCTGTAGCACCGGCATTATAACTTCTATATAATCGGTTTATTTCTCCACTACAGCTTCTAAAATTTATACCTATTGAATCCCAACCATTTTCCGTAAAAGTTTTGGCAATTCCTAGCATATAGGGGCGCCGAGCATTTCCGGAAAGCCCATGCATGGCAATAACTAATTTTTTTGATTTTCTTTGGGAAGTAGCCCAATCCAAATCTATAAAATCGCCATCTTGTAAATTGAGGCGTTCTCTACGAGCAATTTTAAAGTTTACTTTTCGTAGTGTTGCTGAAAAAATAGTAGCAAAATGTGCATTTTTAAATACAAAAGGAGGCTGATAATTACTAGATAGAATAGGCATACTTCAAAGATCTTAAAAATAATTTAATTATGCGCGCATATTAAATAATCGTAAATTAGTAGTTTGTTTAAAATTGAGAATTAAAAATAATGTACACTAAAGAATTTGAAATACGATGGAGCGATATAGATGCGAATCGCCATCTAGCCAACACCTCTTATATTAACTTTATGAGCCATACCCGAATGAGCTTTTTAATGAAAAATGGGTTTGGGCAGGAAGAGTTAGCAAAGCATAACCTAGGACCAGTGGTTTTTTATGAACATATCTATTATTTTAAAGAAGTATTTCCGGGAGAGCCTGTAAAAGTTAGTTTACAATTAAAAGGCTTATCTGAAGATGGAATGTATTTCGAGTTTATCCATAATTTTTATGATAAAAGCGGAAGAAATTTTGCCCGTTGTGAAATGATGGGTGGTTGGATAGATCTAGAAAAAAGAAAGCTAACGGGTTTGCCGGAAGCGATGTTTGCCAATCTAAATAATTTACCACATACTGATGATTTTAAAGTATTAACAAAAGAAGATACTCGTAAACATGGACGTTTGCCCCAAGATATTGACCCTAATGAATTAGGATAAAAAATAACCCACGCTAAGCTAAGCGTGGGTTTTTGTTTTTTTGGTACTAACCAAATAAACCCCAACAAAAACTAATAATCCGGCAACAATTTTTACCAAATTAAGTTCATCGGCACCAACTAGAATAGCATAAATAATCGCTATTAAAGGTTGTAGATACATAAAAACACTAATGGTAGATGCTGATAAATGTTTTAAAGCATAAATATTTAAGAGATAGGTAGCAAAGGTTGTTCCTGCAACTACATATCCCATTCTCCATATAGCATCAAAAGGTAAATTAGACCAATCTACAGCAATAAATTCGGTATATGTAACTGGTAAATTAATAATAATACCCATTAAAAATAACCATTTCATTAATGTAATCGCGTGGTATTTTTTAGTAAGGGGTTTTACAATTACCAGATACAAGCCATATGAAAATGCATTTACAATAAATAGCATATTTCCTAACGGTATATTAGGCGCATTATCTACATGTTTCGCACTAAAAAGAACAAGGGTTAACGCTCCAGATAAACCTATGCCAATCCCGATTCCTTTTAACCATGTGATTTTTTCTTTCAGAATAAAAGAAGCTAATATCAATACCATTACCGGAGATAATGTTACAATTACCGAACTATTGATAGGTGTAGAAAGGCTTAGCCCTTTAAAAAAGAAAAGCATATTAATTGCCATCCCGAAAATAGCACAGGCTAACATTCTGGGCCAATCGTTTTTAGCGATCCGCTCTTTAGGAGCAAAAGGTGTTAGCAACCAGAATAAAATAGCAGCTCCTAATACTCTAAGCATGATAAAACCAAAAGGTTGAATATAAGTGGGCATAACCCCTTTTGCGATAGTATGGTTAAGCCCATAAATCGCGCTGGCTCCAGTTGCAGCTAGAATAGCAAAAATGCGGCTATTCATGAATAGCCTCTTTTGCACTTGCTACTACTTTTTTAGAATTTCCAACAAAAATTTTATCATTATATAAAATAACAGGACGTTTTAAAAACGTATAATGTTCCAATAATAAATCTTTATAATCTTGTTCTGATAATTTTTTATTTTTTAGATCACGTTCTTTATAAAGGCGAGCTCTTTTGCTAAATAAAGCCTCGTAAGAACCAGTTAGTTGATGCATTTGTTCAACATCTTTTTCAGTTAACGGTTCTTTTTTTATGTCTTGCAGCGTAAAAGATTCAGGAAGTTCTAATTCTTTAAGTATACGTTTGCAAGTGTCACAAGTAGATAAATAATAGATTTTGGCCATTTTGCTAATTTTTTTAAACTGCAAAATAAGGGGTTTCCTTACAAGTACCTAATTTTTATCCAGTTGTGGTTTTTGCAGTTTGATTTTTAAATACTCTTGTATTTCACTAATCGGATAGGTATAAGTAAATTGACCAGCGGCATAAGCTGCAATTTCATACTGATTGTAAACTAGAATTACATTGTCATTTTCAAAACCAATATTAATTGGTAATTGAAATTCATCATTTTCGAAGAACATTCCGGTGCTGTTAATATTATCTTCTGCAGGAATATTTTCTTTTTTTCTGAAATCCTTTTCTACAAAATCTTTAAATTCCGGTTTAAAAATAGCTGAGTTTTTATAAACCGCTCCGGTCTTCGGATTAAAATTTAAAAACGTAGTGCTTCCATAGCCATGAGCGCCGCCCGAAAAAACATAGGATTCAAATTGAATGCTTAATATATTAGATTGTAATGTAGTAACATCTGAATTTACAGAAGCTTCCCAAGGAATATCTAAATCGGCAAAATCTTTACGATATTCTTTATAGCTCTCAATAAATAGGTTTAGTAAACTATCTATATTTTTAGGTGATTCTTCGGTTGTAGTAATAATTTTAATAATATGTTGTTCAATACTATCATTAATAGGTTGTGCTATTTTTTTGTTAGCATCAATAATAGGATAGCTCAATTCTATGGAGGTACAAGAGCCTTTTTCAGGATCGCAATCTTCAAAAGTTTTTTCTAAATTTTTAGTTTGGAAAGTAAGCTCCTTTGTTTCTTTTTTGGTTTCATCTTTACAACTAATTAATAAGATTATCGAGAATATAAGGATTAGCGTTTTTTTCAATTTTCGGTTATTTTGAATTATAAATTAAAAGTACACTTCATTTTTCGGATTAGCAACGTAAGTCCTTTTACTTTAACCAATTTTAAACATTATCCTTAGTTATTTTAAGTAATTTGGAGGGTAATTTTCGTCTGAATAATTATAGAATACAGAAAAAGTAACTTATGAAATTCAACACAAAAACAATACACGGTGGTCAAGAAAACACCGATCCGGCTTATAATTCAGTAATGCCGCCAATTTATCAAACTAGTACTTATGCTCAAGATACACCGGGAGGACATAAAGGGTTTGAATATTCGCGTAGCGGAAATCCAACCCGGCAAGCTTTAGAGAATGCATTGGCGAGTATCGAAAACGGAAAATATGGTTTAGCTTTTGGATCTGGATTGGCTGCTATAGATGCCGTATTGAAATTATGTAAACCCGGCGATGAAATTATAAGTACAAATGATTTATATGGAGGTTCTTACCGATTGTTTACCTCTATATTCGAGAATTTAGGAATCAAATTTCATTTTGTAGGAATGCAAGAGGTTTCTAATATAGAATCATATATCAATGAAAATACAAAACTGATTTGGGTTGAAACACCAACAAACCCAATGATGAATATTATCGATATAGAAGCAGTATCTAAAATCGCTAAAAAACATGAACTTTTATTGGCAGTAGATAACACATTTGCGACTCCGTATTTACAACAACCGCTAGATTTAGGAGCTGACTTAGTAATGCATAGCGCCACTAAATATTTAGGTGGACATAGCGATGTAGTAATGGGCGGTTTAGTTGTAAAAGATAAAGATCTGGCCGATAAGCTATATTTTATACAAAATGCCAGTGGTGCCGTTTGTGGTCCGCAAGATAGCTTTTTAGTGCTACGAGGAATTAAAACTTTGCATTTAAGGATGCAACGCCATTGCGAAAATGGAGAGAAAGTCGCACGATTTTTAAAAGGGCACCCAAAAGTAGCCACAGTAAATTGGCCAGGTTTTGAAGATCATCCTAACCACGATATTGCCAAAAAACAAATGAAAGGATTTGGCGGAATGATATCGTTTTCTACAAAAGAAAACACCTTAGAAAGCGCGTTAAAAATTGTCGAAAACCTGAAGGTTTTTACGTTAGCAGAATCTTTAGGTGGCGTAGAATCGCTTGCCGGTCATCCGGCTAGCATGACACATGCTTCTATACCAAAAGAGGTACGGGAAAAAACAGGAATTGTAGATAGTTTAATTCGGTTAAGTGTAGGCGTTGAAGATGCTGAAGATTTAATAGCTGATTTAAAACAAGCTTTAGAAAAATAACCTTTTTTAAGTAGGTTTTATTAACTAAAAAGCTCCGTTTTTAAACGGAGCTTTTTACTTTAAAATTGATAGTTATGAATTACTTTTATAGTATTTCTTTAAAAACTTTTACTAATCGTTTTACTTCTGCAACTGTATTATAATGTACCAAACTTATGCGAACGACTCCATTCTTAGGTGTAAGTTCTAAATCTTCAATAATTTTTTTGGCATAAAAATCTCCAAAGCGAATTCCAATTCGGTAATCGTCTACAAATTTCACAATTTCGTCGCTAGTTAAGTCTTCATGCACAAAAGAAATTGTAGGTACTCGTTTATTAGCATCAGCCTCGTTAGAGCCTATAATTTTAATTTTCGGATTTGTCGATAAATAAGAAAGGAGTTCGGTAGAAAGTGCTTCTTCCTGGTTAGCGATTAATTGGTACGATTTTTTTAATTTATCTTGAAAACTTGCCTGTTTATCAGTAAAATGATGTTGAAATAAATCAAGATAATATTCAACAATACCTAGTAAACTATACGTTAATTCGAAGTTATAATTACCCGGTTGGAATTTATAAGGAATATCGTCTTTAGAAAAAAAGTAATGATTAATTCCTTCCATTTCATGCAATAAATCGTATTTGCCATACATAATTCCTAAGTGAGGTCCAAAGGTTTTATACCAACTAAAGGTGTAAAAATCAACATTCCATTTCTGTACATCGATTTGCCGATGAGGTGCATAAGCCACGCCATCTACACAAATTAAGGCATTATGATTGTGAACTACATTTGCAATTTTAGGAATATCATTAATACTACCTAAAATGTTTGAGCAGTGCGTAACAGCTACTAATTTTGTTTTATCAGAAAGCAATTTTTTTAAATCATCAATTTCTAATTGAAAATTTTCTGGATTTACTTTCCATATTTTTACAGTAATTCCTCTTTCTTGAAGCGCGGTCCAAGGAGAAACATTCGCTTCATGATCGGTATTAGTTACAATAACTTCGTCTCCTTTTTTCCAATTTTGGCTAAGGCTAATGCTTAAAATTTTTAAAAGCATACTTGCCGAAGGCCCAATAACAACCTCTTCACTCCGGTTTGCATTAATAAATTTAGCAAGTTGTTTTAAGGTGTATTGCTGTTTTTCATTGGCCTCTTTACTTATTTTATAAGATGCCCCTAATTGAACGTTATGGTGCACTAGATAACCACTTATTCGTTCTATTACTTTTCCCAAAGCCTGAGATCCGCCTGCATTATCCATAAAGACAAAATCTTTACTAAGCGCAGGGAATTGCTTCCTTATATATTCAATATCCATATAGTAATAACTTATCTGGCTTGTTATAATTGTAGCTGAACAAAAATAATAGACTATTTATAACAATCCATCTGGTTGTATACTGTCACTTTTTTAGTAAGAATACTTAATTTAAGTAAAAATATTATTTAGATCTACAAATATCTTAATTGTTTTTACATGAATATAATTTAATCTATAACTTTTTGTGATTTAGGCTTACAAATATTTTTGCTTGAAGAACACGATGAATTTTGAAAAACATTTCTATTTTTGTTTCAAATTTGGCCTCGTAGTTCAACGGATAGAATAGAAGTTTCCTAAACTTTAGATCCAGGTTCGATTCCTGGCGAGGCTACTTTTTTCTTTTTAAAGGTTAGCAATTACTTCCTGCCATTCTTTTAACTCAGGGACCCCCGGTTTCCGCTTACCAAAAAATTGAACAATAAGCTCCCCATTTTCATCAAAACATTCAATAGAAGTTACTATACCATCTTCTGTAGGTTTCCTAACAATCCAAGATTGTTTAACTTGATCCATATTCAAATGCAAATTAAAATCCGGATCCATAACATTAAACCATTGCTCGTGCCATAAAGTCTTTTTTATTGTTCCTGTGTGTATTTGGATATTACCACGGTTACCAACAAAAACCATAATAGGAACATTTTTGCTTGCAGCTATTTCTAACATATTGGCTATTTTCATTTTATCTATAGGAGAGGCTTCATGTTTGCTAGGTGCTAGTCGGAGTGCTTGTGTTCGACTAATTTTATACTTTTTTAGTAAACTGAAAAAATGATGAGTGTCTTTTAAAGCTAACCAATCTTTTTGAAAAGCTAAAATATCTACTTCTTGATCGGTTTTATACTTTTTCTGTTCAATATAAGGAAGAATATTTAGCTTGGGCACAGCGTTTTTATTTTCATACTTTTTGATAAGTTTTGCAAAAGCATCGTAATTACTTTTTGGGGTTAGGTAAATTTTATGAATTGCCATGCCATCTTTTCCGAAAAACTGTAAGCTATGCCGTTCTTTTCCATTAGAAATTTCAGATACTGCAAACACAAATTGCCAATAGGTGAAAAATATCCGTAAATCGATATCTTCTCCTACAAATAAACCCACTGCTGATTTTCCGATATTGGCATTATCGTAAGTTCCTTTTCGTTCGTGTACACAACTTTCGTTTCTAGTAAGTGCCATAACTTTTCCTAATGAAACTACCTCCTGTAAAATTTCTTTGGGTTTATTTTCTAGTTGAATTACATATTCACCAATTTTAGTGGCTAATAATTCTGCTTCGCTAACCTTTAATTCTTGAGCAGCATTTCGAATTCTTAATTGTGGTTTAATTTGTAGTAAAGCTTCCCAGCGTTGTTTTAGTGTAGTATTCATTTTTAATAATTTAGAGTGTTGGTGTTTGTTGTTTTTCTCCGAAAATAATAAGCGGAGTTTTTGCTATTGGATGCGGCATTACTTGGCAAGGGAACTCGTAGGTGTTACAAATAATGTTAGGCGTAAGTACTTCATCAGGCTTTCCTGATTTTACGATAGTTCCTTTTTTCAGCAACAAAATATAATCGGCAAATTGGGCCGCTAAATTGAGATCATGCATTACAATAATTCCCACATTACCTTGTTTTACAAAATTTTGTATAGCGTTTAAAGTTTTATGTTGATAATAGATGTCCAAATTATTAAGTGGTTCATCTAACAACATTAATTTGTCAGAGTTTGAATTGTGTAATTGAGCAAAAATCCGAGAAAGATGAATCCGCTGTTTTTCACCTCCTGAAAGCCGATTATAAGGTTGGTTTTTAAATCGATTCATTTCTGTAAGTTGTAAACTTTCAACAACTATTTTTAAATCGGTATTAGATGCGTTGTTACTGAAATAGGGGTAACGCCCCATCATAACCACTTCTTGAACCGGAAGCGGAATATCTTGTGGATTATGTTGACTGAATTTTGCCCGATTTTTCGCTAAATTTTGAGAATCCCAATTAGTAATTGGTTGGTTTTGAAATAAAATACTTCCGCTATATGGCAATTCTTGAGCAATAGCTCTTAATAGCGTGCTTTTTCCGGCGCCGTTAGGGCCAATTATAACCAATAATTCGCCTGATTTTATACGGAAAGAAATATCGTTTAATAAAACTTTATTTTTTATTTGTACTGTAAGATTATCGATTTTCAACATGTCTTATAATTCTTTTTTAAATTGAAGTAAAATAAGTATGAATACCGGAGCTCCCATAAATGCAGTAATAATACCAATAGGAATCTCAACCGGAGCCAAAGCCACTCTGCTAATAATATCTGCAGAAAGCAATAATAAACTTCCAAACAAAGCGGATAACGGAAGAATAATGCGATAGTCAGAGCCTAAAGTTAAACGTAATATATAAGGCACAATTAAACCAACAAAGGCAATAGTTCCTGCAAATGCTACTGATGTACCTACCATGAGCGATGAGAACCATATGATTTTACGATGATGTTTTTTTATATCGATACCTAAATGTTTTGCATTTTCTTCCCCTAACATCATAGCGTTGAGTGCTTTGCCGTTTCCTAATAAAAAGAAAAAACTAATACAAGTAACTATTGTAAGTAAAATTACTTTAGGCCAATTAGCTGCTCCTAAACTCCCGAGACGCCAAAACGTAAGATCTCGAAGTTCATCATCTGTAGAAATAAAAGTTAAAAAACCAGTAGTAGCTTCTGCTAACGCTGCAATTGCCACCCCGCCTAATAACATAATCACAACATGTGTTTTCCCATTCTTAAAGGAAATACCATATACTAAAAGCATCACTGTAAGCGCTCCTATAAAGGCTGCAATAGAAATCAAAGAATAATGTAATATCTCCGGAAGAAAACTTTTTATAGTACTTCCCAATACAATAGCTAAAGCTGCACAAAGAGCAGAACCAGCTGTAATGCCAATAATTCCCGGTGTGGCTAACGGATTTTTAAACATACCTTGTAATGATGTTCCAGCAACTGCTAAGCCACTACCCATTATAATTGCAAGTAAAGTTCTGGGTAACCGAATATCAAAAAAAATATAAGCATCGGTAGGATTGACCTTTACCTTATCGTTAAAAAGCGATTGAAATAATAGTAAAAAGTCATTCCAGTTTAAATGGTAAACACCTAAAATAGTAGAAGCCACAAAGGCTACTAGCAATAGAAAAAATCCTATAGACAGATACCATTTAAACTTATTTTGCATAAGAATTTAGCTTGCTGTTTAAAATGTTTGCGGCTTTTCCAGTCCTAGGTCCGAAACTGGTTAATAACAAGCCATCCATGGCAATAATTTGTTCTTTTTTTGCGGCTTCTGTTTCTGCTAATCCTTGAATTTTTTTAACTCCTTGGAGACCGCCTACGCTTTGTAATCCACTTTTAAAAAAAAGCAATACATCTGGGTTAGCTTTTGCTACGGCTTCTGTGGTAAGTGGGCGGTAATCATCGAAAGAATCAATAGCATTTTTGCCTCCGGAAAGTGCAATCATTTTTGCTACCGGAGTGGTTTTCCCAGCTACTAAAAGTGTTCCTGCGCCCCGAGCATAAACAAATAGAACACGAGGTTCATTTTTAAATGTAGCCAAATTCTGTAATTCAGAATCTATAGTTTCAGTTACTTCTTTCGGCGTTTCTTCACCTAAATCGGCAGCAACTTTTTTGATAAGTTCTTTAGCTCCTTTAGCTGAATACTCTGTCTGGTAATAATGGATAGGAATATTTAGATTATTTAATTTAGAGGTGAGATCTTCAGAAAGATCATTTTTAAGCGCAAAAATCTGAGTTGGTTTTTCCTGAAGTATAGCTTCTACCGACAAATTTCGCACATGCCCTAAATCAGTAGCATTTTCTTTTACAGATTCTGGATAAGTGCTGGTTACATCTACAGCTACAAGTTGGTCCTGATGACTAACAGCACTTATAATTTCGGTTAATGTGCCATTTAAACTAATTATACGTTCTTTTTTTGGATGTTCTTCAGTATTGCCTTTAGCTGAATTAGTAGCATTTTTACAACTAGTTATGGTTATTAAAATAAACAGGATCACCCCTGAAACTTTCGGAAATTTCATAAATTAATTATTTTAATTAAATCTAAATAATCAAATATAAACGCTTTTTTTAAAGAACCTAATTTGTCCTTGTTAAAATTATATTTATTTAGATTGTTTAAAAATAAATATCAGAAATACTTGGAATTTATAAAGTTGGAAATTAGATTTGTTGCTAATTTTATTTAAACTAATTATAAATAATGAGATTCTGGCTATTTTTGTATAGTGTGTTTTTGTCTTCATTTAGTTATGCACAAATTGATTCTTCTAAGGTGAATACTTTAGATGAGGTATTGCTGGTTGGTAATCAGCAAATGGTCAATAATTCAATAAATAAAGAATTGTTTCCGGTAAAAACAATAAATGCAGAAGAAATTACTCAAATGGGAGTTAGTTCGCTTACCAGTGTATTAAACCAACAATTAAATTTATCGGTGAGTCAAGATGCTTCAAGTGGTCGAGCCACTGTAGGAATGTTTGGGCTAAACGGAGACTATGTGAAAATTTTAGTCGATAACGTACCCTTAGTAAGCGATAATGGCTATGGGAATAATATCGATTTAAATCAGATTAATGTTGACAATATTGCCAGAATAGAAATATCTGAAGGTGCTATGGGTGTATTATACGGAGATAATGCAATGGCCGGAGTAATCAATATTATTACCAAAAAATCGATTTCGGATTCGTGGAATATTGATGCCAGTTTGCAAGAAGAAACGGTAGGTAACGAATATAATTTAGAGGATGAAGGGCGACACATTCAAAATTTGAGAGTGGCCCATAATATTTCTGAAAATTGGTATGCTTCCGTTAATTTTTCAAGAAACGATTTTAAAGGGTTTAAAAATAATCACTTCGGAAAAGAGTATTTTATAATTGATGGAGGAACCGTTAAAACTAACAATAGGCGAGGATATGAGTGGAATCCGAAGTTACAAAATACCGTAAATACGTTATTGAAATATCAAAAAAAGGATTTCAGTTTTTTTTATAAATTCAATTATTATACGGAAACTCTCGATATTTTTAACCAAAGTGTAGAATCTATAATTCAAGATAAAGAATATAAAATTACGGCACGCGATGCCCAGTATAATACGGATAGATTTCAGCACGAAGCGCAGGCTTTTGGTACTTTTAACGGGGGTGCCGATTATTTGGTAAGCGCTTCTTTCCAACGCCAAACACGAGATAAAGAAGACTATATTTATAATCTTAGAACGCAAGAAAAACAACAGACCTTAACCAACTTAACCAACCAACAGAGTGACCTCTGGTATTCTAAGGCAACTGTTTCTAATCTTCTCCAGAGGTCATCTCTATTTGCCGTAACCGCAGGTTACGAAGTCACCTATCAAGAAGGCTATGATGCTTCGGCTAGTGGCGAGCATTCCGATAAAATTTCAACCCAAAACCTAGGTAATTACGACTTGTTTTCTGTACTCGATTTTCGGAAAAATAAGTTCTCGTTACATCCGGGAGTTCGCTTTAATACCAATTCCAATTACGGCAATCATTTAATCTGGTCGGCTACCGCTAATTATAAATTAAAACCCGATTTAAATTTCCGTCTCGTTACGGGGTCGGCTTATAAAACGCCAACATTTACCAATTTGTACTATTATTTTGTAGATGCTAACCATAACGTACAGGGAAATCCGGATTTAGATCCGGAAGACGGAATTTCGGTATTACTTTCTGCGGAAAAAAAGACCTCGTTTGCTAATGAATTTCGATTACAAAATAGCTTAAAGGTATTTCATTTTAATTTTCAGGATAAAATTGATTTAGCGAGTACGGGTGAGAGTACTGAAATGAAATACCTTAATATAGAAAATTATAAAATACTGGGGTTTTCTTCTGAAAACAGCTTTCGTTTTCGAAATTTTCAAACCAATATCGGCCTAAATTACACGGGGGTTTCCCAATCATTAGCTACTGAAACCAATGATAAAGCTGACGATTATCTATTCACTTTAAATGCAACAGCTTCATTGCGTTATTATTGGGAAAAAACGAAAACAAACTTTTTCATTCTTTGGAAGTATAACGGTGAATTTCAGCAATATATAGAAAATACTGAAACGCAAACTTACGTAAAAGGAACGCGAGAAGCATATTCCTTATTAGATGCTAGCATTCAAAAAAGCTTTTTTAATAATCAATTTCAAGTTACGGCAGGGGCACGCAATCTGTTAGATGTGGTTCGGGTACGCAACACCGCAGTAACATCGACGCCTGATCACGATGCGCCAGAAACCTCATTACTATTTGGTTATGGTCGCTCGTATTTTTTAAAAATCGCATATAATCTAAATTTTTAACCTTAATCAAATATAACTTTCCATGAAAAAAAATATGTTACTTCAATTATGCTGCCTGTGTTTTGTGCTATTTAGCTGTAGCGACGACGATGATGTAGCCCGAGAAATAGAAATTCCTGCTGTAGAGAGCGCTGTGTTAGATGTAGAAGCGGGTGGTTCTACAGAACCAAATCAGGTTTATATCGACTTAAGTACAAAAGAAACTACCGTGGTTCGCCGAGATGCCTGGGAGCTTGGTTTTGTAAGTTCTGAAAATCGAGTAATACTGAACAATTCTATTCTTGTTTCTGCAGCACGTATAGAAGGCTTTACGGATATTGATGCGGTTACAGAAACAACTACGTTACAATCCGAAATGGATCTAAAATCATTAAATCCTACTACCTTTTCTACTATTGATGTTAGTGTTTCTACAGTAGAAGAATTAATAGCTGGGTTACCTGTAGGTTATGAAATGTACGGAAATCTAGAAAATGATATTGCTTTTACCGATAGTTCAGATGGCGATTTAGACAAAACAGCGCTTGGCGTTATTGCTACTACAGAAGCCGAAGCTGAAGTGTATGTGGTTTCCTTAGGAAAAGAAATTCCGGAAGAGCCTGCTGAGCTTGAAAGTATCAATACAGCTGGCGAGAACCGCGGATTTTATAAAGTTAAAGTTTTTATGCAAGATGGTAGCTATGTTTTGCAATACGCACCTTTAAATGAAACTTCGCATACTGAAGTTAAAATAGCCAAAGATGAGGCCTATAATTTTGTGCCATTTAGTTTGGCTAATGGAAAGCAAGTTACTGTAGAGCCGGCTAAAAACGAGTGGGATTTAAATTTTACCAGCGTATTCTCATATTACGGAAGTATGGGCAATATAGCAGCAGGAGTAACCTATTCCGATTATGTACTACATAATACTACAAACGGAGTAGGTGTGTATACGGTATTAACTGAAGAGCCGGGAGAAGGAGAAGACGCTACACCACAACCAACAGAAGCACCATCTTACGACGAGTTTACCTTAGCCAATGTTGAAGAAGCAGAGTTGAATTTTACCGATAGAAACTTAATTGGTAGCAGCTGGCGAATAGCAGGCCTAACAGATACGCGGCTTAAAACGGATCGTTATTATGTGATAAAAGATGTAGAAGGGAATTATTATAAATTACAATTTACCGCTCTTATGAGCGAAAGTGGAGAGCGTGGCTATCCTCAATTGAGATATGATATTTTAGAGTAAAATTTTATTGTGTGTTATTTTAGTTTGTTTTTAGTAGTCCCTACCGGAAGCGGTAGGGATTTTTTTAGTTATTTTGAAAAAAATCTATTCTATGTATCAAAAATCAATCTTTTTGCTACTTATTCTTTTCGTTACTGTAAGTAGTTATGGGCAAGATATACCTGTTTACAAAATATATACTGAAACTGAAGAAACTGTTTCTTTTCCAAAACTGGTAGATAGTTTATCGAATTACGATGTTGTACTTTTTGGCGAATTACACGATCATCCGGTACTACATTGGCTTCAATTAAAAACGGTTCAGCAATTATATAAAATTGATAAAAACTTAGTGCTGGGAGCAGAAATGTTTGAAACTGATAATCAACTTATTTTAGATGAATATTTAAAAGGACAGATTCCACAAAATCGTTTTGAAGAGGAAATGCGATTATGGACAAATTATAAAACTGATTATAAACCACTGGTTGAATTTGCCAAAACAAAACAACTTCCATTTATTGCTACTAACGTGCCTAGACGTTATGCTACAGTTGTTTCTAAATTCGGAATCGATAGTTTAACTACTTTTTCTGAACAAGCAAAAAAATATATGGCTCCATTACCCATAGAAGTTGATACCATAACCCCGGGTTACGCTGAAATGTTAGGGATGATGAGTGGTCATGGAATGCAAGGAAATGCTATGAACTTTGTAGAAGCTCAGGCTTTAAAAGATGCCACAATGGCTACTGAAATTATCAAGAATTTGCCTGAAAACGGACTTTTTATTCATTTTAATGGCAATTTTCATAGTAAAGATTTTGGTGGAATATATTGGTATCTAAAAAAACAGCAACCTGATATAAAAGTGGCAGTGGTTGCGGCTTTTTCAAGTGAAAATAATGAATTGGCGCTTATTAAAAATAACCAAAAAAAGTCCGGTAATTTTATTATTTTGGTTCCTGAAGATTTCACAAAAACATACTAAAAATAAAGGTTGATTTATTGATTTTTAGTTATTACAACTTTTTTTTATTCTTGCATAAAAGCTAAACATACGTGAAATAACAACAGATTAACAGCCGTTTCTGTTCTTGCTTTTTACTTTTGAAAGAAAGAAAAATAAAAGTTATGAAAAGAAGGAACATGTACATGCTAGGAATGGTAGGAATTTTTATGCTACTATTTTCCGGAAATTTATTGGCGCAAACTGAAGAACAACAAGAATTAATTAATGATGCAAAAGAATCTAAAGCTGCTTTTATAGAGCAACAACCTGAAATGGCTGGATTATTTGATAAAGCTGAAGCCTATGTGATTTTTCCAAATGTAGGAAAAGGTGCTTATATTTTAGGAGGAGCAGCCGGTAATGGAGTACTTTTTGAAAATGGAAAAGTAGTAGGTTTTGCTGAGTTAAGACAAGTTGATATAGGTTTACAAATAGGAGGACAAGCATTTCGTCAAGCCATACTTTTTCAAACACCATCTGAATTAGCTAAATTTAAAAAAGGAGATTATAAATTTTCAGGAGATGTTTCTGCTGTAGCAATAGAAAAAGGAAAATCCAAATCGGTAGAGTTTTCTAATGGAAGAGCAATTGTAACCATGCCAAAAGCAGGAGCAATGGTGGAACTTTCCGTAGGAGGACAAAAGTTTGATTATAGAGCAATGAAGTAATTATTTGCACTATATATAATACTATATAAAAAATGCACATTCTAATTTAGAATGTGCATTTTTTTAAGTTAAGTACCAAAACCTTATTAATAATTCAGGTTTTATTATTTTACACCTTTAATAAGGTTTAAAAATTCATGTTGAATAGTATGCGATTTGTCTTTAGCATACCAACCATGCAGTTCTTTCGCAAAATCATCATGGTCACGCCCATTTGGATTTTCTTTCCAATCTCTTAATATTTCTTGTCCAGGTTCTGGACGAGGTCCCCACGTGAACAATTCAACTCCTTCTTCAGAAAAAGCAACAAGTTTTGGGATAGATTTGCTTCCATTTGTACGGTATTTATCCATAAACTCCGGGTTTTTATCGCGTAATATTACTCGCAAGTCAATTTTATCTCCTGCTGCAGCAATTTTACCAATTACCGGTAAGTTTTGTGCGCTATCTCCGCACCATGCCTCGGTAATTAAATACCAAACTTGTGGTTTATCTAATTCAGAAACTAAATTTTCTAATTCCGGAATAATCTTGGCTGTTTTGGAAATTCGCTTCATTCTTTTGGCATTAAGTGCCGTATATTCAATAAGCTTTTCCGTTTGTTCTTCTCCGGATGTTTGTTTGTTTTCAACTAGTTGTAGGGTCCATTCGTAAAACTCGATGTAGCTAAAAACAGGTTCAATAATTTGCATTATGTGGTTTTTTTAGAAATTAAATCCTAGCGTAAACATGACTCTGTTACCTTCGTCGCTATGATATAGTCCTAAATTACCAGAGAGAGCATTAAAACCATTAATGAATACTGAACCACCAAAGTTATTATGCCATTTCTCTGAATCGTCGTTTTCTGTCCACACCCTTCCATAATCAAAGCCGAGGGTAACTCCCATTCGTATGGGTACAAAGTTAGTTCTAAATTTTGTAATTCCCACTCGTAAATCAGTACTTTGATAAAATGATGTTTTTCCGTTAAAACGTTCGTTACGGAAACCTCGTAAGCTTCGGTTACCACCTAAAGTAGCTGCATGATAAAATTCATAATTATCACCAAATATCATTTCGCTACCAATTTTTGTTGCTAACACAACTAAACCACTTGGATGTAGTGGGTAATCTAAAGAAATAGACGGTTTTAAGTAAGCAAACTCATTATCGTATTCGTCAATATTTCTTTTATAGCCTGAACTTAGATCGAACTGCATTCCACGGCGAATAAATGAAATTTCTCCAGATTTGTTTTTATACTGAAAATCTAATTCTCCACCGGCATACCATTGTTCTTCAAAAAGATCATTCTCTTCTGTAAAAAACTCACCGGTAGCTTCGTCATTATTATATTTTACATCATACGATTCTATAGAAGGTTTTATGCTGAATTTAATACCGCTACCATTTCGATAAATTAGGGATGGAGCTAGTTTTTTTTCTGCAATTCCGATTCTGTTATAATCGCGATCTACAGCATCATCGTCGTAAGTAGAATTATTTCCATTCCCAAAGTAATTGATTGAATAATTTGGAGATGTTAAACGAGCTTCGATTCCGAAATTCCATTTGTAAAAAATATGAGCAAATTCTCCAGAATAGGAAAATTCAAATCCGTTAGTAGCAGCGTAGTAATTTATTCCAAATTTGTGTTGCGATTCAAACGGATTGTTAGCTAAGCCATAGCGAGTGTAAGTATCTGAAAGGCCTACCTTAAAGCCTGCATCTGGATTAAATCCGATACTAGGGAAAAATGTGTTTTCGTCGTACTTTCTTTTTCCAGGATTGTACATGTTAATATCGTAGCTATCTACAAGCCATTTTCGGGCATTATCATCAATACTATTTTTCTTGCTCTTGTAATCGTATACTTTGGCATTTCTAGAATTTTCAAAATCGTAGGTATCGTTATTCTCGCCACCAAGTACTTTTAACTTAATTGGATGGTTACCATTTCCTACAATTTTAAATTTATCTTCTCCGTCTAACCCGTATAGCCATATTTCTTTAGTTAAATCTTTAGAGTATGAATAATCGGAAAGTGTACTATCTTCTTTCTGAATTTGAATACGGGTTATGCCATTAGGCTTTCGGGTAATTAGGAAGGTGTCGTCGTCTTCGGTACCTACTAGTATCTGAAAGCTGCTTAGGTATTCGTAATAATCTCGAGCAGCAGTTAATAGTTTGTCACGACGCGCTTTCATCTCTGTCTTAATCTCTTCTATTGTTTCGTCTTGTGCTGCTTTTGGAAGCGTTTTAAAAGCATTATCAATTAGCTCGTCAGTTAATTTATTTTGGATAAATTCAACTTGATTTTTCCATTCTTTCCATTCTAAATTTTTCAGAATAGTTTGATCTAACGGATATCCGGCACTATTTAACCATTTTAAATTTTTAAAATTTGAACTGTAACTTTGCATAGGCCTAAAATCGGTGAAACCGGCTTTTAATAGCGCAATTATAATACCATCATATTTAGGAAATGCTTGGTCTCGATCTCGTCGGATAGGGATATATTTTTTACGGCCGTTTTCCTGTTTATGCTCTGCCCATCTCCATTGGTCGTAATGCCGATCCCAATCTCCGATAAGTATATCCATTAATCGAATTTTTAAAAATTCATCTTCACTAACATATGCTTCATTCGATTTTTTTAAATCTTCTAATAGATCGGTAGTACTAATAATATCATCCGGTTTTCCGAATAATTCAAAGTCTTTATTTTCATCTCCGGCATGAGCTTCTAGCATGTATAATTTGTCTCCGTAACCTTTATTGAATTTTCCTAATTCTTTTTGTTTTGGTAGATAATATATTTTAGGCTCAGCATTTAAAATATTAAGAGTGTCGAATATAGGGTTTAGTGCAAATGGTGCATAAGGATGTGCTGTAGTATAAAAATCTTGTACAATACGTTCCGCTATTGTATTGCGCATATAATCTTCTACATAATGATTTTTTATGGCAGATTGTATAAAACGAAGCGCACTTTTACGCAATTCACGCAATGTATACTCATTACCATTATTATTTTTAATCCGTAAAGAACGTGATTGATGACCTCCTCCTTCTGTAATAGCTTTTGGATTGCCTTGTAATGTATCTAAATTCAAAACAGGAGCTTCAATTTTAGTGCTGTAAACATCTCTGTAATGATCTCCCCATAAAAACTTATAGAATCCCGTTTTTGTAGTTTCTTCCTCTGTATATATAGAACTTTTTTTAGTTGATGGATAGGTATCTAAGTTGTGATAAGATACTTCATCCATTTTAGTTTGTTTACTACGAATTTGTGTAGTGAATAACTCTTTAGGAGTATTTTCTTCTACGGAGTAAAAAGTAACTGTTGATGTGTTGTCTTCATAAACTGTTAATTTAGCAAAACCATGATCTTTAGAACCAAATTGTCCTTCTTCTTTATCAGGATTCGATTTACGAGTGTGCTTACTCGCTGTGCCGCTTATTATCTGTGGAATACCATCATCTGAAAGATATTGTAGGTTATTATCGCTAGCAGAAACAAAAATAACATCTGGGAACATACTAGCTAGAGTTTCTAGTTTTCCACGTAGTTCTTTCCGTTGGTCACTATAAAAATCTTCTTTTTTAAAACCTCCCATTTTTTCAAAAAAGCTAAGACGAGTATTGCTTAATATTGAATGATGAATAGTCACAATTACGGTTTTATTTTGTTCATCCTTCATATCATCACTAAACTTTACAAAAAAGTCTTTTCGGCTTTTAATATCACACTTATTATTGATGTAAGGATGCCGATCCCAATCTTCTAGAAACCACTGCGAATCAATCATCAGTAATTCAACATTATCGGTATCTAAATCTTCAATTTCACGTACACAACCGTCATTTGGCCAAAATTCAGCTTTGCTGTTATCTTGAATAAATGACTCCATATCATCGATATTTTCGTGACCTTCTTTGTTCCATTCGTTTTTTCCAGGAGTATAAATTACACGTCCATTAAAATCTGCTAACGGATCCATAAGCGATTCCCTTAACCATTTTTTTGCCTTTTTCCGTTCTTTTTTATCAGCGGGGAATCCCTCTCTACTAGTAATATTTCCCAGAGCTACAAAAGTAGCTTTACTGTCGTTTTGTGACATTTTTGTAATTGCAGAGAGTACTTTTTTTGTATATGGAGTTTGCTGAGTGCCTGTATTACCAGTAAAATAAAAAGTTTGAGAAACTTCTTGAGCTTGAAGATTAGCTATTGAACATATAGCCAAAATTAGGAGCGTAACCTTAAAACTAAATAAACCATATGTTTTTTTTGAAGAGCGAGTAGTAATTGTATTCATATTTTTTGAAAAATCTTCCGTTGGAATTTTTATAGAAGGTAAAATTTCAAAAAAAAAAGAAATACGAAATAAGTTTTAACTATTTATAACAGTTCATTTTGATGAATACCAAAAATTATGCAAAATTCTAGAGGAGTTGTTTAGTTTAGATTCCTTTTTTCAATAAAGAAGCGCTTGAGTAATTCGCTGCATTCATTTTCCATAATTCCATTTTTCACAACAGTTTTTGGATGTAACTGTACGCCAAATTTACGATAACCTCGGTGTGTGTCGGGAGCTCCAAATACCAATTTGGATAATTGGCTCCAATATAAAGCACCGGCACACATTTGGCAAGGCTCTAAGGTTACATACATTGTACAATTACGAAGATATTTTCCTCCTAAAAAACTTGCAGCAGCTGTAATAGCTTGCATTTCTGCATGAGCAGTAACATCGTTTAATGTCTCGGTTAAATTGTGGCATCGGGCAATAATTTTATCTTTCACAACAACAACAACTCCAACAGGTATTTCGTTTGCCTCGTAAGCAATATAAGCTTCCTCTAAAGCTTTTTTCATAAAATATTGGTCATCGAATACTTGTATCAAAACCTCTTTTTAAGCCAATATAAAAACTATCTTGCTAATAAGCTTAGGTATATTATGAAATTAGTGCTTTTTACTTCTAAATTTGCGATTCTATGGAATACCAGTTTTTAAATAGTATTGAGTTTCCTTCCGATTTACGGAAACTACCTGAAAAGACTTTACCTCAAGTAGCTAAAGAGTTACGACATTATATTATACAGATTGTTGCTGCTAAAGAAGGTCATTTAGGAGCAAGTTTAGGAGTAGTTGAATTAACACTGGCTTTGCATTATATTTTTAATACGCCTAAGGATTTATTAGTATGGGATGTAGGCCATCAGGCATACGGGCATAAAATAATTACGGGGCGAAAAAATAATTTTGAAACTAATAGGCAACTTAATGGACTTAGCGGATTCCCAAAACGAAAAGAAAGCGAATATGATTCATTTGGAGTAGGACATTCTTCAACATCTATTTCTGCTGCATTAGGCATGGCTATAGCCTCTCAATTAAAAGGAGAGGTAAATAAACAACATATAGCAGTTATAGGAGATGCTTCTATAGCCTCGGGAATGGCTTTTGAAGGATTAAACCATGCTGGTGTTAATACTGCAAATTTATTGGTGATTTTAAATGATAATGCTATAGGAATCGATCCAAGCGTTGGTGCACTAAAAAATTATTTTACAAAAGCCAAAATAGGGAAAAAGCCCAACCAAGATACTATAATAGAAGCTTTAAATTTTACGTATTTTGGCCCTATAGATGGCCATGATTTACCTACGTTATTGCGTACCTTAAAGAGTCTACAAAAAATAAAGGGTCCTAAATTTTTACATGTAATAACTAGAAAAGGGAAGGGTTTGCAGAAAGCAGAAGAAAATCAGGTTACGTACCATGCACCCGGAAAATTCTCACCAGATACTGGAGAGTTATTACCTAAACCAAATAAACAATCTCCAATTAAGTATCAAGATGTTTTTGGATATACGCTAGTAGAATTGGCTAAAACTAATAAAAAAATTATAGGTATTACCCCAGCAATGCCTACGGGTAGTTCCTTAAAGTATTTTATGGAAGCTTACCCAGAACGAGCTTTCGATGTTGGTATTGCTGAACAGCATGCGGTAACGCTTGCAGCGGGTATGGCAACTCAAGGCTTTGTTGTTTTTTGTACGATTTATTCTACATTTTTACAGCGAGCTTACGATCAATTAATTCATGATGTTGCACTGCAAAACTTACCGGTTGTTTTTTGTATAGATCGAGCAGGTTTAGTAGGAGAAGATGGAGCAACCCATCACGGAGTTTTTGATATTGCTTTTTTGCGGGCAATCCCTAATTTAATTATTGCAGCTCCTGCTAACGAAATTGAGTTACGGCAGTTATTGTATACAGCACAATTAGGAATTTCTAAGCCATTAGCTATTCGGTATCCTAGAGGTATCGGAGAGTTTTTAAATTGGCAAGTCTCTTTTGAAGCTTTACCAATTGGAAAGGCCCAATGTATCCAAAAAGGAAACAAAATTGCTGTTTTAGTCTTTGGAGTTCTTTTGAAGAATGCAAAAAAAGCTATTCAGAATTTAAAAAGTGAAACTACTATTGGTCTTTATAATATGCGTTTTGTAAAACCGTTAGATGAACAACTGCTACATTCAATTTGCCAACGATATAGTACTTTGGTTACTATAGAAGATGGTGTTAAAAAAGGAGGGTTTGGATCTGCTATTTTAGAATTTGCACAATTGCACCAATATTACATAAAAATTAAAATTCTAGGAATTCCCGATCAGTTTATTGAACATGGTAGTATAGATGAATTACAAGAAATTTCAAATATCGACGTTAAATCTATAGAAGAGGAATTGAAAACTGAATTGTAAATTATATTTTTGTAATATCCGAAAAATCTAAATACACCAATGCAAACCTGGTTAACTAATTGTTTAATCCTAGTAATTTTATGCGCTTTTACTACAGTAGGCTTGTCTCAGAGTACTTCTAGTAAGGACTCTCTCCAAGTAACGCAAGATTCTGCCGATGTAGATCCAGTAATAGTTTATTGGTCTAAAAATAACACTGTAGGAATTAATATAAACGAAGTCGCTTTTGTTAATTGGAGTGCCGGTGGTAATAATTCAATATCATCATTATTTCATGGAGAGTTTGAGCGTAACTATAAAAAGAAGTTAACAAGTTGGAAGAATTATCTATCCGTTCGATATGGCTTAAATGCACAAGAAGGTCAATCCTTACGAAAGTCTGATGATCGACTTCATTTTAAAACTACATTTGGTTACCGAAGCGATTCTACAGATAACTGGTATTATTCAGCAAATTTAGATTTTAAATCGCAATTTACTAATGGGTATAAATACCCGAATACCGAGAATGCGATTTCCAAATTTATGGCTCCGGGTTATTTACTAATTGGTATTGGTACTCAATTTTCGCACCCTAGCAGAGATTTAAATGCTTATATCTCTCCGGTGACCGAAAAATCTACTTTTGTATTAGATCAGCGTTTAGCTAATGAAGGAGCATTTGGGGTGGAGCCTGCCGAGTACGATGATGATGGGAATTTATTAAAAGAAGGAGGTAAGGTACGTACAGAATTTGGATTTTTAGTAACTAGTGATATTAAACAACAAGTGTTTCCTAATATTATATTGAATAGCCAAATAAGTTTATACTCGGACTATTTAAATGACTTTGGAAATATTGATATAGATTGGCAAGTGGGTCTTGATATGAAGGTTAACGATTTTGTAAAAGCTAATATTGGTTCTCATCTTCTATATGATAACGATACTAAATATAAAGAAGATGTAAATGGAGATGGTGATTTAGAAACCTTAGGACCTCGAGTACAATGGAAACAGTTTTTAGGTATAGGCTTCACCTATGTCTTTTAAACTGCTTATAGACTTAAACCTTGGTACTTTTTAAAGGAAGCTACTGTAAATCCATCGGTTAAAGAAGCGGTATACGAGCAAATTTGTATTAGTTTTTTGTAAATAGACTTTTCATTTTCTAAAAACTGTAATTTAGGAACCGATTTTAATACTAAGCTGGTAAAGTTAGATCCTTTATGTTGAGGTTCCGGTAAAAAGGCATTTGTGTAGGTATTTAACAAGGTATCAACCATTTTATAGCCAGCGATTTCTTTATCGATTACCTCTTCACTTTGGTAAATTCGCTCACGGCTAATTTTAATAATATCTTTAATTTGTGCTTCGTATCGACTTCTGTCAAATAAAGATTCATGAAATTCACCCGCTAGAATAGATTCTTCATTTTCTAAAAATAATTCAGCAGCTTCTGTAATAAGTGTATTAATGGCTAAAGCTCTTAAATAGCTTAACCGATCCGCAGTGCTTTCTAAAGAATGATATTTTTCAGTAGAAATTGAATTTTTCACCAAATTAATAAGATATTCTAAAGCATATTCTTCATCGATAAGCTCTAAATTGATTCCATCTTCAAAATCGATAATAGTATAACAAATATCATCTGCAGCCTCAACTAGAAAGGCTAGAGGATGTCGGCTAAAACTAATATTAGCATCATTTCCGGTTTTTATCAGCCCTAATTCTTTGGATATTTCTTCAAAAATTTCTTTTTCACTTTGGAAGAATCCAAATTTTTTATCTGCAATATTTGATGTTGGTTTATGGGGTAACGATTCTTTAGGGTATTTTATAAATGCTCCTAAAGTGGCATACGATAATCGAAGCCCTCCACTAATACCTGGTTTATTTTCAGTTAAAATCTTAAATCCATTAGCATTACCTTCAAATTTTATCAGGTCTTGATATTCAGCTTCGCTAAGTTGATCTTTAAAGCGTTTTCCATTTCCATTTAAAAAATATTCACCTATAGCTTTTTCTCCGGAATGGCCAAAGGGCGGATTTCCAATATCGTGAGCTAATGCTGCTGCTGCTACAATTGCTCCGAAATCGTTCATTTGGTAGCCATGTGTTTCTTTTAAATGAGGGTGCTTCTGTAGTATTTTTTGTCCGGTAAGTCGCCCTAACGATCTACCTACTACCGATACTTCTAAACTATGGGTAAGCCTAGTATGGACAAAATCGGTTTTGGAAAGTGGGATAACTTGAGTTTTATCTTGAAGGCTTCTAAATGCAGAAGAAAAAATAATACGGTCGTAATCAACTTCAAAACCTAATCGTGTTTCATTTTGTTCTTTTCGAAGCCGTTTATTGGTGTCTCCAAAGCGTTTTAAAGATAAAAGTTGTTCCCAATTCATAGTGTTTATTTAGCTTCGAGTTCTTCTGCTACTTTTTCTAAAGCCATATACCAATCTTCTCCAAATTTTCGGATAAGTGCATCTTTAGTAAATTTATAGATAGGCACACCTAATTCTTCACCTAGAGAACAAGCATCATCACAAATATGCCATTTATGGTAATTTACCGCAGCAAATTCTGAATATTCCTGTACGCGTACTGGATATAAATGGCAAGAAACTGGCTTTTTCCAATCTATTTCTCCTTGATTGTAAGCTTGCTCAATACCGCATAAAGCAGTTCCTTTCTCGTCAAAAGTTACATACGCACAGTCAGCTCCATCTATAAGTGGTGTTTCAATTTCACCATCTTCTGTAGTAATGTAAGTACCTTGCTCTTCTATAGCTTCAATACCTTTTTCTCTAAGAAAAGGTTTTACTTTTGGGTAAATCTCTTCTAAAATAGCGCGTTCTTCTTCTGAAACTGGAGCACCAGCATCACCATCTACACAACAAGCTCCTTTGCAAGCGCTAATATTGCAAACAAATTCGTTTTTCAGAATCTCTTCTGAAATTAAAGTTTTTCCTAGTTGAAACATGCCACAAATATACAAGCGTCAATCATTTTTAAAAATAAAGACTGTGGTATTTTAAAAAATATTATAAATTTTTAAAATAAGAATTGAAAGGAAAAATTACTTTTGCCGAAAAAAATGTTAGAAGAATTAAATTTTAAAGAAATTTTCACCGCAGGGATGATCTTGTTTGCGGTTATCGATATTATTGGGAGTATCCCAATAATTATAAATTTACGAAAAAAAGTAGGTTATGTAGAAAGTGAGAAGGCCTCAATAGTTGCAGGTTTATTAATGATTTTGTTTCTTTTTTTAGGGAAAGAGATTTTAAATTTAATTGGTATTGATGTAAATTCATTTGCTGTAGCCGGGGCTTTTATTTTATTTTTCTTGGCTTTAGAAATGATTTTGGGAATTACACTTTATAAAGATGATGCTCCGGAAACGGCCTCAATAGTGCCTTTAGCTTTTCCGCTAGTTGCAGGTGCAGGGACGATGACCTCTATAATATCCTTACGGGCAGAATATCAAACCATAAATATTATTGTTGCTATCATAATCAATATTATATTTGTATATGTGGTATTAAAAGCTTCTGGTAAAATAGAGCGTATTTTAGGTAACCAGGGAATAAATATCATTCGAAAAATATTTGGTGTTATTTTATTAGCTATCGCGGTAAAACTTTTCGCCTCTAACATTCAGAATTTATTTAAATGATTAAGTACTTAATTTATACAATAATATTTTTGGCAGTGGTGCTTATTGGTTATGGTATAACCATTTTAGATATTAATCACCTTTTTGAAGATGAAAGTGGAGGTGCACTTGTTGCCATTTTAGCAGCACTTTGTGTAATTGTTTTGATGAGTATTTTACTTGTTTCTAGAACAATTGCAAAAAAACATAATAGCTAGCCTGAATGGAGTACGATTTATTAATTGTTGGTGGCGGTGCTGCAGGAATGTCTTGCGCATTAGTTGTTGGATCTGGATTATCTAAAAAGTTTGGAGAAAATAAAAAAGTCGGCATTTTTATGCATCAGCGATCTTCAGATTTACAAAATGCACTTTTTAATAACGTATTAGGAATTCCTTCGGGAACTGCCGCGAAAGATATTCTACAAAACGGACCGCAACATTTACAAGCTCTGTATCCTGGAGTTCGACAAATCGATAAAGAGAAAGTTGTTGCCATCGAAAAATTAGAAGATGGGAAATATCTAATTACTACTAATAAAGAGAATGAATATAAAACTCAAAAAGTAGTAGTTGCTATTGGTTATAGCGATACGTTTAAAATAAGAGGCCTGGAAAAATATATAATTCCTCATAAAAAAGCCAAAACCGATAAAAATCGAGTTCAATTAATAAATCAAGATCATTTAGTATTACCTGATTTATATGTAGCAGGGACTTTAGCCGGTTGGAGAAGCCAATATGCAATTGCCTGCGGAAGTGGGGCAGCGGTAGCTACGGATATATTAACAGATTGGAATGATGGTGTGCAAACAAAAGTACACGATAAATTAGCTTAGGATTTTATTGATTCTCCTTTTTTTTAGAGAGCTCAAGCACTTTATTAATCATAGGGTCTCCTTCATTTTTTAGTTTATTGTAAAGAGTAGAACCAAATAATTGTTGGGCCATAATCGCTTTTAAATATTGTTTCATTAAATCGCGATAATTGGGAATGTTAATTCTTAGGCCTAATTCTTCTCCGTAATTTTTTAACTCTTTTAAAACATCATCGGTAATTTCTACTTCGTTTATAAATTCAGTTTCCGATAAATTATTGTAGTACGGCCTATTTTTTTCAAGCTCATTAAAAACGAATCGGCTTAAAAAACCTTGATTTAGGAGAATTCGAATATGCTCTCTTTCTATATCAATATCTTTAGGAATAAATATATCTGGAATAATACCACCGCCACCATATACTATTTTTCCTTTTGGTGTTTTAAATTGTAGCGAATCGTTAACTTTAATACTGTCGGCACTTTTTAATTCGCCATTTTCATAGCGTTTTTCGTAGTCTTTAAAATAATCTTTTTGCCCAAGTACATAAGGTTTTTGTATGGAACGCCCTGTTGGCGTGTAGTAACGAGCAATGGTTAGCCTTACTGCGCTACCATCTCCTAAATCCATTTCTCGTTGCACTAAACCTTTTCCGTAAGAACGGCGGCCGATTATAGTACCTATGTCATTGTCTTGAAGGGCTCCGGTAACAATTTCGCTTGCAGAAGCCGAATTTTCGTTAATTAACACATATACATGTCCATTCTCAAAATCGCCATCTCTTTCAGCAAATGTCTTTTCAATAGCACCGCTTTTATTTTTAGTAAATAGAATTAATTTTCCTTTTTTTAAAAATTCATCGGCAATATCGATAGCTTCCGTTAAATATCCGCCAGGATTATCTCTTAGATCTAATGTGATCTCTTTAGCACCCGCATATTCTAAAGCCTTAATAGCAGATTGAAATTCGCTGTAAGTAGATTCTGCAAATCGGTTAATTTTAATATAGCCAACAGTCTTATTCAGCATATAAACGGCATCTACACTTTTTAATGGAACTTTATCACGTTTAATTTTAAAATCTAGTAATTCTTCTTGTCCTGGGCGTTTTACGGTTAATGTTATTTTAGATCCGGCTTTACCTTGTAAAAAACTAGTAAGAGAATCTGAAGCTATACCTCTACCAAATAGTGGCGTTTTGTTAACATACAGAATACGGTCTCCGTCTTGAATACCTGCTTTTTCGCTAGGTCCACCTTTTATAGGTTGGATAACTACAATGGTATCTTCTATCGTGTAAAAACTGACTCCAATTCCTACAAAATCACCTCTCATATTTTGTGCAACTGTTTTGTATTCTTTTTTGGGAATATATACCGAATGCGGATCTAGTTTGCTTAAAATATCATTTACAGTAACATCAACAATACTATCAGTATTTACATCGTCTACGTATTCATAATCAATATAGTCGATTAACCGATTTAATTTTTCTTTTTTAGGATTATTCGAGAATAGTTCTTTAGAAGAATAATTAATTTTTCCTCCTATAAGAACACCTATAGCACATGCAATTCCTAATAGTAATGGCGTGTATATATATTGTTTGTTTTTCAATCTTCAAAATTGCTTATATAGACAATTTCAACACCGGCTTTTTCTAAAAATTCTAGCCCGCTATTATCTTTATATTTTTTGGCATATACCAGTCTGGTAATACCTGCTTGGTGAATAAGTTTGCTACATTCTTTACAAGGTGATAACGTAATATATAAAGTAGCTCCCATACAAGATTGGGTAGAAGCTGCAACTTTTAAAATAGCATTGGCCTCGGCATGTAATACGTACCATTTGGTGTAACCTTCTTCATCTTCGCAATAATTTTCAAAACCACTGGGGGTACCATTATATCCATCAGATATAATCATTCTATCTTTTACGATAACGGCACCAACTTTTTTCCTGTTACAGTGCGATAATTTACCCCATTCTCGAGCAATTCTTAAATAGGCTTTATCGTATTTGAGCTGTTTTGCGTGTTGCATTTTTATCTTCTAAACAATTAGCGGTAAACGTAGCTAAAATATTAAAAATACTCGAGCAAACACTTACCATTTTATATAGCTTGAAAGTTATCTCTTAGGATTGGAAGAATAATACCAATAACAATTGCAGAAATTACCAAAATCCAATCTCTCTTTGAAATTTTAAAAAAGTTTTGTCCAATAAAAGCCAATATCAATGCAGAGAAAACTACAATAGCCTGTGCGCATTCTATACCAAGTGCAAATTCAAATAAAGGAGCAATTTTAGAAGAAAATCCATTGCTTAACATTTTGAAATAAGTAGAAAATCCTAAGCCATGAATAATACCAAAAAAAGCAGTGGTGAAATATAATAAATTAGCACTTCCACTTTTCTCTTTGCTACTTGCCGTAAAAATGTTGTAAAAAGCCGTAACCATAATAGTAATCGGGATTAAAAATTCTACCCAAGCAGTATTTACAATCACAACTTCGTATGTCGATAAGAAAAGTGCCAAAGTGTGCCCTATGGTAAACGTTGTTACGAGCCAAAGTACACGTTTCCAGGAATTAAATGTATATGAGGCGACCATTGCAATTAAAAATAATATATGATCGTAAGCATTCCAGTCCAGCACATGTTCTAGACCTAAATTAAGATATAACCAAAATTGAGACATAAGAAGTATAGGTAATAGCCTCGAAGATACAACTTCTTAATAAAATGCCAAAAGTTTAGTTATTCGCTGGTAAGTGCTAACAGTATTTAAGATATATTTTAAAACGCCATTAGTTTTAATTCGTAGAGTTTATTATTTGCCTGAGTGAAACCTTCCTTATATTTGATGATGAAATTAAAGTATTTTTTACTGAAGAATTTACAATTGAAGCCGAAGGCGATAAATTATCTATAGAGGAGTTAACTGAAAAATTAAAAGATGAAGGAATGCTTAGTGGAGCAACAATTCCTGCTAAAAATGATGGAGATTAGAGATTCAATATAAAATCCTCATTAGACGAATTCTTCTTTTCAGTTTTTAAACTACATAGTTGGTTATTGTTAGATTCTTCAATCGGGAGACCAATAGTTGGTGTTTCTACTATAATTTTTCTACTAATTTCAATTAGTGGTATTATGCTTTGGTTTCCGAAGAAAAAAATAAAGTGGAAAACCCTAAAACCTGGATTTAAGATAAAATTTTCGGCTAACTGGAAGCATATAAACCACGATTCACACAATATTAGGTTTTTATTCTTGCATTTTTATCGTAATTATGGCGCTTACCGGTTTATGCTGGTCTTTTCAGTGGTACCGTGATGCGGGTAGCACTGTAATGGGGACAGAAATTTTCGGAGGTAGAAGAGGACCACGTATAGAAAGTGAAGCTAAAATCGATAAAAATGAAAACATTTCTGTAGCTAAAGTTCAACAAATTACTGATGATGAATTGGCTTATGCGGTAAAACTTCAATTCTCTTTCTATCTGGAGAAAAAGGTATTTATAGTGTGCAGAAATACGAAAAAGGAAGACTATTTCCGGTTACATCAGATAAGCTTATTATCGATACAAATGGTGCAATACTTAAAAAAGAGGTTTTTGCTGAAAAACCATTAAATGTAAGAATTGTTTCGTTAATAAAGCTGCTACATATTGGTATGATATATGGAACTTTTTCAAAAATAATCTATTTTTTAGTTCGTTTACTGTAATGTTAAAATAGCGAAAAATATACAAGAATTATCTAAACAAATTTAAGTTAAATTACCAGCATTGTAAGTGCTAAAAATCTAATTTTAGATATCTTATTTTAATAGAGAAGCCGCTTGTGTATGGTGGTTTTGTATGATAATTTCTTTTAGAATTTTTAAAATCCAAGAAGATTTTTACAAGGCTATAATAATAAAATTCACAACAAATATATGTGTTATTGATTTTTACTTAATTATTTAAGGTAATATGCCTTTTTCTTTATTAAAATTTAATAAAAATCGGTATTTATGAAGATTTTTGTAAAAATCAAAAGGGGCTTTTTCCGGTTAGTATATTTGTTAATTTTATGCTAAATAAAAACCAAAATACTTTTATTATGAGTAACCCTAACCGAAGTCCACTTTTTTACGTGGATGATTTACAAAAAACGAGTAGCGATGAATATACTGTTGAGCTAATTTTACCAGAAAATTTCAACTATAAAGATAAAGATTATGTTGTAATAGGTAACAGCGAACTAGTTTCAGATATTTTAAAAATCCAACTTACAGTTACAGGGGATAAAAAAGAAGCTCCATCACCAGTTCCAAAAACGGTACCTGTAACTTTCAATTTAAAAGAAGGTGAAACAGGTTCATACTTTAAATTTCAAATTGTATGGATGCTACCTATGGGATCAAGTGTTGGTATTGGTGATCCTGAGGGTCGTGAAACTGTAGGAGAAAGTGTTCTAAAAGGAATGGGATAATGAAAAAACTACTGACTTTTTGTGGATTGTTAATTTTCGGGTTGGTTTCCTGCTTTGCGCAGCAAGAGCTATTGGGCAAAGCGGAAGCTTCTAAAGAAGCTGATAATTATCAAATATCTTTAGATCTTCTTTCAGAAATTGACACCACGAAATTATCGGTTCCACAAAAGGCTAGGTTTTATTATTTACAAGCTGCTAATTATAAATTCAGAAAGGAAGATTCAGAAGCCTATCCTTTATTATTAAAAGCCAAAAAACTATACACTACAATAGATAGTTTAGAGAAGGTAGCAACGATAAATCTTGAGTTATTTCAGGTAGTAAAAAATATTGGTAGTGATCAATTACATTATGAAGAATACATCAACGAGTATTTAGATTATCATCTTTCACAAAACAATCCCAAAAATCTACGGAAAGCCTATATCCGGATTGCTGTTAATTTTGCAAGGAAAGCTACTGTAGATAGTTCGTTTGCCTATTTCAGAAAAGCGCTGCATTTAATAATAATAGATAAAGATACGCTAGCTGAAGCTGATATGCTTAATAATTTTGGCGTACTACATAACGAATTTACACCATATAAAGATTCAGCATTATACTATTTTAAAACTTCTAGAAGATTATATAGAAAATCGGAAGATCTACAAGTTAGCTATCAAAATACTGCTAGTGCTTATAAAAAAATAGGCGAGTACGACAGGGCTATTGCCAGTTACCAAAAGGCAGATTCACTTTTAGGGAAACAATATCGTAAAGAGCGTAAGCATTTTTTATATGATTTGATGGCAAAAACCTACGAGCTTGCCAATAAACCTACTAAAGCTTTAGAATATTATAAACTAACCCAGGCCTATCAGGATAGTTTAAATCTGAAAGAGCAGGAAAAAGCGATTTATGATATCCAAACCAAGTACGAGGTTCAGAAAAAAGAAAATGAAAATCTTCGTTTAAAACAATATCGAATTTGGTTGTTTTCGGGTATAATTTTGTTAGTGCTGTTATTGGTCGCTAGTTATTTGGTGTACCGTAACCGAATGGCAAAAAAACAACTTCAGATAAAACAGTCGGCTTTAGAGAAAAATCAGTTAGAAAAACAATTAAAAGATCAGGAGCTTGCCGGTTTGGATGCCATGCTAGAAGGACAAGAAAAAGAACGCCAGCAAATTGCAAACGATCTTCACGATAATTTGGGCGGTTTATTGGCAACCTTAAAGTTGCATTTTCAGAATTTAAAAATTAAAACAGGTCGTTTACGAGATGAACAAGACGAATTGTTTAAAACTACCGATTCGTTGTTAGATGAAACCTATCAGCAAGTCAGGAATTATGCCCATCAGCGTAACGCCAGTCTTAAAACCAGCGAAGGTTTAGTGCCTTCCATAAAAAATTATGCCGCTAAAGTTTCAGTAGGGAATAGTTTAGTGATTCATATCGAAGATCACGATATGGAAAGGCGTTTAGAAACCAGTCTCGAAATAACGATTTTCAGAATACTGCAAGAATTAATTACCAATGTAATAAAGCATGCAGAAGCTTCAGAAATAATTGTTCACCTTACCGCTTTCGACGATCATATAAATATTATGGTAGAAGATGATGGGAAAGGTTTTAATCCTTCAATACTCAAAGAAAATAACGGTATGGGCTTGGGATCTATCATCAAACGTGTAGAACATATTGGCGGAGAAGTAGAAATCGATAGTCAACCTGGTGGTGGAACAACAGTAATTTTAAATATCCCAATGTTATGATACGACTGGTGTTAGCAGAAGATCATTTAGCAGTAGCTGATGGAATTTTAGCGTATTTTAAATATCACGATCAAATTTCGATTATTGGTCAGGCAACTAACGGAAAGGAATTACTAGAATTGGTAGAAAAGAACATCCCCGATGTGGTGTTAACCGATATTAAAATGCCGGTTATGGATGGGATTGAAGCCACAAAGCTTATAAAAGCAAAGTTCGATAGGATTGGTATTATAGCCTTTAGTATGTTCGATCAAGACGAGGCGGTTGATAAAATGCTACAAGCCGGAGCGACAGGATATTTACTTAAAAATTCTTCGTTATCAGAGATGGAAAAAGCGATTATAGATGTTTCTGAAGGAAAATTATATTATGATCCTAATTTAAGTGTAACTACAGAAGCCTCTATAACCGAAAGTAAAGGAATACTTACCAAGCGGCAAATTGAAATTTTGAAGTTAATTAGCAAAGGTAAAACCAATCAGGAAATTGCCGATTCTTTATTTATTGGTAAAACTACGGTTGAAACACATCGTAAAAATATGATCAAGAAACTAGATTTACATGGTCCAGGAGAATTACTGCGCTATGCCTTACAATCTAAATATGAATTTTAAAAATACTCAGAAAAGCGATAAACTTTTTAATTAGACTGATAGTATAATAGGTTATCTAGTTTTTGTTTGATTTTTAATAATTTATAAGGCTTTTATTGTTTCTAAATGTTGTTTTAGAATTTTTAGAGCCTTATTTCTTCATGTTTACATAATATAAGTAACAATTCTTAAAGCTAAACTTTACATAGTGTTTAATTATAGCTAACTGGAATTCATTAAAAATTGAATTCTTTTGTAAAGCACGGTATAGGCTGTGTATAGCTTCATGATTTTATACTATAAAATATGAAAGGTAGGTGCTATAAACTTACCAATCCTTTTGTTTCTTAATTCGCCCTTTATTTTATAGAGGGCGATTTTTTTTAGAAAAAAGAGTATTAAGTAAATAGAATTTATTAATTTTGCCGTCCAATTGCCTTGGTGGCGGAATTGGTAGACGCGCTGGATTCAAAATCCAGTTCTTTCGAGAGTGTGGGTTCGATTCCCACCCAAGGTACAAAAGCTCAAAAACCCCTGTATTTTCAGGGGTTTTTTCGTTTTCAGCCCTCAATGTAATACTATGAAAATTGAGGTAAAGTTAATAAACGTACACAAAACAGTACCCACTTCTTATACATTTGAAATGGAGGACGAAAAGAAATATACAGATGTTAAGCTGCATATTCCAAGAGATAAAAAGACTAAAAAGATAATTTTATCACCCGGTAATCCTTGGTATGTATGGTTTCGATGGCGCAATCCTGAAACAGGTAAGCTAGATATCAAAAAAATGTATAAAAAGGGTATCAATCGAAAAAAGACAATTAAAGAAAGAAAATTGTATGGAGAATTGCTTCGAAAGGCATATCAAAAACTTCTCGATCATGGTTGGAACCCAGTAACTAATGAATTACCTAACCAAAGAAAACATAATCAAAAAACTGATTTAACTTTAAAAGAAGCAATTAAATATGCTCTTGAAATTAAAATCCGTAAAGTAAAAGAGAGTACAGCTCTCGATTATAAATTTAGATCACAATTCTTTTTAGATTGGGCAGATCAAAATTTTAAGTCCGGCTTAACATTGGAAAAATTTAAATTAGCCGATTTTTATGAGTTTATGGATTATTTAGAGCTAGATTACATCAATAAATCTACAGGGGAACGATTATCAAATACTAGCATAGACAATACACGAAGAGTTATTTCAGCTTTATTTACAGTATTAAAAGATAAAAGGTTGATAGAGCATAACTTTGTAAAAGGTATATCTAAATTAAAATCTGAACCCTTAAAAAATCGTCCTTTTACCGCTTCTCAACTAGTAGAAATTAAAAAATACTTATCCAAAAACGATCCTTATTTGATAAATTTTATTTCATTTTTGCTCTATCCTATTTTACGCCCCATAGAAATAACTCGTTTAAAAGTTAAAGATTTAAACACAAAAGATTGGATTCTAGGAGTAGAAACTAAAACAGAAGCTTTTAGTTATCGAAAAATTATAACGAAAATGAAGCCTATTATCGAAAATATGAACATCGATAATTACCCAAGCAATTATCATTTATTTACTAATGAAGGGCAGCCTACCATTTGGGAACCTGAACAAGAAAAATCTAAAGTTAATCATTTTACCAACCGTTTTAAGAAAGTAAAAAAAGCATTAGGTTATGGAGGGGAATATGGTTTGTATAGTTTTCGCCATACGGCTATTGGAGATTTGTATAACGAACTTCAGAAATTAGGATTAAGCGAACAAGAGATTATTTATAAGCTTATGCCAATAACCAGACATAAAAGCGAAAGCGGTTTACGAAACTATTTACGGAATATTAAAATTGCATTACCGGCAGATCATAGTGATATTTATTCTATAGATTTTTAACCAAGAATATTTAAAGCTTAAAATTTGGAATATTTTTGAGTGTTTATGGAAAATAAAAAAGCCTAGTAAAATTAACTAGGCCTTTACTTTAGAATGCGGTTGCAACAATACCTATATTGGATAAGCTACTACTGTTTGATTGCTCCGGAACATTGTCCGGGATTTGTTTCATTAAGATTTGTTCCTCTGCTTCGCTAATACATTTTTGATCGGCTATCATATACCTAAGCGTATGTATTGGAACCGTGGTGTAGCGGTTCTTATCAAACCACGCATAATTTTCAGCAAAGGTTTCTCCCTTATGTACTTTAGTTATGATATCACCATCAAATTCAATATCGGCACCACCTTTTACTCGACCGTCTACGGTTTCTTGGAAGATCACAATAAACACTTTACCATCAAAACGTTTTCTTAATCCTTCATCAAATTCAATATTGAATTTTTTACGAACAAGTTTTTGCCAAGAATCGATAAAGATGATATCATATTGTTCAATAAGATCGTAAAGTTCTTGTTTACTTTTTATTTCGCCTACTTCATCAATGTACGGTTTATTTGCATCATCAATATATTTTACTCGCTTGTCTTCAGCTAAAACACTTTCCGGATCTTCTTCCAGACTTACAAATAATGAAGGGTTTTTACCGGCTGCAAAATCATTCATCATTTGATACATCAATGTAGTTTTACCGGCTCCTTTGGGTGCGCTCAAAGTAATGTCAACACTTCCTTTTGGTTTTTGCTCTACTCGTTGCAAAAATTTACCGGTTTCACCAGATACATTATAAAACTCAAAAGTACGCTCACTTTTATCGACCATATTGCGAATTTTATTATTATTTTGACTTGGCAGCTTTGGTAGTTCCGGTGTAGGTTCTTGTCGTTCAATAACTTTAGCCTCATGCACCGTAGAAACGGTATTATTAGTATGGCCAGATTGCTCTATGGTTTGCTGAGCTTCAACAACATCGGGTTCAAAATCGTCTAAAACAGCTAATTCCTCAACTTGTGAATATTCGGGTTTCATTAATCCGTAATTATAATTTACAGATTGTTTTTTTGAATCATTTACTTTAACAATTTCCCCACCTTTAGCATACATATACCCTTTTTTCAATCTTCCATTAGCTTTTAATGCTTTTGGGAATATTTGTTCTAGAACATCTTTATTGTCAAAAATCTTTTTTAGGTATTGTCTAGCTTCTTTTGCAGTAGTGAAATTTGGAGCTCCGTTCAACCCTTCAAATAAGGATAATTGTTTTTGTTGGTTTTCTTTATTTTTTTTTGGTGAATTTGAATTTGTTTTTTCCAATTCTTTCTGAAATTTTGGAATCTCATTATTATCATAATTCAATATAAAATCAGTCGATTTTTGCGCTGCACTAGCTACTCTCATTAATAATCGATTATCTTTTTCTAAATGTTTTAGTGCGTTTTGCCAGTTTTTAATGTATTCGGCATGATTGTTTTGATTTCTCCAAATTATACCTGCTTGAGCGCTTAAAAATACAGCTCCAAATTCAGCAATTAATTCTTCTTTAGCGTAAGCTTTAGATCCAAATTTGTTTTTAATTTTTCTATCTAATCGGTTTTCAGATCCGGTTGAATGTGTCATTTCATGGAAAAGTGTCCGGTAATAATCTAAACTTGTTTCAAAATCTGCAAATGCAGGTAAACTAATAAAATCATCAACGAAATTATAATATGCTCTACCTGATTCATTTTTTAATTTTGGAGAAGGTGTAGGGTAATTTTTAAAAATGGCATCAGCGATTTCTAAGCGGGAATCATTATTTCCTTTAATTCCGTTATTATAATAGCCAATTTTGAAATTCTTCAAATCAAAATCAATGTTTTCAATATCATTTCCATTAAATACATTATAATATTTCAAAATAGGTATAGCATTTTGATCCGTTATATTTTCTGGACTAAAATTTTTGAGTAATTCAATCTGCTTTCTATTTTTTTTAAGCCAAGCTATCATTTTACTTCTGCTATAAGTGCCAAATTCTAATTCCGGTTCAGCCTGCTGATATTTATAAAGTTGAGTAAAGTAGATAACTTTTTCTCCTTTTGCACCTTTTTTTAGTTTTCCTTTATTTTTCTCTATTTGGTTAAAAGTTAAAAAAAATGGATTTTGAAAACTTTTATTACCAAAATCGGATAGCATGGCCATATTTATGCCTCTATAAGGTTTTTTTGTTTCAAAACTGAAAGGAATCAGATAACCTTCTTTTTTCCATTTTGTTTGATAACTTTCTCCACTGGCCTTGTTGATTTTACTAATCATCGTGTCGGTTATCATCTGATAAATATCATCAGGACTTACTGCTTTGGAAAGACCTTTACATTCTTCTTGAGGTATATCTTTATCGAGAGTGAGAAGCCATTCTTCGGGAATGCTTTCAAAAGCAAACTTACTTATTGTAATTTTAAATTTATCGCTTTGATCTGTAGTTAAAAGCTGATTTATTTTAGTAGCTATTACTTGCTGTTCTTGCTCGGTAGCTAGGTTGGCGATATGAATTAAATCTTCTCTGGTTGCAATAGTTCCATGAAGATTGTTAAAAGCTTGTACGACGTTCATAAATTTATTTATTATCCGATTGTAAATTCTTTCCCAAATGCTTGTACAGTAGGTACAATTTTTAAATTTCCAGTATTTCCGGCTATATCTAGTATTTCATTAATGTTGCTAAAAGCTTGTGAAATGGCAATTTGTACCGGTATGTTTTGTAGTGTTTTTGTGCCATTTGCCGGTATAGTAATATTGTTTAAATTGGTATAGGCCGTCCCTAAACGTTTTCCACTTTTGGTAAAAAAATCAATTTGTTTAATATTGATAAGATTTCCTGGGATAGAGAGGTCAATAGGAGAAGGATTAACTATTTCTACATCTGCTTTTAACGTAGCCCCTCCATTCCCATCAAAATTTAGGTTGTGCAACGATTTTAGATTAAAATCGATTCCCTGAACAGATTGAGCTAGATTTTTAATTTTATCTTTTCCAAAATACCAAGATGCAGCTAGTGCAATTCCGCCAATGGTAAGTAAATTTTTGAATGCCATAATTAAAGTTTTATGAGAATACCAAGGTTAAAATGTATCGGATTTTCAGGGTGATAAAGGGCATACGCTATTCCGGCTGAAGCCCCAATTTTTCCTTTAATAAAAACAATATCAGTACCGAACGAGCGTATTGAACCGGGAACAAAATCAATATTGGGTTTTAGAAAGAAGCCCTTAACCGGTTCTCTTATCGTTTTTGTTTGGGTAATAGTGGTTTGTAAATGATTAATTGCCGTTTTTAAATCAAGCTTCAGTATTCGCCCTTCCGAGAGAATTTCACTATACACAATAGCCTGATCGAAATGTGTCGTATCTTGATATCGATATACTTTTTTCATCGGTTTTTCGGAAGTTATACTATCTTTCGGAATGACTTTTATACTGTCCTTATATTCAACCACATCAACGATTTCAAGCTCTCGATTTTTAATTGCTGAATTGCTAGCGCTATCAATTTGTTTAATGGTATCTGTCTCTACCGAAGTAGTTTGTGTTGTTATTTGTTGAGTATGGCAACAACTATCGGTTATTAGCAATACACTTAATACTATAATCACTATCCAATACAGAAAAGACGTTTTTATGTAGCTAAGAAGGCGCATGATTTTGATTATTAAAATGTTGTATCACTTTTTGATCTAAATAGTTTAGGCGTTGTTGAAATTTATCTTTTAGCCTTTTGAATTTATTCTCTTGGTTTTTCAGTTTTTGATTTTCCATGGGGAACAATTTTTAATCGTAATACTTCTTGGAGTAGATTTTCATATCGGGTAACCATTTGCCCGGCATCGGCTTTTCCATCTTTCAGAAGGTTATAGTATTTCAGAGCGATTTCATCGATTTTGGTATTTTTTCCTTCGATTTCCTTTTTGAGTGCTGATTTTTCTTTGAGTAAATAGACAATGACAAGTAGTAGAACACCTACTAAAGACACTTGTTTGATATTGAGAACAGGAATGAGTTCTCCTATATCTATTGAGAATAGGTACATAACGAATTGGTTAAGGGATTACTTGAAACAAGAAATAGAATAGCGGTAGAAAGGAGCTATTGCCAGTGTAGGATAACATAGCCAAAAACCACAGGTATCAGTAATAGCATGAAGTTTCGCCAATGAAAGGCTTCTCCGGTTTTATGCTCCAAATATTGTTCTTTAATGGTAGCTAAAAGGCCCACAATAACTAAAGCTAATAAGTTATGCCCTTGTAAAAATGACGTAAATACTAGCGTTAAAATAGCAATGATAGTCCCTAATAATAGTTGAAGATACCAAGTTCTTTTTTCGATAAATTTGATGATTGATGTTTGCATGATTGATGAAATTATTGATTTAAGTTAATGTCCACATTTTATTTATTAAACTATCAAAAGCTGGTTGATTGGAATGTGTTAGTCCGGTAAATGTGAATTCTCCGTTAGTTTCTTCACTTGCGTCTAAAACATCTAAAGCAGTGTTTACATGTTCTCCGGCAGCGAATGTAGTATTGTCTAAGCGCATTTCTTTTGCATGAGATTTTATCCAATTACCGAAAGGGTTATCCTCCATAATTTGGTTGTCTAATCTAATACGGCCAATTGAATTATTCCATTCTCGAACATCTCCAAGAGCTGCTGCATAAAATTTTGTAAGCTCCGCGTTTTTATTACGAGTAGCACTATATCCTGTTGGATAAGCATACATTTGATAACAAACACCTGAAGCTTTTTTTATGACTATATACTTCTTTCCCGAAGTTCCAGAAAGATCAAAAGTAAATGTGTGTTCAGACTCTCCTGAAGGGGCAAATGATTGAATGTCGAGAGCTTTATCTTTAGCAGAATGATTAATAGTTGGGAAATCACCATATTGATTATTTACTATACCAAAATCTTCTGCTATCATTTCTGAATCTTCAAATACAGCAATTTGAGCTTCAGGGTTAATGCCGCCTATTCTAAACCGATCAAACGCCCAAGCAGATTGTACAGAATTTGTTTCTGCAAAAACCATCCAGTCACTTCCAAATCCTAAGCTGCTTGCTAATATTGCTTGCCACATATTATACAGTTTTTTGGTGACCTGCTAAAGCAAGAACTGTTGAACTTTCCGCTTTTATTCCAAAAACACCTTTCTGAGCGTATACTGCAGTTAACGTGTTCGGATATTCAAGAGTTAATGCATCATTTCCAATAATAGTTGCTTCACTGGCAGCAAATTTACCTTGATATTCCGCACCTTTATAAACACCGCTCGTTGAATTAAAAATTACATTATTAACTACAACTGTAAATAGAAGAAACATATTTCTATCTTCTGGCTTTATTGTATAATTGCCTGATAATATATCACTTAACTTAATTTCTTTTATTCTATCTGCATCTTTTAAACCTATATTATCTTTAACAATGTAATCTCCACTAACTGTATAGTTTACATTGTAGTCTCCAAAAATTGGATAATCAACACTTTCATCGAAGTTATTATCTTTTATAATAATTTGCTCATAAGGATTTGATCTATCCCTTAATCTCAATGCTGAATGACCGTTTTTTATCTTGGTGTTTCCAATAAATTTAATTTTAGGTGTATTATCGTTCCCTGTTAAAATTCTTCCGTCACCTCCAACTCTTTGAAAATTTTTAACTCTGTTAAGACTAAATTCTAATTCTCCAATAAGTCCACCCCCAAATTCTATAAGATCTCTTGATGCAGCATTTTCATGTCTGTCTATACTACATTTATTACTTATAGAAACACTTTCACATTGAGTTAAAACAGCAATTCTATTTCCTTTAAATTTGAGATTATCTATTGTAATCTCTCCGTAACTTGCTCCATTAGCTACGGCTCCTTGATATAAGAAATCTGTAGCAGCATGACCATCGCAAGTTCCTCCTAATATTTTTGTAAATTCATGTTGAACACCGTCTTCTATTTGCAATTGAACTCCAGTGTCTACATTTATCCAATCTACATCAGAAATAGATGATTTTGGTGATCTTAAATAAATACCATAACGTAGGTTTATCAATTTAACACTGTTAATATCGCAGTTTGATCCTGTTGAAATAAACCCTCTAATAAGATGCCTTCTTGGATTATCTGAAGATACCTCTATAGTGGTATTTGAAACTTTGTGATATCTTGACCCCTTGCAATATATACAACCTTCTGTACCTCCTGCATCAAGAGCTGTAAGAACGTCGAGTATTACTCTTCGACCTCGCCCCATAATTCCTTCTACTCCATCTAATCTTTCTCCTGTAATATTTTTTACATTACAGTTGGCAATTATCACATCTGTTTGAGTATCGTCAGATAGAGCTACTGCTATACCATGAGTTTCCGTATAAGTAGCTGCTGGAGTTGTATTGATAATATTTTTAGCATGAAAGCCTAAGATGCTTACATTCATATTATCTTTTGTGGTATTTCTAATGTATATACCATTAATATCTCCCTTACTCATTGGGTGTGATCTATTATTTAACTCAATAGATCCATCTGTAGACATGTTATCTGCACCACCGCCTAAAACTTCTACATTATCCCAATCATACATGAAGGAGTATAAGCCGTTTTCAGAATTAGAAAAATAGCAATTAGTCATTCTAAATCTTTTACCAAAATAGCTTTCTCCGGTTTGATTAACGAAGGTGATGCCATTCAAACAGGCATCAAAATTTAAGTTAGAAAATGAAACTAAATTAACATTTCTAGAAACATAAAAAGGTGAAGAAGAATCTTTAAATTTTGAGAATCCTTCAACTTTAATATCAATAGTTTCATTATCATCTCCGTCCTCTGGCTCGAAATTAAAAATTTTATTATTTAATCCACCATCTTTGATATCTCCGTAACACAAAACCCTAAAAGAAGTAGTCACATTTATCTGCCTTTCAATATGTATATCGATAGGTACATATATATTACCTCCAGATACAGCAATTGCTCTTTCTATTATATCTGCATCATTCTGTCCGTTAGCACCAAGCTGAGCAACATTTAGAAATTTTTCATTTATTTTTAATGAAAAACCTCCAGCTAAATTATTTGACTTAAAAGTTGTAATTTCATCGAAACTATTAAGATTTTGGTTATAAACATAGTTAGCTCCTCCTATATCAACTGTGTCTGAAAATCCGATTGTTTGAAATAACTGACCTTGTTTTACGGTACCAGAATAAGATTTGAGAACGTTTACAGTAGAGACTATTGTAGGTTTAATGTTTACATCATCCCTTAACGTTTTAGCTGTATCTGTCAAATTCCCACCTGCTAATACTGGTTGATCGCCAAGTGCATCTTTAATGGCTTTTAAGTCTACTTCTCCATCAAAACTAACTCTTGTGAAATCATTGGCATCAGCTTTTAGCAGATTCCCTTCGTAATGCCCACTTTTACCAGTAAAAAGCCAAATAACCGGCTTTTCATTTTGGGTAGCAGTAACTTTTACATAACCAGTAGCCGGTATATGAAAGCCTTCACTATAAGCTTGAAAATGTTCTAAGGCTTTAGTATTAAAAGCTTTTTCAACCAAAGTATTGCCAATATTGCCAAGTGCAATAGTTTTATTATCTGTTTTTTTTAGATTTTCGATATCTTCAAGTAGGCTGTCAGGAATATTGATATCCCCAGAGTTTCCCCATCCTACACGATCGATTACTTTTCCTACTGCCATGCTTAAATTATATATTTTGTTGGGTTAAACCTTGGTATATGAAATAGCCAATAGTGGCTACAACTAATACACTTCCAATAGAAAATGAAGGGTTAGAAACTGCGAATTTTTGTAAGCGTTTAAGCCATCCTGAAAGAAATTCAGGGGAATTAGAAAGATTTTGATAATGCTTTTTTCGGTACTCGTTATAAAGCCTAACAAACTTGGTTGGATTAACGCTATTAATTGCAGTAAGGGTTTCGTTGCCCATTACATCATCATCATCTAAATGATAGCCAAAATGATCGTTTAAACAACGTTGGGCCAATTGCACCCCGTTACCGGCATTTACTTCGTGATCGATAATAGTATTGGCTATAGCCTGACTTAAAATTCGATCCCCTTGATTTTGTTGCCAGAAGTATTTTAAAAATAATTGCTTAGCATAGGATTTTGTGATGGCTAGCATATCGGCTTTAGAAGGTGGGTAGCCTAAAATATTTTCGTACCAACGAGCCGAAATTCCATGATTAGTACCTACATACTCGCCAAGAGAATTTTTATTTCCTGGATCATGTCGGTTGTTTTGGTAGCCGCCTTCTACTTGTTGTAACATAGGGGAATAAGCTTCAAAAGAAGCATGAAGTCCTAACGTTCCAAAATCGTAGGCTAATAATGGTTTATAGTTTCGAAGCTGTGCCATTATAGGGCAATTTTTTTAGGTTTATTAGCCGTTGCTACTAGTAATAGAAATGCCAGACCAATACCAATCGGTTTTAACCAGACTGTTTTTTTCTTTTTTCCAATGACTACATCCGGTAGTTCATTTATTTTGGTTTGTAGCGTTATGTTAAGTTGATCGGGCGTATTTTCGCCAATAGTTTTAGTAACAGTAGCGTATGAAAGGTGCGAAATGGTAACTGTATCTTGTAATTCGACACTTAGAGTAGCTACACCATTGGCATTTGTCACGGCTCCATTGGTAGTAGATGTTCGAACATGAGCATTTTTAACTGGTTGCCCATCTATATTTTTTATGACGAATGTTTTGTGCATCGTAAATTTTTCAAGAATTATTTTAGGTCTAACAGATTTTAACCTATAGTTCTGTTTTCCGAAATTCGGGTGAGAAATTGTTAGGCGATCATTGGGTTGTCCTCCTATTGATACCCGTCCGGTAGCATCACTAAATTTAGTATATAATACTCCGTTCCCTTCATTCCATGTTTCCGCTTTTGCACCCTCAATAGGGTTTCCATTTGTATCGCTAACAATAAGAACTCGGACTAACATATTAAGCTGTTTTTTGATACTGTAAAGCTTCGGGTATAATTTGAGAAATCTTTCTGAAGTTTTCCTCAGACAACTCGTTGCTAAGCCAAGTTAGCAAGCTATGATCGTCACTGGTAAAAGGATCACCTACGTTTTTCCAGAACAAGCTATATTGCCTAGCCCCAAAAGCATCATATACTTTTACAAAATCATTTTGAGTGAGTCCATTAAGGGTATTTAAGATGGTTTTAGTTTCCTTGTCATTCGCTGCAAATGCGGATTGCATGGCAATATAAAGTGTTTCGGTAATAGCTTGAGCTTCTACGCTCGATAAACTGGAATCCGGAACACTCGGATTTTTTTTCAGTTTTGGAATTTCATCCTTTGTAAGAATGCGATTCCCAATATAAATTAATCCACCAATGGCGACTATGCCAATAGCAGGGTAAATATATTTAGTTACATTTTCAGAAGGAAGCGGGATCATACATGATTAATTTTATAAGGCCATTTTTATCAAATGCCATTTTTTATCTAATGCATTGATAGCCTTTGGATTTCTAGCTAACTCTTCGAGCTTTTCTAAATGTGTTATAGAAAGTTGCGCCAGTTTATTCAGTGATTTTCGTTTTGCATCAGCTTCTTGTTGATTAGAAGCTGTAACTATAACTGTTGATGCGGCCATAAAGTAAAAATTAAATGAGTTCGTATTTTTTAAGTAATTCTAAATAGTCATTAATAAAGTCCTTGTTTTCAGCAAGTCCTTGTGCAATAATATGCGAAGCAGCATTCGACAAATCGTCCGGAACATTGTCCATTGCGATCATATCAGTTAGATATTGTTTGTTGTCGCTAAGCTTTTTTTGAGGGGCCGGTGCATGTAAGCCAGAAGTAGTTGCCGGTTTTAATGAAGCGATAATACCGGTTATCATTTCCGGATTTTTAGCCAAGCTCTCAATTAGTGTATCTGCTACTGAAGGTTTGCTTTTTTTCTCAATTTCATGGCGAATAGAATCTTCTTTGTACTTCTCTAGCTTATCTTGAAGCGTTCTGTGTTCGGTTTTAAGTTCCTCGTATTGAGATGATAGAGTGTCAAACTGATGTGCTTTGGTGTAAATATCCATTGTTTCCGAAAAACCAAGCCCGGTTCCCGGATTACCTAATCCTTGAAATTGTTGATGTGTGGCAGCAGGGCGTGCCGTACTACCACTTGCATCAACGTTATTTTTAGAGCTTTTAGACAACGCATAATTTAATCCACAACCTATTTTTCTTTGGGAAGAACCGTTTTTACGCTTTCGTTGCAATTGTACATTGGTTACGCCTTGATGTAACAATTCTTTGAAATAATCCATAGGAGAAGTATAGCGATCAATAAGTTCTTGATAGGAAAGACATTTATCGATCACGGAATCTTGATCGATGTTATACACTTCCCAACGATGTAACGGATCGTTTTTAAGCCACTCTATAATTTTGTCTAAACTTTGCGTTGCCATAATATATTAACATTGGTTTTGAGGGACTACGTAATAGCATTTACAGTCCTTTTTTCCAGTTCCTACAAATCGAACAGGAATAGTTCCGGTCATTTCAAATCCGGTTGCTCCGGCTTGAAAACATTCTCCCGGTTTAATGCGAGCTTGCATTACAATTACATCGGTAGTGCCAAAATTGTAAAAGGTTGGCTCTACTTTATGATCTAATGAGAAGTCCGGGGCATCTTCTTCAATTAGCGTAAATGTTAATTTGCCTAATTGCATGAGCTGTTATTTTCAAGAATGGCAAATACTACTTGTATTTGCAATGGCTCGGTTAGGTTCGTAGTTGCTGTTGCTTTAATTGTTAGGGTACTCCCCCCTTTATAATCTAGTGGCTTAAAACCATCTAAGAATTTTACAGAATTGGTCTTTTTCCAGAAACTTAAATCCATTTCAGGTTCTATTTCCGAACCGTTCTCATCTAATCCCAAATTGATAATTTGGTTTACGGTTCGCGAGGTCGCTGCTGCGGCAAAAACACGTTTCCCGGGAGGGATATTGATTGTACTTTGCGCAAAATTTGAATCGGTTTGTAGGGTAAGCGTTTGTTTACGCCATTTTGTATTTTGAGACATGCTATTACTTTTAAAAAAGCCCTACCTACTAATTTAGAAGTAGGGCTTTTGGATTAAACTAACCAGCCAACTATGTTATATGTTATTTCTAAGCGTTTTATAGCCTTTGATGCGTACTTCTACAAATACTTTTTTACCCTCTACTGAAGGCTCTAATACAGCCCCATTCGGGAATACAAAGTCCCAAGACATCGTAGCTTCATCGGCCAATAGAATAAAGGCTTCTAAATCATGGAAAAGGTCTTCTTGTTTGGTAGGCATTTCAGCCGGAATTAAATCTGATACCGGAATATCCAAGATTTCACGGCCGTTCTGTTTTAACACAAAATTTGCATTTCGAAGTGCTGCCGGTATCGCAGTCGAGTATGTTACTTTTCCTTCTTCTCCGGCGGCCCCTTCGCCAATGGCAATTGCAATAGCATCGGCTACTACGGCCATATTTTGAGGAAGCGCATTTCCATTCATAGTTGAAATACCACCTAATTTCTTGGTGTTTTCATCGATAAATGGATAGGTTGAAGAAGCTCCGGTTGCATCTTTTCTGACGTAAGCCGTATGTTTTAATAACCGAATTTCATGGTTTTCAACGGCTGATTGAAGCGCATTAGATAATTTGTTTTTACTATCTTGTAAATGAGCTAAAGCAGAAAGGTATTTTGGGTGATTACTGTGAATAGATTGCATGTTGTATTCGTTTTTTAATTTGATAAATGACTTAATGAGTAATGATGAATGTTTAAAGAATGTTTATTTTAATAGACACTTGCTGCTGATGTAATGGCCCGATCTGCCGGAGGAATGACAGGGTCGAAATTGATAGCCGGAGCAGCACTTAATTTGCTGTAATTACCATTTTCATATTCGCAAGGGCATGCGAGACCTACTGCACCACCTACAAATTTTGAGGCTAATGAATTTTCATCGACGCTTATTTGGCCTTCCGCAAAATCACGGATTACCGCCAGACCTTGTTTTACAGCAATACCGATACCGGCCATTTTTACGATTTGTGAAATACTGTCTTTTCCTTTGACCAGTGAAGCTAAGACTACGTCACCACCTGTCATTCCGTAGCGAGCTACAGTTTTCTGGTCGGCCGGAACAATGGCCATAACACCATCGGAAACAGCACCACCAAGAACAGCACCACCGAAACTAACGGTTTCATTGCTGATGTTTGCTAAAGAGATTTTTCCAATTTTCATTTTTAAAATGGATTTTAAATTTGATTACTAATTTGTGTTGATGTTGATGCTGATTTTTATTTTTTAATAAGGTTGATAACCATTGTGGCCAATGCAATTTTTTTAAAGTTTCGATCAACCCAACTTTTTTGACTTGGATTAGGGTTTTGGACTACAGGATTACTAACTTCTGGGGCATTGCCTGAAACCGTTGCAACAGCTTTGTTTTGATACCATACATGAGTAATAAGAGTTTCATCTGATGGCCAGTTATAAGGTTCAATTTCTTCAATGCTCACATCGCTAACTAGCGTTTGTTTTATTATAAAAGAAACTTCAAGCCCTTTATTAGATAAGGTTTTACGTATTGCTTTTTCTATCACTTCAATTAGCATTCGCAGTATATCGCACTTGGCAAGTTCTACATCACCAATTGAGCTACTTAATGCTGTATTGGCTTTACTTTTATAATAGGCTTTAGCAAAACTAAGATCACGGATTAGAAAATTGGTGTCTTCCACCGTTGCAACGGTGTTCAAAAAACGGGGTAAATGTGGAATTAAACCATTCTTCTAGATCATTATGCACATGGCTATCTAAATTTTCTTTTTCCTGGCATTGCACCGCTAATAGTTGTTGTGCCAGGACATTATGAAAATTAGTTTTCGAGCTTTCCAGATTTATCGAACGGATTAATGATGTGATGATACCCAGCTTCATTACTTTTTAGATTTTGAAGGTGTGATTAGGTTGTTTTTCATTAGCATTGGCACGGCTACGCCTGCAAGTGCTAAAGCGGCTACCCACCCCATACCGGCCTGTTTTGCATTACCACCTCCGGAGCCTACCGGCACTTGGCCGCCACCGCCCTGATTGCCTTCATTTTGGTTATTGCCGCCTTGATTGCTACCACCGCCTTGGGAATTACCAGGATTGGTAGTGACTATATCGTCATAATTAGGGGTAGAGGTTTCGTTTCCTTCTACACGGTAAGTCTTGTAGGTGAATTGCTCGTTGGCATCATCGCCCCAATTCCACGTCCGGCCTTCAAATGAGGGCATCTTTGTCTCCAAAAATCCCTGCTGGGTTCCCGTAGGTATAAGCGAAAGCCCTGCTTGCTTTATCGTGGCTAAAACTTTGTCTCGTGCTTCCGTTGCGGCTTTTTCTACCGCGGCATAGCCTTTACGGGTACAGCTCGCATATTTGCTTTGCTGACCGTGCTTTGCATTCGAGATGTAGGCTTCAATCGCATTAAGGAACTTGTTTAATTTTGCAGTGCTTACACCGTCACCTAAGCCGGAATACTCATTCATTAGATAAGGAAGATCGATTGATAAATCGGCTTGCGCTTTACTTTCAGAATAAGAAGCATTCCAACAACTTAAATCAAAGCCATTCGCGAAAATGGCCCCGAAAGTGCTACCAAAGAAATCTGAAGGAAGCATTTTCATAAGGGCTTTCCCTGCCGTTAGGGAAGCGGTAGCCGTTACTACTACTCCTAAACCTTGTTGATATGCCCGGTCTTCTACCAATCTAAAGGTAAAAGGCTTGCCCTGGATGCTGATACCATTGGTAATGATCGCAAACTGTGGATCTATCCCCTGGGAGGTATATTTGTGTACCTCTTGACGAATGGCATTTACCGTTGTAACGGGAACTTTTTGTTCTAATAAGAATTGACAAAATTGGTTAAAATTATCAATAATATTTTGCTTTTCTGCACTTAATACAGAAGGTGCATTAAGCCCAACATGTTGTAACATCATAAGGTCTGATTTTTCTAAATAATTAACTTCTTGATTGTGATGCCGTGTAGCATCGATAACAAACGTTGGTGCATCTTCTGAATAGTTTTTTTGTTTTTGATCTTGAAATATAACCACGTAAACATGTGTCCAATTTTCTGGATTAAAATGAGGTTGGCGTACTTGCCGAATGGCATGATTGATCCCTAAATTGGTAAGGAGGGAACTCGCAAAAATTGCATAGCTTTTGCAATCTACACCGGTTTTACGTTTACGCCAGGTACAAGCCGGAGAGGATAATTGTTGCAAAGCACCGTCTGCGGTATATTGGATATGATCGTATTGAAACTGATAAATAGTATTGGCAAGCTGTTGCAAATTATGGCTGTAGAGCAGGGGGGCAAGTTTTTCTGTTTGCCGGGCATACTCAATAATCCAATCTCGCATTTCTTCTACCGTATGGAAAGTGTCACCTTCGCCTAGATCGGTAGCTGCACAACTTACCGTCGGAATGAGTTTATCATACTGCTTTCCCGATTTCAGTTTGCGCTTGAGTGGTGCGCTGATATCCTGCTTTACAGCCATTGAAGCTATTCTATTTACTTGTTTAGGCTTGCAAGATGAGACAGTATGATTTTAGAGAAAGAAGATTTAATCGAATAGGAAGGAATACAAACTAACTCTTTGCAATAAAAATTAAATTAGTCGATTTGATTTGTATTAAGAAGAATTTAACTTAAAATTGCACTAGGCTGACGTAGAATAAATATTTTGAATCAATTGCATTGAAAATCGTAGTATTTCAATGAATATTCAAATATTCTAAAACAAAAAAGCCGTTAATTTTAACGGCTTTATGTTTTTAAACGTTTCCAAATGGAAAAATAATTAGTCGATAAAAGGAAGTTAGGTAATATGAAAAAAACACTTTACTCATTAATTTTATTAATCATCTTAAGTTGTAGTGAAAATGAAAACAACGAAAACATCAATGGTTCTCCCTCGGACTTTGAGGTAATGGTAAATTCTTCATCCTATATTAATGTGGAAATTAGTTGGAGCGAGTCATTTGATCCTGAGAATGAGATAATAAAATATTCAGTTTATCTAGAGAATGAGGAATTAGCTAATAATATTATAAAAAAAAACTATAATTTCCAAAATTTATTAACTTCAACAGTATATAATGGTCAGGTTATTGCATCAGACCCGAATGGCAATGAAACTATTGCTAGTTTTTCTTTTACAACTACAGAAAATTTGCCCCCAAGTGATTTTGAGCTAATTAATGTTACCCCAAGTAATGTGTCGTTAGATATAAGTTGGACAGAAGCTATAGACCCTGAAGATGAAAATGTTGTCTATGACTTATATTTGGATAACCAATTAATAGTATCAAATCACGAGCAGGAATATTTTCTATTTACAAACCTGAGTGCAGCAAATATTTATAATATAAAGATTCAAGCTAAAGATGAAGCAGGAAATGTTACTAACCTTGTATTTGATGAAGAAACATTAAATGGCGTTTATCAAGGTGATGTAAGTTTGAGAACTCAAAGTGGTGTTAATAGTTTTGGAGCATTGGGCTATATCGAAATAACTGGAAATTTAGAAATGGATGCTCTCGCCGCTTTTACAGATGTACATGATTTATCTCCATTAAATAGTATAAAAAAAGTGAGAGGATATTTCACCATTAATTTTATGGATGAACTAACATCATTAACTGGTTTAGGAATTGAACATGTTGGTTACAGTTTCAGAATAACAAGAAATGAAAATTTACTAAACTTGAATGGGTTAGAAAATTTATCGGAAGTTCTAGGAAATTTAGAAATAGAGCAGAATGGAAACTTACAAGACATATCCTCTATTAATAATTTAACTCAAGTTGGTAGTATTTTGTCAATTAATAATAATATAGCTTTGAGTAACATAGAGGGGTTTAACAGTCTACATTCGGTTGATAATATTTTTATAAATGCAAATTGGTCTTTAACTCAAATAAATGCCTTCAGTAATGTTTCTGAGTTAACTGGGGATTTAAGTATTGTTGACAACACCTCGTTAACTTCTATTAGTGGCTTCAACAATATTGAACAAATTGGTCGAGTTTTTATAAAAAACACACAAATTCAAAATTTTGACACATTTTCTTCTCTATCAATAGTTGGGGGAGATTTAGACATTACTAATAATTCGTCATTAAATAATATTCAAGGATTAAGAGCTCTAACAGAAATAACATATGGTGATTTAAGTTTTTTTAATAATACATCTCTTTCCAGTTTGAATGGCTTGGACAATCTAACTCAAATTGGGAATGCTGTTAATTTTGTTGGAAATAGTAGCTTGTCAGATTTTTGCGCACTTCAAACTGTAATGCAAACTTTTACTGCTTCATCTCGTCATTCGATCTATAATAATTTATATAATCCAACAATAGAAGAAATTTTAAATGGAAATTGTAGCAACTAAAAAGTATTTAAACATATTTTTATTATTTCTAATTTTATCAAGTTGCTCTGACACTAATATTGATGAAATTGAAAATAAGCCCCCTTCTTCTTTTGAAGTAACAGTAAATTCTTTATCTGAAACATTAGCATCTATTACTTGGGAAGAATCAGTAGACCCAGAAGGAAGCACAGTTTTTTATGATGTATTCTTAAACTCTAATAAGTTATCTGATAACATAACTGAACTCAATTATACGTTTGAAGATTTATTAGAAAACACAAGTTATTCCGGAGAAATAATTGCCTCAGATCCAGAGGGCAATGTCGTTTCAAGTTTATTTACGTTTACAACAACAGAAAATCAACCACCTACGCCTTTTAAAATAACAGTCACTAGCACTGATCCATTTTTTTCTAGAATTGAATGGACCGAATCTGTAGATCCAGAAGGCGACGCATTAACTTATAATGTTTATTTGGACGAAGAACTTTTAGTCGAAGGAACTAATTCACTAAATAATATTTTTCCAGAGTTAAAAGGTTTGACTGGTTACAGTGGAAAAATTGAAGCTATTGATAATACAGGAAAAATAACTACCCATGCTTTCTCTTTTACAACCCAAATAAAAATTTACGATGGTGATTTATTATTAGATAATCAGCCATCAGTTGAAACTTTTGGTGAAGGTGGGTATAACCAAATAAATGGTAGTCTCCGAATCGGCTCTCTAAATATTAATTTAACAGATGTTGTAGATCTTTCTCCATTAGCAAGTTTAAGTACTGTTAATGGTGACCTCTCAATAAGAAATACTATTTGTACAAATTTTATTGGCCTAGAAAACATTAACATAACAAATGAATATGCTAAGTTAACTATTGAAAATAATGATGAATTACTTAATCTTAATGGTCTTAATAGTATCAGTCAAGTCCATGAAGTTTACATAGCAGATAATGATGCTCTTTTAAATTTAAATGGACTTTCGTCTTTAAACTCAGTAACAAATTATTTATGGATAGTTTTAAATCCAAATTTAAATTCTATTTCTGGAATTCAAAATTTGAATAGTGTTTCACACACACTTAACATAAGTAATAATGACAGTTTATTAACATTAGGTGGGTTAGAAAATATTACTTCTGTAGGACAATTAAATATAATAGACAATGAGGTTTTAGAGACCTTAAATGGCCTAAACAATTTAAATTCATGTACATCCTCTTTGATTATTGCTGGCAATGAAAGCTTAAAAAATCTGAGTCATTTGTCTAGTTTGACTTATTCGGCATCTTTAAGTATTACAGATAACCCTTTGCTAACTAACCTAACAGGTTTAGAAAACTTAACAAATGTAAATCATACTCTTGAGATAGCAAGAAATTCTGGTCTTACAGAATTAAATGGTATTCAAAATATTGTTTTTAGTGACAACCAAGCTAATTATCACGCTTTAATTATTTGGGAAAATATAAATATCACGAACTTAAACCCGTTATCCAATTATACCTTTAATAGAGGTTTAATTAGTGTAAAATTCAACACACAACTAACAGATTTGTGTGGCTTGACTACTCTTATTACAGAAATAGATGATCTCATTAGTGATTATAATTTCGCATCGAATAATGGATACAATCCTAGTGAAGCGGATATGTTAAATGGAAATTGTTCTATATAATTAAGAGAAAGAATAATGATTTGTCAACAATAGCTATAAGTAATTGCTTGTTATCGAGTAGTTTGGAGATTCCACAAAAATTTCCAACTTGGTGTGTACTTGCGAAGTTCCGTGCTAACACACGCAACTATTCTTACACAAACATGTTGGCAGTAAGTGAAGAGAACAATTAGAAATCAAAAAAATAATTAGAAAAAATAATGTTAGACCAATCCTTTTCCAGTAGTAATTTTAATGAAATATTTTTAAAAGAAAACAGAAAAGGTATTTTTGATAAATCTCACTTTACTCAAGAGTATTTAGATAAACATCAAGAATTTAAAAATATTGTAGGAGAAAAATTAAACCTAAAGAAAACCAGAGCTCTAACTGAAGAAGAATTAGACAATTTTGCTGAAAGGTTAGAGAAAATTAATAATGAAAAAGAAGAAATTAGATTATCAATCTTTGAAGATTATTCTAATGTAATTAACAACCAAATTACTCCTTTTCAATTCAAAATAGTATACTATTTACTTATTTTAATTTTTAGTTCAATTGCCAATGCACAAGGTCAAGGTATTAAAGAACTGTATTCCGAACAATTCAAAAGTGATTGGACGGTCTATGAAAACAAAGAATATGTTAAACAATTTATAGATACTAACGTAGTCTATAAACTAGCTAGTGGGAGAAGTCCTGAAGAGGAACTTCTGTATCATGCCAAAGATAGACATAGAAAAAAATCTAAAAGAATTGCCGAGATTTTTTCAAGTTTAAAGATAGATATACAGCAATATGATTCCCTCGTTTTTGTGGAAGAGCGAGCCTTACAAATACAAACGTCCAATGATTTCATAAAAAATGGCGCAATAATTACACAGGACAGCATTTATGGATTCTCTTATGACCCGTCCATGGAAAAGGTAATTATTAAATCATACGATTACTTCCTAAATTCCGACAACCAAACTGTTGGACAAGCTAAGCAAGTTATTCGAAATTTGGTTCTAAGTGGAAAAACTCGATATCTACACACAATCGCAAAAGTCGAATCAGAGATGTTATCTGGGCCTCTTCAAAATCACCGTCCAGATGTGGAATTTGAAATTATAATTTATAATAAAAACGGAGAAAATGAATTAAGGCGTATCTATTTGCATGAAACTTTTATCCAAATCATGAATCAAAATAACATATGCTAACAATGTATAACCGCAATTACGGCGGATTCGACTACGTCCAAATCCACTCGGAATTGCTAAAGTCTGTGCTAAACCGAAAATTAACGCATATTAACCTGTAAATGAAGGTTATACAAAACCGTTATGGGCAATTAGCGAACGAAGAAAATATCTCAGTAAAATAACCGACATAATCAAAAAAAGAACTGATAAAAAGTATTCTGACAGAATTTGAACATAGCGATATAAAATTTGACCTGACCAATCCTGAAAATAAGGTAGGGCATAAATTTAAAAGGAAATATAAAATGAAAAAAACAATTACATTAAAAACACATAAAAAATACACTTAATAGGATTAGTAATATTTTTTTTTCATTATACACTTATCCTTATTGGATGAATTTTAAAGTCTTTTTATATAGTAACAATTTTGGATTATAGGTTTGATACTTATTTTTTAGAAATACAGCATAAATTAAATATGGTAAAATTATAATGAGAAACTATAAATTACTATTTCTATTCTTGACTATATTGATAGTCTCTTGTTCTTCTGATAATGATAACTTATCTACAAAAAAAAATGTAGACAAATTATATAAAAAGTCAATTGAGTTTACAGAAGATACTATAACTGGTATTACTGAATATTTTTATAATGAAGATGCTAAAATCGATTCAATTTCTATAGAATATATTGGGGAGTTAAAGGAATGTTATAAAGTGAGTTATTCTGATAAACGGATTATTAATATAACTGTGAGTACTAATTATAAAGATTCAAAATGGAATGAATTTATTAATTATAACCATATTTCTTTTAGCAAGAATTTAATTACTCTTGAGTCTGAAAAATTTAATGAAATTATAGAAATTTATCATACCGAAAAATATATAGACTCGACTAAACAATATAATTCTGAATATCCTGAGAATGTTTCAGATCAGGTATTTACTAGGAATTCAAAAAATCAGTTAATTTCAAGTACTGACGGAAGGTACCGTTTTGAATATTCTAATTTCGATTCTAATAAAAAATTGGATCCTTATGGAGGTGTTATCGAGTATGAGCTAGGTCATATTTTAGATATCTTCGGACTAATAGTTACAAAAGATAATCCTTTGACGGGATATTATGATTTTAATGAAACAGGTACTTACCCTGCATATTTTGAATATGATGAACAGGGTTACGTAGTAAAAGTTTTTTATGATGAAACTAATTCCAATAAAGATTATGTGATTCATGAATATATTGAAAAATAGGAGTGCTTAATAAGGGTAAATGAATAAGTCTTATATTTAGTAAGTTGTTTTTTTCTAATTCTTATGTTGTACAGAAGATGGAAATATAATAGATTCAGGACCTGATCTAGCGACAAAAAGAGCATGGTTGGTTAACGAAAAAGAACGGAAATTTAATCATTTGAATACTTTGGGTATTGATGGAATAGATGTCAAAATTGTCGAGGATTTAGAAAGTAATTTATATAATAATTTTACGGGATCTACATACTTTTTTAATGATGATGGTACGGGTGTATTCCGTTTCAAAAATGGAAATACAGCTTACTTCAGTTTTGATCTTAAAGAGTCCCAAATGGAATTAACTGGAGATCTTCAGGCTAAATGGTGGAGTTACACAATTGATAATGGAGAACTAGCGTTTTATGTAAATCGTGTATTTTTTTACAGTTCTAAAAAAAATACCATACACTACTAGATTTAGTTACAAATAATCTTTGAGTTTAAGTTGAAGCTTGTGGCAAAATAATAAATTACCATTGAGGTCAAAAGCTAGCTAAACAAACTAATAAAAAGTTAAAAGATACTAAATAAATAAAAACTCTCGTTGTTTTTTTTAAAGTTGTTTCTATCTTTCGGATTCCCAAATTACCATGATTATGTTTTACAAAAAAATACTTTATTCTCTTTTGATAGGCATATTGCCTTTTTTTGGATTTTCACAAACTACTAAAATTGGTGTTTCAGCAGGTTTAAACTATCCTGTACAAGAAAACAATGGAGAATTAGTAGGTAGCGTAGGAAGTTTTTTTCCAAATCCAATGCTAGGCTACCAGGCCGGTGTGTTTTTTGAGCATAATTTTTCTCGTTTTATACTGCGTCCACAGCTGATGTATTATCTCTCTAGAGGAGACTATGATTTTCCAAACTCGTCTCCAGTTTACAAATTAAAAAAATTTAATTTTGAGCTATTATTGGGTTATGAGGTTGTTAAAAATGTAGCAATAATGGCAGGACCGGCTTATCAGCGTATTGCTAGAAATGAGTTTGACGTTCGAGGTGAAGATATGAGTGACAACATGAAAAAAATGAATCTTTTATTTGGAGTTAAATTTCAGTTTAGTAAAAGATTTGAGGCTAGCCTTATGTATGATTGGACCCTTGATTCCAAAGGATACAATCGGCCTTTTTTGAATTATGGAGGAGAAGGTGTGTCGTTTTATATGGATGATGCTCGTATGAATATTCTAACCTTAAATGTCCATTACGCAATTTTCACTAAAACCTCAAGCCGAAATGCTAAAGTAAGACGAGGAAATAGAGGTTGTTATTTTTAATTCACTTTAAAGCTAAGCATTTTCATAATGTTGTTTTGACAAAAAATTAATTTCTAAATTTGCAAGGCAACTATTTATTAATATCAAAACAACACAACAATGCTTACACCTCTTACCGAGGCTAAATTTTTCAGCTGCACTCAAAGTACGGCATTAGCTAAAAAAATTGCAGCGGCCTACGGTGCTAAATTAGGTAATGTAATTACTTCTACTTATAGCGATGGAGAATTTCAACCTTCTTTCGAAGAATCCGTTCGCGGAGCTCGTTTATTTATTATTGGTTCTACTAATCCGGGAGCCGATAATTTAATGGAAATGCTGCTAATGTTAGATGCAGCTAAAAGGGCATCAGCAAGGCATATTACAGCCGTAATGCCTTATTTTGGTTGGGCTAGGCAAGACCGAAAAGATAAGCCGAGAGTCCCGATTGCGGCGAAAATGATTGCTAGTATTTTGGAAACTGCAGGTGCTACCAGGATTATTACAATGGATTTACATGCTGATCAAATTCAAGGCTTTTTTGAAAAACCGGTAGATCATCTTTTTGCATCAACCGTGTTTTTACCGTATCTAAGAAATCTAAATCTAGATTATTTAACAATTGCTTCACCAGATATGGGTGGATCTAAAAGAGCTTATGCTTATTCTAAAGCATTGGAGAGCGATGTTGTTATTTGCTATAAGCAGCGAGAAAAAGCAAATGTTATTTCTCATATGGAGCTTATTGGTGAAGTTACCGGTAAAAATGTAGTATTGGTAGACGATATGGTAGATACTGCTGGTACGCTTACAAAAGCTGCAGATTTAATGATAGAGCGCGGAGCTAAAAGTGTTCGTGCAGTTTGTACACATCCTGTTTTGTCTGGAGATGCTTACGAACGTGTAGAAAAATCTAAATTGGAAGAACTTATTGTTACCGATTCTATTCCTCTTCGTAAAGAAAGTAAAAAAATTCGAGTAGTGAGTTGTGCCGACTTATTCGCAGATGTAATGAAAAGTGTACACGAAAATAGATCGATTAGCTCTAAATTTTTAATGTAAATTCCTGAGATTAAAAAAATTGTAGGATTAGTTTATTATTTAAATAAAAAGTCGCAAATTTGCAAATCTTAAAATTTAAATACAAGTAATGAAATCAATTACAATTAAAGGATCTAAAAGAGAAAGCGTAGGAAAGAAAGCTACAAAAGCACTACGTAATGCTGGTCAGGTTCCTTGTGTATTGTATGGTGGTGATGCAGAACCATTACACTTTGCAACTGAGGAAAAATCATTCCAGCACCTAGTATATACAGCAGATGTACATACTGTGGTAATCGAGTTGGGAAGTGGAGAAAAATTTAATGCTATCCTTCAGGATATTCAATTCCATCCAGTTACTGATGCTATTCTTCACGTAGATTTTTATGAAATCTTTGATGACAAAGAGATCACTATGGAGATTCCAGTTCATACTGTTGGAGTTGCAAGAGGTGTTAAAAATGGTGGTGTATTAAGATATAACCTACGTCGTTTAAAAGTACGTGGTTTACCAGGATCACTTCCAGATTATATCGAGGCAAATGTATCTAAACTTAAAATCGGTCAGAAATTATATGTTACTGCCGTAGAGAGCGAAGATTATACAGTACAACATCCTGATAATACAGTAATCTGTCAAGTAAGAACATCTCGTAACATTGTTGCATTAGACGATGATGACGATGATGATGCACAAGATGTACCATCTACTGAAACAGATGATGTAGCAGCTGTTAAAGAATAAATTTCTATAAAAAATTATAGTATTTTAATATCCCGTATCAATTTGATACGGGATATTTTTTTGGTTTAAGGTAAAGAACTATAAAAAGCGACTTGAAAATTTTATCTTTACCCATGTAAATTATTACGTTTTGTTTTTCAGAACTAGAGAAAAGAAAATGTGAAAATTAAATTGATGAAAAAGTTTTTAATAGTTGGATTAGGAAATCCAGGCTTAGATTATAAAGAAACCCGACATAACATCGGATTTAAAATTTTAGATAGTCTAGCAGAGAAAGAAGATATAAGTTTCACTACAGAAAAATTGGGTGAAATTGCTCAATTTCGGTTTAAGGGTAGAAGTTTTATATTACTAAAACCTAATACGTTTATGAATTTAAGCGGGAAAGCAGTAAACTATTGGTTACAAAAAGAAAAAATAGGTTTAGAGAATCTGTTAGTAGTAACTGATGATCTAAATTTAGAATTTGGTACTATTCGGCTAAAAGGTAAAGGAAGTGACGGTGGCCATAATGGTTTAAAAGATATTCAGGCTCAATTAGGAACAACTAAATATAGCCGATTTCGGTTCGGGATTAGTGCAAACTATTCTAAAGGAAAACAAATTGATTATGTACTGGGAGAATGGGGTGAAGATGAACGTAGCGAATTGCCAGAGCGTTTAGAAAAATCTAGTGAATTAATAAAATCGTTCGCTACGGCAGGTCTTGCTAATACAATGAATACGTTTAACGGAAAATAAATCAACTTGAAAATACATAGCAGCGCATATTCATTTTTAAGTAGCAAGGCAACAGTTGTTACTATCGGTACATTTGATGGTGTACATGCCGGGCATCAAAAAATCATTCAAAAATTAGTAAATACAGCAAAAGCGAATCAATTAGAATCGGTAATACTTACTTTTTTTCCGCATCCTAGAATGGTATTGCAACAGCATAAAAATATAAAGCTTATTAATACCATAGAAGAACGTATCGATATATTGGAGAACACCGGGATAGATCATTTAGTGATCCATCCTTTTACAATGGAATTTTCTCGCTTAAGTGCGGAAGAATTTGTTCATAATATTTTAGTTGAAAAATTAAAGGCTAAAAAAGTGATTATTGGTTACGATCATCGTTTTGGCCGTAATCGTACCGCCGATATTTCTGATTTAAGAGAATTTGGAAAAAAATACGATTTTGAAGTAGAAGAAATTTCACGCCACGATGTAGAAGAAGTTGGAGTGAGTTCTACCAAAATACGAAATGCCATTAAAGATGGGGATGTTCGTAAAGCAAATGCTTTTTTAAAGCAAGCATTTGCCCTGCGAGGAAAAGTAGTAAAAGGCAAAGGACTTGGTAGACAATTTAATTATCCAACAGCTAACTTACAGTTAGAAGAACCCTATAAGCTTGTTCCTAAGAATGGCGTATATGTAGTGAAATCTGAAATTGATGGTGAAGAGTATTATGGGATGATGAACATTGGCACTAATCCTACTGTAGGTGGTGTTGAACGTACAATTGAAACGTACTTTTTTGATTTAGATACCGATTTATACGGAAAAGAGCTTCAAATAGATATTTTAATTCGTATTCGTGATGAAAAGAAATTCGACTCTGTTGAAGAACTTAAGATCGCTATGAAACAAGATGAGGCATTTTCGCTTCAATTTATAAAAGATCAAAAATGATAAATAGATGGCTTTTTAAACAAATTGATAATTCTGCTTTAATATTTTTCAGAATTATTTTTGGTTTTTTAATAGCCTTAGAAGCAATTGGAGCTATTTTTACAGGTTGGATAGATAGAACTTTTATCGAGCCTACATTTACATTCAATTTTATTGGTTTTGATTTTTTACAACCACTTCCAGGGAATTTAATGCTTTACTATTATGCGTTAATGGGAGTTTTTGGTTTATTAGTAATGCTGGGCTTTAAATATCGATTTTCGATGTTTTGTTATACTATTATGTGGGCATCGGTTTACTTAATGCAAAAATCATCGTATAACAACCATTATTATTTATTGTTGCTATTATGTTTTATTATGATTTTTTTACCGGCACATCGAGCCTTATCGTATGATGCTTGGAAAAATAAAAAGATACATCGTATTGCAATGCCACAATGGGTTTGGTTAGTTATTGTATTACAAATATCGATTGTTTATACCTACGGTTCAATAGCGAAAATGTATCCAGATTGGTTAGACGGTACAGTTCCCGAGTTATTAATGAAAGCAAAAAAAAATTATGCATTAATAGGAGATTTTTTACAGCAATCTTGGATTAAATACGTCGTAGCTTATTACGGTTTACTTTTCGATTTATTAATTGTTCCTATGTTACTATGGAAACGTACTAGGTTTTCGTTTTTCTGTTTAGCTATATTTTTTCATATTTTTAATAGTATCGTTTTTCAGGTAGGTATTTTTCCTTATTTGTCGTTAGCTTTTTGTGCTTTCTTTTTTCCTACAGAGCAAATCAATAAAAAATTACTATTCAGAAAAAAAGAATATTATTCAGAAGATCAAATTGTTGTGCCACCTTACCGGAATCTGCTCATAACTATTTTATCGGTGTGGTTTACAATTCAGTTATTATTGCCTTTACGGCATTGGCTTATTCAGGATAATGTGTTGTGGACGGAAGAAGGCCATCGTTTAAGCTGGCGAATGATGCTTCGTTCTAAAAGTGGATATTCTATCTTTAAGGTTGTAGAGAAAGGAACAAAGGACACTATTTATATAAATAAAAAATTGTATTTGTCTAGAAAACAACTTCGGGCTATTAATTCTAAACCCGATTTAATTTGGCAATTTTCACAACATTTAAAAGAAGACTTTGCAGCAAAAGGTAAAGATGTAGAAGTGTATGTAAATACAAAAATATCTGTAAATGGGCGTCCAAAAGTTCAATTAATAAATCCGGATGTAGATTTAGCAAATACCGAATGGAATTTCTTTTGGCATAACGATTGGATTTTACCTTCTAAATTAAACGAATAAATAGCTACACTTTTCCTAAATTTGTAGCTTATACAATTTATTAACGGCAATTAAAATTATAGAGGCCTTATGTTACAAGTTAACAACATCAAAGCGCATAAAGAAGCGTATATTGAAGCATTGAAAAAGAGAAATTTTGATGCTACCTCCATTTTCGATGAGGTACTGAGATTGGATGATTTGAGAAAATCTACTCAGTCCAAACTTGATGAGACTTTGGCCGAATCGAATAAATTATCCAAACAGATTGGTTTGATGTTTAAAAATGGAGAACATCAAAAAGCAACTATTTTAAAAGAGAAAACCGGAACTTTAAAAGAAGATTCTAAAAAATATTCCGAACTTTTAGCAAATACTATTGCAGAGCTAGAAAAACTGCTTTATACTATCCCGAATGTTCCGAATGAAGTAGTGCCTTCGGGAGTTTCAGAAGAAGATAATGAAGAAGTGTTTAAAGAAGGCGATATTCCTGTATTAGCCGAAGGTTCTATGCCACATTGGGAATTAGCTAAGAAATACGATATTATTGATTTTGAATTGGGTAATAAAATTACCGGAGCAGGATTTCCTGTTTATAAAGGTAAAGGAGCTCGGTTACAACGAGCTTTAATTTCTTATTTTTTAGATAAAGCAACTCAAGCCGGATATTCAGAATATCAATTGCCGTTAATGGTGAATGAAGCTTCTGGTTATGGTACTGGGCAGTTACCAGATAAAGAAGGGCAAATGTATCATATGCCGGCAGACGATTTATATATGATACCTACGGCAGAAGTGCCAATTACTAACATGTATCGAGATCGTCTTTTAACAGATAAAGATTTTCCAATTGCTTGTACTGGGTATACACCATGTTTTAGAAGAGAAGCGGGGTCTTATGGAGCTCATGTTAGAGGGTTAAATAGATTGCATCAATTCGATAAAGTAGAATTGGTTCGTATAGAAAAACCAGAAAATTCATATAATGCTTTAGAAAATATGGTAAATCATGTGAAAGATTTACTGAAAGAACTTCAACTTCCATATAGAATTTTAAGATTATGTGGAGGGGATCTAGGTTTTACCTCAGCATTAACTTACGATTTCGAAGTTTTTTCTACCGCACAAGATCGTTGGTTAGAAATTAGTTCTATATCTAATTTTGAAACCTTTCAAGCGAATCGTCTTAAACTTCGTTATAAAAATAAAGAAGGAAAAAAGGAATTGGTACATACTTTAAATGGTAGTGCATTAGCTTTACCAAGAGTATTGGCTGGTATTCTAGAAAATTACCAAACAGAAGATGGAATTAAAATTCCAGAAGTATTGGTTCCATATACAGGGTTTGATATCATCAACTAATATTTTTTAATACAGTATTAATTTAAAAGCGCATTTGAAACCTTCAAAATGCGCTTTTTTATTGCTTGTACATAAGATAAAAATGTTCTTTTTTTACTATAGAATAATCAGAAAAGCATGTATAATTTTAAATGAGGTGAATCACTTTAGTTTTTAATTGTACTTTCGCATTTTTAGAATAAAAGCTATTAAATTATGGTTATCTATAACGTAACGGTAAACGTAGAAGAAGAAGTGCATAACGAATGGAAAAGCTGGATGCAAAAAGAACAGATTCCGGCAATGTTGGCTACGGGAAAATTTACAAAAGCTTTAATGACTAAAGTTTTAGCAAGAGAGCCTATGGGAGGAGTAACCTATTCAATTCAATATACCGCTGAGAGCATGGCGCATTTAAAAACATTTTATGTTGAAAATCATGCCGATATGGTAGCTAAAACAGCTCCTTTTAAAGGAAAGTTTGTTGAATTTACTACAGAGCTTCAGGTTATCGATCAACAATAATAACATAGTAAAAACAGCAATATGAGTAAGAAAAAATATAAAAATGATTACCGTACTAAAGTAGTTCGTCAAGTAAATGAAGATGCCGTTAAAGCGAAAAAACATTTAGGGCAACATTTTTTAAATGATGAGAATATTGCTGAAAAAATTGCAGATACATTAAGTTTTTCCGGATACGACTATGTTTTAGAAATAGGGCCTGGTATGGGCGTTCTAACTAAATATTTGTTAGAAAAAAGTATAGAAGTTCATGTTGTTGAAATCGATTCTGAAAGTGTAGAGTATTTACAAGCACATTATTTAAAACTCCGTGAGCGCATTCACGAACAAGATTTTTTAAAGTACGACCTTACCGCTATTTTTGGTGATAAACCTTTTTCGGTTACCGGAAATTTCCCTTATAATATTTCCACTCAGATTGTATTTAAAGTGTTGGAGATGAGGAATCAGATTCCTGAATTTTCAGGAATGTTTCAGAAAGAGGTGGCTAAGCGAATTTGTGAAAAAGAAGGAAGTAAAGCGTATGGAATACTTTCGGTATTAACACAGGCTTTTTATGAAGCAGAGTATTTGTTCACTGTGCCTCCTACGGTTTTTAATCCGCCTCCAAAAGTAGATAGTGGAGTATTGAGGTTAACAAGAAAAGAAAATTATGAGTTACCTTGTAACGAAAAATTATTCTTTAGAGTTGTTAAAACAGCTTTCCAACAACGCCGTAAAACCTTAAGAAATAGTTTAAAAACTCTTAATTTACCAGGCAGTTTACGAGAAGATGCTATCTTTGGTAAACGCCCAGAACAGCTTAGTACGGAAGATTTCATATCATTGACACTAAAAATTCAGCCCTATGCAGTTTCAAATCAGTAACGAACTAATTGAAAAAATTCAATTCCTCATCGAAACAAAGAAAGATGAAGAGTTGAAACTGCATTTAGATGATATTCACCATGCTGATATTGCAGAAATCGTTACAGAACTTAGCCAAGAAGATGCGATCTATCTTATAAAATTGCTTGATAGCCATAAAACGGCAGAGGCAATTATGGAATTAGAAGATAGCGTTCGGGAACGTATCCTTGAATCACTTTCCGCAAAGGAAATTGCGAATGAGTTGGTTGAAATGGATACTGATGATGCTGCCGATATTATTAACGAACTATCAGTAGAGCTTCAGCAGCAAGTAATTTCTGAAATAGATGATGAGCAGCATGTAGAAGATATTGTTGAACTTTTACGTTACGATGAAGATTCTGCCGGAGGTTTAATGGCAAAAGAGTTGGTGAAAGTTAATGAAAATTGGAGTGTGGTTGGCTGTATGACAGAAATGCGAGCACAAGCAGAAAATGTAACTCGTGTACATTCTATTTATGTGGTTGATGATAAAAATAGGCTAAAAGGAAGACTCTCCTTAAAAGATTTACTTACTGCGCATAACAACGAAAATATACGTGATATTTATATCCCGAATGTAGATTATGTAACAGTTCATACCGAAGGTGAAGAAGTGGCCAGAATAATGCGTAAATACGACTTAGAAGCCATCCCTGTGATTGATGAGGTTAAAAGATTAGTAGGGCGCATTACAATTGATGATATTGTCGATTTTATCAAAGATGAAGCAGATAAAGATTATCAGATGGCAGCTGGTTTTTCTGAAGATATAGAAGTAGATGATAATGTTTTTAAACAAACCCGTGCCCGATTACCGTGGTTGCTTATTGGTATGTTCGGAGGTTTAGGAGCTGCTAGTATAATTTCAGGATTTCAAGGCGCTATGCTAACCTTCCCGAAGTTATTATTATTTGTTCCTTTAATTCAGGCAACAGCAGGTAATGTTGGGGTGCAATCAAGTGCAATTGTAGTACAAGGTTTAGCTAATGGTACCCTAAAAGGAAATATAATAGCTAAACGATTATTAAAAGAGACTTCTTTAGCTATAGTAAACGGACTTTGTATTGCAATAATAGTATTCTTTATAAGTAGCTTTGGTTTTCATACATCATATACCGAATCGATAAGTATTGGTGTAGCTTTAATATCTGTAATATTATTAGCAGCTGTAATAGGAACGATAATTCCAATAGTGTTAGATAAAAACAATATAGATCCTGCTGTTGCTACAGGGCCATTTATTACTACGAGTAATGATGTTTTTGGTATTCTGACTTACTTTTTGATTGCAAAACTTATTTTGGGATTTTAAGATTCTGCCTTTTTTTCTTCAAAATATTGAAAGGATTTGCTAAATTTGAAAGCTCGTAGCGGTTGAATATGACACTTTTCAAATTTCAACAACATACTTTCTCAAAAACGCTTTTTAAAATTAAAAGTATCGAGTACTTTTTTAATTCAATTCTTTTATATCAAAAAAATCAAACATTTTTAAGTGCATATAATGTATTTAAAAGTGAAGCGTTTTACTGTATTAGCTATTCTATAGAGCAATCACTAAATACTAATAAAAACTTTTTAAAATGATTATTTTACACGCCGATACCAATCATCCTAATTTGATGAAGTTATTGGCAGATGCGGGGCATCACAATATCGAAGGATTTAATCAAACCAGAGAGGAAACTATACAAAATCAGCATCTTTATGATGGAATTGTAATCCGTAGCCGGTATACAATCGATAAAGATTTTATAGATGCAACTCCTAATCTTAAATTTATTGCAAGAGTAGGAGCAGGTCTAGAAAATATAGACGTTGAATATGCAAAAAAGAGAGGCGTAAAATTATTTTCTGCACCAGAAGGTAACAGAAATGCAGTAGGTGAGCATAGCTTAGGTATGTTGTTATCTCTTTTTAATAAACTAAATAAAGCAGATAGGGAAGTCCGAGAAGGACTTTGGGCTAGAGAAGATAACCGAGGAATAGAGCTAGACGGTAAAACCGTAGGACTTTTAGGATACGGAAATATGGGAAAAGCTTTTGCTAAAAAATTAAGAGGTTTTGATGTAGAAGTTATTTGTTATGATATTAAAGAAGATGTAGACGATAGTAATGCAACCCAAGTAAGTTGGGAAGAATTCACTAATAAATGTGATGTAGTAAGTTTACATGTGCCGTGGACAGAAGTCACTAATAAAATGGTAAATGCCGATTTTATTAGTCAATTTGCAAAACCTTTTTGGTTTATAAATACTTCTAGAGGTAAAAATGTAGTTACTGAGGATTTAGTAGCTGCCTTACAATCTAAAAAAGTATTAGGTGCCGGATTAGATGTTTTGGAATATGAAAAATCTTCTTTTGAGAGTCTTTTTGCAAATAAGAAATATGTAGCGGTAAGTGCGGCTGAGGCAGTTCCTAAAGCCATGCAAGAATTAATGTTTATGCCTAATACTATATTGAGTCCCCATATAGCTGGATGGACAGTAGAATCTAATAAGCGTTTAGCAGAAGTTATTGCTAACAAGATAATTGAAGAATTTGGTGAAGCCGAAAAGTAATCGGACTTAAACCTTTATTTAAAAGTCTGAAGTATGTTACTTCAGGCTTTTTTATTTTCAATTTAATACAAATAATAACGTATTGTTAATAGGTTAATTTCAAATAGGCTTAACATACAAGAAACAAACCTCTATAATTTCCTTTCTATATTAGCGAAAATCACTTAAAATTTTCAGTAGTTGAATATTTTAGCAGGTAATGTAAAGCAAAAGCTTCTATGAAAAATGTCCTTGTGTTGTGTACCGGAAATTCTTGCCGTAGCCAAATAGCTCATGGTTACCTTAACTATTTTGGAATGAAAAAAGCTCAATTTTATAGTGCAGGGGTTGCAAAACATGGAGTAAAACCAAGATCTATTGCCATAATGCAAGAAGATGGGATTGATATTAGCGATCACACTTGTAATTTAGTAGAAGAATATGAAAATGTGGATTTTGACTTTGTGATAACGGTTTGTGATCATGCCAAAGAGACTTGTCCCGTATTTTTCTCGGAAAAAACGAAGGTGCTTCACCAGAATTTTAAAGATCCATCTACGGTTAAAGGTTCGGATAGAGAAATACATGATGCTTTTGAGAAAGCACGAGACGAAATAAAATTGTATTGTAAAAAATTTGTGAGAGAATATTTATAAATCAATTAAAAAAGGATGGTTTTTTACCATCCTTTTTTAATTGATTTTTTCTAATTTTCATCCAATTCCGCTAAGTTCAATAAGTGCTTGTTTAATTGGAGTTTCTCCTTCAATAGCTTCAAAAACCATATTTTTAGTTAACGGGTCAGCCAACGCCATTACCATAATAAAAGCAACATCATCACGAGGAATTTCTCCATACTCTCCTAATTGTTTAGCTACTTTTACTTTTGCAATTCCCATATCATCACTTAACTGTCCGGGTCTTACAATTGTATAGGTAAGTCCGCTAGCTTGCAAATACTCATCCGCTGCTTTTTTTGCTTTTAAGTAATGCTGCATACTTTCATCAGCTTCTTCAGGATTATTAGTTCCCATTGAGCTTAATAAAATAAATTTTTTCACTTTGTTCTCTTTGGCAGCATCAATTAGTTTTTTAGCGCCTTCTTCATCTACACTAGTTGTTTTATCGGCTCCGGTTTTACTTCCTGATCCTGCCGCGAATATTACTTTATCGATTTCAGGAACTTTTTCGAAAGCCTTATTTACATCGCCTTCTAAGTCGGCTAATACACTTTTAACTCCCATATCGTCAAAAATTTGTTGCTGCTCTTCTTTACGAATCATAGCAACGGGAGCGAAACTTTCTGAGCTATTTAGTATTTCGACTATGCGCTTACCGGTATTTCCAGTAGCACCAGCAATTAATATCTTTTCCATAACAATTTTTCTTTTTTTGGAAGATATGAATTGACGTATTTCTTACCTAAATATGGATTGAGAATAACATGAAATTAACAAGAAAACCATCAATTTTCGGCAATTTTATCTTCTTCTAATTTCTTCTGAAATTCTTCCATTACGGGTTTTACTGTGCTTTCCGGTAAGTCTGAAATCTGAATGTACATAAGCCCATCTACGGAATTGTTAAAAAGCGGATCTACATTAAAAGCTACAACTTTAGCATTTTGTTTAATGTATTTTTTGATAAGCACCGGTAAGCGTAGGTTTCCGGGTTCAATTTCGTCAATTAATTTGTCGAATTTATTAAGGTCAGCATCGTTTTTATCAAACACAATATTTTTATCGGCATCTTTAAGTTTTACCTTAAATTCTTTTTTAGGTCTAATATATTGAGCCACATACGGGTCGTAATAATTAGAGCGCATAAATTCTATCATTAATGATTTTGAAAATTCAGAAAATTTATTACTTATACTTACTCCGCCAATTAAATATTTGTTTTCAGGGAAGCGCAGTGTACAATGCACAATGCCTTTCCATAGTAAAAATAGAGGCATTGGTTTTTGCTGATATTCTTTAACGATGAAGGCTCTTCCCATCTCAATAGATTCGCTCATCATTTGGTGAAGTTCAGGCTCAAAGCGGAATAAATTCTGAAGATAGAAACCATCGATTCCGTGTTTCTCAAAAATTTCAGAACCCATCCCCATTCTATAGGCTCCAACTACTTTTTTAGCCTCGTTGTCCCAAAGAAATAAGTGGTAGTAATAATCATCAAATTCATCTAAATCTGATGCGTTATTAGTGCCCTCTCCTATTGCTCGAAAAGTGATTTCTCGTAATCGTCCAATTTCTTGTAAAATGTGTGGAATAATTTCTTTTTTTGCTAAAAAGACTTCGTAATTTTTACTATCTAATAATTTTTTATCGAGTTTTCGGCAATTTTCGATTTCTTCTTCCATCAATTCGGTCTGAATCTCTGTAGCGATTTTCTTTGGAAATTTTGGAAGTTTTAAAGTTTGCGGTAGTTTTTCGAAGAGTTTTTTCTTTTCAAAAACATTGGCTAACATATAGGTTTTACGGCGTAAGTAGGCTGTAAAAGTTTCTAAATCTTTATATTTTGATTGGTCTTCTACGGATATCGGGTTCCCGATACGCACTTTTATTTTGCGGCGTTTTTGCGATAGCATTTCACTAGGTAGCTTCGCGGTTCTAAACACGTCGCTCATGGAAGCTAATCGATAAAAAAATGTACTATTTTTTGCATGAAAATAGATTGGGATTACCGGAACTTTTGCTTTCTGGATTAATCGCATTGCAACTGGTTCCCAAGGTTTATCTACAATAAGTTTTTCATCTCTATAAGTAGATACTTCTCCGGCAGGAAACATCCCCAGAGCATGCCCATCTCGTAAATGACCTAAAGCTTCTTTAATACCACCAACGCTAGATTTAGCATCTTTATGGGTTTCAAAAGGGTTAACCGCCATTATAAATGGTCGCAAAGGATCTAATCGATGAAGTAAAAAATTAGCTATTATTTTATAGTCTTTTCGTTGAGCTAATAATAGTTTCATTAATATCATTCCATCAATTCCACCAAGCGGGTGATTGGCAATCGTAATAAAAGGCCCTTCTTTTGGAATTCGTTTTAAATCTTTTTCGGGAATATCGAATTGAATTTCAAAACCTTCTAGTATAGAATCTATAAATTCAGTTCCTTCTAGGTTCTTTCGTTTTTGATATTCTTTATTAAGGCGTGATAATTTAGTAGTTCGTAAAACCATCCACCCCATAGAGGTGCCAAGAAGACCGAGCTTCTCTAGCTTCATTATTTTGGCAACTTCTTTGGCAGTAACAAATCCCATGGGTTATGATTAATTTTTATCAAATATATTAAATCTAGAAATTCTTTATTTCTACAGTAACCATTTGCACAGTATTATGCGTAAGTTGTTTTAGTAGAATTTGCTTCCCGTTTTCGATGCGGTCTATCGATTGAGGATCGAAGTGCCTAATAGTGTATAAAGAAACTCCCGTAGTGTAAGATACTTTAAAACGAGCTTTAAGTTCTTGAATTAGAGCTGAAAGTTGGTTAAATTTATTATCTACACAAACCGAAAAGCTGATGGCTGAATTTTGAATAAGATCTACTTTCATTTGATATTTATGGAACAGATTAAATACATCTCTAATATTTTCTTCTACCATAAAAGAGAAATCTAAGGTAGAAAGTGAAATGAGTACCAAATTTCTTTTCACTATAAAACAAGGAATTGCAGGTTGTACAGGTTTACCATTTCCTTTACAAACGATAGTTCCCGGATTATCTGGCTCGTAGAATGATTTAACCTGTAACGGAATTTCTTTTTTTTGAAGGGGTTGAAGTGTTTTAGGGTGAATTACAGAAGCACCGTAAAAAGCTAATTCTATAGCCTCCTCGTATGAAATTTGATGAAGTAATTGTGCATTTTCAAATACACGAGGATCTCCATTTAAAACTCCGGGAACATCTTTCCAGATAGTTACGCTTTCTGCATTTAAGCAATACGCAAAAATACCGGCAGTATAATCACTACCTTCTCGACCTAAAGAGGTTGTAAAGTTGTTAGTATCTGAACCTATAAATCCTTGAGTGATGTTTATTGTATTTGGTTGAATCCCCTCCAAAATATTTTTTTGAGTTTTTTCCCAATCTACATTTGCATCTCTATAAACTGTGTCTGTTTTTATATAACTTCTGGCATCTAACCAAGTGTTTTTAATGCCTTGTTCTGCTAAAAATTCACTTACAATGGTGGTTGAAAGTAATTCTCCAAAACCAATTATTTGGTCGTATACAAAATCGTATCCATTCGATTTATTACCGATTAAAAAAGCATTTAATTCTTCGAATAATTGATTGATTTTTGGATACACAGCAGCTTTCTCACTATTAAATAACTCTTGTATAATCAGATTGTGAAATTGTTTTAAATCTACAATTTCTTCTGAAGGAAAACTACCACTTAAATATTTTTGAATAAGCTTTTCTAATGCATTAGTAGTTTTGCCCATTGCAGAAATAACAATGAGTAAATCTTTAGCATTATGCTTATGTAATACTTTTAAAACATTATAGACACTTGCTGCATCTTTTACAGATGCACCTCCAAATTTGAAGACTTTCATTCGTTATATTCTTCTATTTTCTTTTTTATAACGTTCTCGGACATGTGTACCGTATACCAATTCTTTTTAATATTTGCACCAGAGTTTTCATAAAACTCTATAGCGTTTGTATTTCCTTCGGAAACAACCCATTCTACTCGTTTTACATCATGGTCGTATCCATATTTTACTACGCGTTGGTATAAAGCTTTTCCTAGCCCCGTTCCTCGGTGACTTTCAGTAACAATTAAATCCTCTAAATGCACAGTTCGTCCTTTCCAAGTAGAAAATCGAAAATAGGCTAAAGCCATTCCTACAATTTTGTTTTCTACTTCAGCAACAAAACATTTAAAATTACCGTTTTCAAAACCTTCTTGTTCAAGATCGGAAACTGATATTTCTACTTGTTCAGAGGCATTTTCATGTTTTGCTAATTCATTTATCAATTCTAGTACCTGAGGCATATCGGTACGTTTTGCCTCTCGTATAATATAATTCATAGTTAAAAGCTTAAGTTAACAAAAATAGCAATCTAATTCTATAAACTATAGTAAACAAGAGACCTTTGCTAAAGCTTAACGTTATTTAAGTGCTAATTGAATAGTAAAACATATGTGCTAATAATAAATTAGCTTCTATGTATTGAATTTTAGTTACTACAAAAGGCATCAATAGCTTCTTTGTCCATTTGTACGGTTTGCCAATCGTCAAATACTGTAGCGCCACTTTTTTTATAGAAGTTTACAGCATTTGTATTCCAATTCAGCACAACCCATTCTACACGTTGGCATCCTTGTTCTTTAGCATGTTCAATTACTTTGCGGTATAAGTGTTTCCCTATACCTTTATTTCGAGATGATTTTTTTACCACTAAATCTTCTAAATGTATGGTTTTGCCTTTCCAAGTAGAATATCGATTGTAAAATAAAGCCATACCTTCTATAGTTCCATCAATTTCGGCAACAAAACAAGAAAATAAGGGAGCTGTTCCAAATCCGTCTTTTTCCAAATCTCGTATGCTTATTTGTACGGCTTCCGGTTCATTTTCAAATTCAGCAAGTTCCTGTATTAGTGCAAATACAGCTGGCATATCTTTTTTTGTGCCTTCGCGAATAATAAGATTCATAAATTATATTTTAAAATATGTTAAATTGTTATCGAAAACGTTATAAATAGCTATAAATTGAATAATTTAGATATAAACTGCAAAATATCAAATGGCTAACACAAGACCAACACTAGGAGAGTTTATTATCGATAATCAATCAGATTTTCCATACTCAACAGGAGAATTATCAAGGCTTATTCGTTCAATTAGATTAGCTGCAAAAGTTGTAAATCACGAAGTAAATAAAGCTGGACTGGTAGACATAACCGGAGCAGTAGGTGAGCAAAATATTCAAGGAGAAGAGCAACAAAAATTGGATGTTTTTGCTAATGAAACTTTTATTAAAACCTTGACAAATCGCCAAATTGTTTGCGGAATAGCTTCTGAAGAAAACGATGAATATATTACTATTTCGGGAAGTAAAAATGATAATAAAAACAAATATGTGGTCCTGATGGATCCATTAGACGGTAGTTCTAATATAGATGTGAATGTATCGGTGGGAACAATTTTTTCTATTTATCGTAGAGTAACACCTATAGGAACTCCGGTAACCGAAAAAGATTTTTTACAACCCGGTAATTTGCAGGTAGCCGCTGGATATATTATTTACGGAACTTCAACAATGTTAGTTTATACCACAGGTCATGGTGTGAATGGTTTTACTTTGAATCCTGCTTTAGGATCTTGGTATCTTTCTCATCCAGACATGAAGTTTCCTGAGATAGGAAGTATATATTCAATTAATGAAGGAAATTATGCACATTTCCAAACAGGTGTAAAAAAATACATAAAATATTGTCAGGAAGAAGAAGGAGATCGCCCTTATACTTCAAGATATATTGGTTCTATGGTTTCAGACATTCATCGAAACATGATTAAAGGAGGTATCTATATTTATCCAAAAAGTTCTAAGCACGAAAAGGGAAAACTTCGTTTGCTGTACGAATGCAATCCTATGGCCTACATTGTAGAGCAGGCCGGAGGAAAAGCTACTGATGGTTACCAACGTATAATGGATATTAAACCAACCGAATTGCACGAGCGATCTCCCATTTTCTGCGGAAGCAAAAAAATGGTGGAAAAAGCAGAAGAATTTATGAAAGCATTTGAGGATTAATCCTGCTTGTTTAATAAATACTGATAATCTTCAAAAGGAATCTGCCCACTAAAAATCCGGATAGATTTTTTGATAATATTTTCTGAAGCCTCGCTGGAAAAACCAAGGCCAATAGCATAACGTTTAATTAGCCCGGCTTCTTCTTCTTCAATACGGCTATCTGCAAAAATAATCTTAAAAAGATCATGAAGACGTTCTAATCTTTTCTCGCTATTGTGAGAAGCGGTAAGGGGATATGCTTTAGGGTTTTCCAATACTTTTTGATATTCACTCTCAGTAATATCTAGCTTTCCGGCAAAGCGCCTTAATAACTTTTCTTCTTCAGTATTAATTTCACCATCTATAGCGGCAAGATTTACAATAGCCGCAAAATGGCTTAAATTTCTTAAGTGCTCTCCTGAGCCGAACAAATCTGAAAATGACATATTTAGGGATTTTGGCAGTAAATATAAATAAAGACTTTAAAATTTTGTTGAAAATTTAGATTTTTCGTAATCAAAGAATTACTAATCTTTTCTTAATCCCTTTTTTAGCCTTTCTATTTTACCTAATTTCATGACAATTGCAGCTGAATAAATAAGCTTTATAGATGAAAACTCCCTTGTTGGCATTTAATGAAAAAGGAATTTACTGTGCTCAGGCCGATGTTTATCTGGATCCATGGCGGCCAGTAGATAAAGCAATTATTTCGCATGGACATGCTGATCATTCTCGTTGGGGGCATAAGAAATATATTACTCATCATAGTAATATACCAATTATAAAACATCGGTTAGGAGAAATTAATGTTAGTGGTAAAGACTGGGATGAAACTTTTACTGTTAATAACGTGAAATTTTCTTTTCATCCTGCTGGGCATATTATTGGTTCTGCTCAAATTAGGGTGGAATATAAAGGTGAGGTTTGGGTGTTTACAGGTGATTACAAAACCGAGGCCGATGGATTAGCTAAACCTTACGAACCTGTAAAATGTCATACCTTTATTACTGAATGCACTTTTGGTTTGCCGGCTTTTAAATGGCAACCGCAGGAAGAGGTTTTTGCTGAAATAAATAACTGGTGGCAACAAAACCAGTCGGAAGGTAAAACATCGGTAATTTTTGGTTATTCATTAGGAAAAGCACAGCGATTACTGAAATATTTGGATCCTTCTATTGGAAAAATTTACACACACGGAGCAATTGAGAATATGACTGAGGTTTTACGGCCGCAACTAGAAATGCCTGAAACTATAAGAATTACCCGTGAAGTAAAGAAGGAAGAAATTAAAGGGAATATTGTGATAGCACCGCCTAGTGCTCATGGTACTCCTTGGATCAAAAAAATGGTGCCTTACGTTACCGCTTCAGCAAGTGGATGGATGACGTTTCGGGGGGCACGCCGCCGCCGGGCCATCGACCGCGGATTTGTACTTTCCGACCATTGTGATTGGAAAGGCTTATTATCTTCTATAAAAGAAACAGGAGCTGAAAAAATTATTTGTACGCACGGATATACCGATATATTTTCGAAATATCTTAGAGAGCTTGGTTATGATGCAAGAACCGAGCAAACGCAGTATGAGGAAGAAAACGCCGAGCAAACTTCTAAAACCGAAGACGAATGAGACAGTTTGCAGAACTTATAAAAACACTGGATACCACTAATAAAACGACCTTAAAGGTTGAAGCATTAACCAAATACTTTAATAATGCTCCTAATCGCGATAAAGTCTGGACGATAGCCATTCTTTCTCATCGCCGTCCGCCAAGGCCTGTAAATACAACGTTAATGCGGGGGTGGGCTTCAGAAATTGCAAATATTCCGTTGTGGTTATTTGAAGAATCGTATCATATTGTAGGTGACTTAGCAGAAACTATTGCTTTAGTAATCCCGCCTTCTCAAGACTCTTCAGAAAAAAGTTTGACGCAATTTTTACAGGAAATCATCGATCTAAAACCAAAATCTGAAGAAGAGAAAAAAGAATATTTAAAAGAGAATTGGCTCAGTTTAAATTATTACGAGCGTTTTGTATTCACTAAACTAATTACCGGAAGTTTTAGAATTGGAGTGAGTCAGAAGTTAATGACTAGAGCACTTTCTAAAGCTACAGCTATCGACGAGGATATATTGGCATATAAATTAATGGGCGATTGGAATCCGGCGAAAACCTATACTAAGCTGATATTAGAAGAAAACGAAGAGGATTTTTTATCCAAACCTTATCCGTTCTATTTGGCCTATGCCATCGAAGATGAACCAAAAGATTTAGGTGATGTTAGCGAATGGAGTGCAGAGCATAAATGGGATGGTATCCGATCGCAGGTAATTGTTAGAAATGATGAATTATTTGTATGGAGCCGTGGGGAAGAACTGGTCACTGATAAATATCCGGAATTCGAAAAATTTCTCGGTGTAATTCCTAACGGAACAGTGATCGATGGTGAAATTTTACCTTATCCTGAAGGAGAAATCGGAACTTTTAAAGATTTGCAAACTCGTATCGGTAGAAAGACCATTTCAAAAAGCTTATTGAAAAAAACACCGGTGATTCTAAAAGCCTACGATGTGTTAGAATGGCAAGGCGAAGATATTCGGCAAAATGCATTTCAGGAACGCAGAACGATTTTAGAGAAATTATATGCTGAAGTTAGGTCTGACAAGCTGCCGTTACATTTATCGCAAACCATTCAGTTTAAAAGTTGGGAGGAAGCTGCTGAAGAAAGAGAACGTTCTAGAGAAGTAAAATCTGAAGGTTTAATGCTGAAGCGTTTGGATTCTCCATATTTGGTAGGACGTAAGAAAGGTGATTGGTGGAAATGGAAAGTTGATCCATTAACTATTGATGCAGTACTTACCTATGCAATGCGTGGTCATGGTAGACGAAGTAATTTATTTACCGATTATACTTTTGGTTTATGGGATGAGAAAAAAGAAGAGTTGGTCACTTTCGCCAAAGCGTATAGTGGTTTAACCGATGCTGAATTCAGAAAATTAGATGCCTGGATTAAGAAAAACACCTTAGAACGATTTGGACCGGTAAGAAGCGTAACGCCGCATCATGTTTTTGAAGTGGCTTTTGAAGGAATAGCTGAGTCTAAAAGGCATAAAAGTGGGGTAGCGACCAGGTTTCCGCGCATTTTACGCTGGCGTACCGATAAGAAAATTGAAGAAGCCAATACGCTCGAAGATTTAAAAGCACTAATTCCATAATTCAGGATATAATTTTATAAATTTTTTAATGTCAGTCTGAACAATTTGGTATTTAAATTGCTTAAAATCAGATGTCATTTTTAACTGGATTATAAATTTAAAATGTGTAACAATGAGAACATCAATCGTAATGTTGGCATTAGCAGTTTTAGGGTTTACCGGCTGCAACGCACAGGAGAAAAAGACTGATGAGAATAGCAATTTGGGATTAAGTTCCAAAACTAACAACGAAAAGCCGGAAGGTAGCTGGACGGTGAACAAGGAGTTTGATGAAAACGGTAACTTAAAAAGTTACGACTCAACGTATACTTACAGTTACGGTAGTGTTAATGGAGAAGCGATTGCTAATAGCGACGAACTTAGGCAACACTTTAAACGATTTTTTGGAGACGATGAAATGTCTTCAGCGATGATGCAGCAGTTTTTTAACGATTCCACTTCAGTGGGAAACAACTTCTTCGGAAGTGATTTCTTCCAGACTGGAAGTTTACCGGAAGAATTTCAGCAGGAAATAAGAAAGATGGATTCTATACATCAGCAGATGCTGAAAAATCAGTATCCGCAATTATTTCAGCAAGAGGAAGAGCGAAAAATCCCTGCAGAAAAGAAGACAGCATTACAAAGTATTTAATTGAAACTAAAAGCCTTCATTGTATAAAATATGAAGGCTTTTTAGTAACTAAGCATTATAGATGACGAGAACGGAACTTTTGAAAATTGCTGATGATTGGTTTGCCGAGCAGGGTTGGAAACCATTTAAATTTCAGAAGGATGCCTGGAAAGCTTATCTGCAAAAGAAAAACGGACTTCTAAATGCACCTACAGGAAGTGGTAAGACCTACGCGCTTTGGGTACCGATCGTTCTGAATTACATTAAAAACAATCCCGATTATAAAACCAAACACAAAAAAGAATTAAAAGCGATTTGGATAACGCCTTTACGTGCACTTTCTGTAGAAATTAAACAAGCTGCTGAACGTTTTGCTAGTGGGTTAGGCACCAATCTAACAGTAGGAATTAGAACTGGTGATACTTCACAAAAAGAACGTGCTGCACAAAAAAAATCGATGCCCGATTTACTAATTACTACTCCAGAGAGTTTACATCTTTTACTCTCTTCTAAAAACTACGATAAAACCTTTAAAAACCTGGAAGCCATTGTAGTTGATGAATGGCACGAACTTTTGGGTAGTAAACGAGGAGTTCAGGTAGAATTGGCATTATCGCGATTGAAAACGGTTTCAAAAAAGCTCCGAATTTGGGGAATTTCAGCAACTATAGGCAATCTTCAGCAGGCAAGAGAAGTATTGCTGGGACCAGAATCTGAAGCGCTTCAGCATTCAGAATTAATAAGGGCGAATCTTCAGAAAAAGATAAAAATAAAATCAATAATCCCAGAGACCATGGAGAAATTTCCTTGGAGGGGACACATGGGCTTGCATTTAATTGATGAAGTGGTGCCGATTATTAAAAATTCGAGAACTACACTGCTTTTTACTAATACCCGATCGCAATGCGAATTATGGTTTCAGAAGTTGATAAGTAAATACCCTGAGTTTGCAGGAGAATTAGCCATGCATCACGGGAGCATCAATAAAGAGACTCGATTGTGGGTAGAGCAGGCGATAAGGAACGAAAGTTTAAAAGCGGTGGTTTGTACGTCGAGTTTAGATTTAGGAGTCGATTTCGCACCGGTAGAAACCATTATCCAGATTGGCGGCCCAAAAGGCGTAGCACGTTTTCTGCAGCGCGCCGGTCGTAGTGGTCACCAGCCGGGAAAAGAAAGTGTAATTTATTTTTTACCCACTCATGCTATCGAATTAATCGAAGCTTCTGCTTTACAAAAAGCAGTCGAAAAAAAAGCGGTAGAAGATCGAATTCCGTATTTGCTGAGTTTCGATGTATTAGTACAGTATTTAACGACCTTGGCGGTTTCAAACGGATTTTTTCCTAAAGATATTTATCCTGAAATAAAATCTACATTTTGCTTTCAGGCGATGACCGAAGATGACTGGCGTTGGATACTGAATTTTATTACCAAAGGCAGCCAGAGTTTACAGGCTTACGACGAATATAAAAAAGTAGAAATTGAAGAAGATGGAAAGTTTAAAGTGAATCATCGTGGGGTAGCTATGCGCCACCGTTTGCAAATTGGCACGATTGTAAGCGATGCGATGCTGAGCGTAAAATATATGAAAGGTGGTTATATTGGTACGATTGAAGAGTGGTTTATTTCGAAATTAACACCTGGTGATGTATTTACCTTTGCGGGTAGAAATTTGGAGTTGGTTCATATTAAAAATATGCAGGTTTTGGTTAAAAAATCGAAGAAAAAAACCGCTAAAGTTCCTAGTTGGATGGGCGGAAGAATGACGTTTTCGGCCCAGATGAGTGAATTGTTACGAGAGGAAATGTATTTAGCCTCAGAATATGATCCGGTTACCGGAAAGTCTGAAGAACTTTCGGCATTGACCGGTATTTTTGAGCGTCAAAAAAAGGAATCGATAATACCAAAAAGCGATGAATTTTTAATAGAAACCTTTAAAACCAGAGAAGGTTATCATGCTATTTTTTATCCATTTGAAGGCCGGTTTGTACATGAAGCTTTAGGAAGTTTACTAGCTTATCGTATTAGCTTGTTATTACCAATCTCATTTTCAATAGCTTTTAATGATTATGGATTTGAATTGTTGAGCGATCAGGAAATAGATATGCAGCAAGTGCTTGACAATAATTTATTTTCTGCTGAATTTTTGATGGATGATCTTTACAAAAGTTTAAATGCTACTGAAATGGCTAGGCGAAAATTTAGGGATATTGCAGTGATTGCGGGTTTAGTTTTTACGGGCTATCCAAACAAAATGGTAAAAAGCAAGCATTTGCAATCCAGTTCGCAGTTGTTGTTTAGTGTATTTAAAGATTACGAGGAAGATAACTTGTTGTATTTACAATCATTTAGAGAAACTTTTGAGCATCAGCTGGAAGAAGGACGATTGCGAGAGGCTTTAGAACGAATACACCATCAAAAAATGATATGGCGAAATTGCGAGAAACCCACTCCTTTTTCTTTCCCGATTATTACCGATAGGTTACGTGAAAAATTGTCTTCGGAAAAACTCGAAGATCGTATTCGAAGAATGATGAAAAGTTTGGAAGGATAGAAGTTAGATCGCTGCGCTTTTAGAAGATAGAAAAGAGACTTGAGAGGCAAAAAATCATGAATCAGGTTAAATTTTGAATGCAAAAAGGTGTCATCTCAACCTTGCGGAGAGATCTTTTTTGCTTTATGTCTCTTCGTTCCTAGGATATAGATTTTTTTAACATAGAAAACTGTCAGCTATTTTTTAAGGCTTTGATTCACTTTATTTCTCACCAATTCAGTAGTAATTCCGAATAAAACATGGGCGATAAATTCGTTTATCTGCAATTTTACAGGAACATCTGTGGGTTTTTCTTTAAGTCCCATAAGTGGTAACGAAGTTTGATGGGTAGAAATCCAAGTTGAGGTTCCCATAATAATGCCTTCTGCAATATTTAGTCCCTCTTTATTTTTCTTTCCATAACCATAAGCAGCTCCAACGCTGGCCCCTACAGGAAAATTTACCAACTGTTCGGCCAGTTCTTCATTCTGAACGCTAATAGGAGTTCCCGTAATTTTGGTAGAGAGATTATCTATAATTTTAAGTTGTGCGCTTCGATTTTCGACTTTCCTAACCGGTAAAAAATATTCTACTAATCCTTTTACGGCTCCACCTGCCAATCCACCTATAGCTCCTGCCACTACACTTCGGGTTGTAGAATTATTTATTGTAGGATTATTTTTAATGGTATCTAAAAACATAAAATCGAGTTTTTGCTCACCTTGTGAGATTAAATTATAGTTCTTGCTGAGTGATTTTCACAATAAAGCTATTTAATAAGATGAGCTTCTGCAATGATTTAACAATCATTTGACAGCCGTTGCTTAAAAAACTTTAAATTTAGGATATGAGTACGAACGAAAATTTGAATATATCAATAATTCAGGCGAATCTTAAATGGGAAGATTCCAAAGCCAACCGAGATCTTTTTAGTGAAAAAATCAAAACTTTAAGTGATTCCGTAGAACTTATCATTTTACCTGAAATGTTTACTACAGGTTTTAGTATGAATGCTGAAGATCTTGCAGAAGAAAATGATGGTAAGACTTTGCAATGGATGAAGAAGCAGGCAAAACTGAAAAATTCGGCTATTACTGGAAGTATAATTATTACCGAAAATAGACAGTTTTACAATCGGTTATTTTTTGTCTTTCCAGATGGAACGGTCAAGAAATATGACAAGCGACATACCTTTACATTGGCTAAAGAAGATAAAACTTATACTGCAGGCGAAGAACGTTTGATTGTAAATTATAAAGGCTGGAAAATTTGTCCGCTTATTTGTTACGACCTTAGATTTCCTGTTTGGGCAAGAAATACGGATGATTATGATCTTTTGGTTTTTGTGGCCAACTGGCCTAAAAAACGAGTGGCAGCTTGGGATGCTTTACTCAAAGCAAGAGCGATTGAAAATATGAGTTTTTGTGTTGGTGTAAATAGGGTTGGCAAAGATGGCGCTGCTCATATTTACAATGGGCATAGTGCTATTTACGATTGCCTAGGCGAACTATTAATCCAAGAAAATATCGAAACTGAATTCGCAAAAGAAATTACTCTCGATAAAACTCACCTCGAAAATACACGAAATCAGCTTAAATTTTTACAGGATCGAGACCGGTTTACATTAATCTAAATAAAAAGCAGGATAGTTCTGGTCCCAATTGGCTCGAACTTCTAAGGTATCTGGGTAATAACTTATTTTTTCGGGTTTTCTGCGTTCTAACCACTTACCAGTATCCCATTTTCCATTTTTATTGGTATCGTAAATTATTCGAAGATAATATTCTCCCGGATCTATATTTTTAAATTCAAATGAAGTTCCGCTTGTTAAGGTTTGTTCTCGGTAAACTTCTTCTTTTGTTGACGTTAATTGTATAATAATGGGGTAGCTACGAACATTTCTTAAATTCATAGCGATGCTACCAAATTCAGAATACGCTTTTGTGGTAAACTTTTTAACGAGTGTGTCGTTAGTTTGTTCAAACAAATCGATAACCGCTCCAGGCAAAGCTTTAAAATAATAAGTTTCGCTTTCTTCTTTATCGAAATTGATTACGATCTCGTTTTCTATTAGTTTAATTTCAGAAGTAAAAGGTACAGGTATAGAATCTTTATTCAAAATCGAAATTAAATCATTATTTTTTTCAGTAATAGGGGTGTTGGCTTTTAAAAAAATAGGCGCATTATAAGCGATATTAACGTTAGGTTCTACGCTTATGGTTAAAGAATCTCTAGGAATATCTGTCATTCTTACAAATACCGTATCTCGTTGATTAGATGTTACAACTTCCATCGATAAGCTATCGTTTTCTATGGGTTCTTTAAACCAGTAATAAAGCGTATCGGTTTCAGCATCTCGAGTAATTCTTGTGGTAGGAGCGATAATTTTCGGATATAATATATTCAGGTCTAAATCTTCTATTTCTAGTTTTCCTTCATATCCTACAATTAGTTGATTTCCTTTAAATAATTTCGGTCGTTTCACATCAAAAGGCAATTCCTCTTGGAAGATAGAAATAGTATAAACGCTATCGGTAGGGATAGTAATTGGATGATCTAAAAAGCCTATTTTATCTTTTTTTGGATTGAATTTATAATTAGAATTGTCATCTAACATAGCTACCATTTGGTATTTTCCTGCTTTTAGATTTTCAAGGTTGAAGTTTACGCTACTATCTCTAGTGTAACTTACATATCTTGGAATTTTATTATATACAACAGAATCTGAATAGGTACTATCCATTTCGTAAAGTAATACAGATACATAAGGAGGTGTTTCTTTTAAATAGCTGTCTTCTACAAAACCGGAGACTTTTAATGAATCTATATAACTTCCGGTACTAAACACGTATTTAAAATAAGGACTTGAATTTCCTTCATTATTATCTACAATACTTTTTCCGAAATTTATGGTATAAGTTGTGTTCTCCTGAAGTGTATCGGTAATTTCAATTTTAATATCCTTTCTGGCTAATCCTTGAGGAGCAATATTAGGCCTAGGATCTATAGGCGGAGAAATAATTATTTGTTGTTGTGGATTTTCTAATTTTATAAATTCATCAAAAAGAATACTAATTTCTTTTTTGTTGAAATTAGTTGTGTAATTCTCCGGGAAGGATTTAATAAATCTAGGAGGAATTTCATCTTTAGGTCCACCTTCTGGCATCCCTTTTTTTGCACACTGTAGTAAACAAAAAGCAACAGCAATACCTATTATAATTCCGGGAAACTTACTTTTCATCTTCAAAATCTAATAATTTTACTCACTAAGTGAGATGTAAATATTCAGAGGCTCAGTTTAGGTTGAACCAATTATTTTAAAAGTCTAATAGTTATTGGCTACTAGAAATTATTTTGGCTGTAAAAGTAATAATTAGATTGTAATTGCCATGGTAGTTATACTTATCGATTTAATATTAGTTTTAGAAATGCAATTAACACAAGCTTCTAGAGTTGCACCGGTAGTTAAAATATCATCAACTAATAAAATGTTTTTGTTCTCTAGAGCGGAAGCATCTTTAATAATGAAAGATTGAGCCATGTTTTCCCAACGAGAAATGCGTTTTTTTAGAGCGCGCTGCTTGGATGCTTTAATCTTCAATAAATTTTTATCGTAAAATTCTGCATTTAGTTTTTCTGCAATTTTTTTTCCGAAACCATCAACTTGATTATACCCTCTCTCTCCTAGTCGTTTACGATGTAATGGAACAGGTATAACCACATCTATATCTAAAAAATCTTCATTTTCTTTTAAAATTTCACCAACCCAAGTCCCTAAAAAGCTGCTAATTTCAAATTGTCCTTTATATTTGAGGTTATGAAGCAAGTGTTGCACCATACTTTTCTTTTTAAAAATTAAAAGAGAATAAGCATGTTTAATGTTAACCCTGCCTTTAAATACTTTTTTAGCAGGATTCTCGTTATCAGAAATATAATACGTTAACGGTAAGCGGTGTAAGCATGAAGTACAGACAATATATTCGTTTTTAACCAATGCCACATCACAACACTGGCAAGTTTTAGGGTAAAATAGATTAAGTAAATCGTGAAACATTTGTTAAGTGATTACGGCATACTACCTTAAACTACTAAATTTAGAAAATAATATTTTATATGATGACTGAAAAGAAGAATAATACAGCTTTAAAAGTTCTGATTGGCGTCTTAGCAGTAGCTTTAATAGGGCTTATAATATTTACAATTAAGTTTTATAACGAAGAAAAAGAAAATACAGCCATCCTAAAAAAAGAAAAGGCGGCTATTGAAAATGAATTAAACGAGCTTATTGTAAAATATGATGAAGCTATTGCTGAAAATCAGATAATGGATCAAGATTTAGTTAATGCGCGCCATCGGATTAATATGTTGTTAGATTCAGTAAAAGAATATGAAGCTAATCTGGTGCTAATTACGCGTTACCGGCGAGAGATTGGTAACTTGAAAGCAGAGAAAGAACGCTTGTTTCGAGTAGTAGATAGTTTAAGTGCTAGAAACAGACAGATGGAAATGACGATTGATAGTACTCAAACTGAACTTTTTGAAAAAACTCGTTTATCAGATTCATTACAGCTAAAAAATACCGATTTATCAAATAAAATAGATAAAGCCTCAAGGCTTAAAATATCTAATTTACGTGCAGAAGGAGTAATAGTAAGAAACAGTGGTAAACTTGTAGAGAACGATAAAACACGTAGAATCGATAAAATCCGAACATGTTTTACCATTACTTCTAACGAGTTAGCCGATGCCGGTGATAAAAAAATATATGTTCAGGTTTATAATCCGGAAAATGAATTGGTAGGGGATAAAATTCCTGTAGAACACGATGGAGGTATTATGGTTTATAGTGCAGAAAGTACTGTTTACTATGAAAATAACGAGTTAGACGTATGTGTTTTAGCCAATGCTTTAGAAAATAAACTTATAGAAGGAATTTATAAAGCCTATGTTTATAACGATGCAACACTTATTGGTACAGCTTCTTTCCGATTACGATAAAATTTTACAGACCGCTTTTAGTTGAAATCTAGGCGGTTTTTATATTTTTGCTATATGGCAAAACAAGAAGATTCATTTAAGAATGTAATATCCCATGCTAAAGAGTATGGGTATATTTTTGCGTCTAGTGAAATATATGACGGATTAAGTGCTGTTTATGATTATGGTCAGAATGGTGCAGAATTAAAGAAAAATATCAAAGAATATTGGTGGAAAAGTATGGTGCAATTGCATCAGAACATTGTCGGGATTGATGCTTCAATTTTAATGCATCCAACAACCTGGAAAGCTTCTGGGCACGTAGATGCATTTAACGATCCGCTAATTGATAATAAAGACTCTAAAAAGAGATATCGTGCCGATGTTTTGGTTGAAGACTATGCTGAAAAAATTAACCAAAAAGCACAGAAGGAAATCGCAAAAGCTAAAAAGCGATTTGGAGAAGATTTCGATGAAGCGCAGTTTGTAGCAACCAATCCAAGAGTACAACGTTACAAGGCACAAGAGAAAGAAATTCTTGAACGTTTAGCAAAGTCTTTAACTGAAGAAAATCTAGCTGATGTAAAAGCTTTGATTGAAGAGTTAGGTATTGCCTGCCCAGAGAGTGGTTCTAAAAACTGGACAGACGTTAAGCAATTCAACTTAATGTTTGGGACAAAGCTTGGAGCTTCTGCTGATAGTGCGACAGATCTTTATTTAAGACCAGAAACGGCTCAGGGAATATTTGTAAATTTTGCAAATGTTCAAAAAACCGGAAGAATGAAAATTCCTTTCGGGATTGCACAAATTGGTAAAGCCTTTAGAAATGAAATTGTAGCTAGACAGTTTATTTTTCGTCAACGAGAATTCGAGCAAATGGAAATGCAATTTTTTGTGCGTCCAGGAGAAGAATTAAATTGGTTTGAAAAATGGAAAGAAACGCGCCAAAAATGGCATGCTTCATTAGGTTTAGGAGAAGAGAAATATCGTTTCCACGATCATGAGAAATTAGCACATTACGCAAATGCTGCTACCGATATTGAATTTGATTTTCCTTTCGGATTTAAAGAATTAGAAGGAATTCATTCTAGAACGGATTTCGATTTAAAAGCGCACGAAGAACATTCAGGTAAAAAACTACGTTTTTATGATCCGGAAATGGGAGAAAATTATGTTCCTTATGTAGTAGAAACTTCTATAGGTTTAGATCGAATGTTTTTAGCTGTTTTCTCAGCATCTTTAAAAGAAGAAGATTTAGGGGAAGGAAAATCACGTACTGTTTTAAAATTACCAGCCGTATTAGCACCAACTAAAGCAGCTATTTTGCCATTAGTGAAAAAGGATGGGCTACCGGAACTAGCACAAGAAATTGTAGACGAACTGAAATGGGACTTTAAAGTACAGTACGATGAGAAAGATGCAGTTGGTAGACGTTATCGCCGCCAAGATGCTAATGGGACTCCACTTTGTATTACAGTAGATCATGATTCTCTAGAAGATAAATCGGTTACGGTACGTTACCGTGATACTATGGAACAGAAAAGAGTAAAAATTAACGAATTAGCTTCAATTATAGATAAGGAAGTGAACTATAAGTATTGGTTGCAAAAAGCATAAAATACTATTTTAGTATATAGAAAAAGGCGGTTGAAAACCGCCTTTTTTATTTTTAGTTTAATTGAACTTACTCAGGATTAGTGTTAGATCGAATATCTTTAATTCGTTCATCTAAAAATAGTAGTCCAACATTTTCAACATTTATTAAATCAAACAATTCAAGAATTCTACGTATTGTTTGTTCTTCTTCCATTTGTTCATTCACATACCACTGTAAAAAGTTTTCGGTAGTAAGATCACGCTTGTTTCTGCATTCGTAAACTATATTATGAATACTTTTTGTAATAGCGATTTCTTGGTCTAATGAAGCTCTAAAAATTTCTTCTAGAGAACCATAATCATGATTTATGTTTCCTACTTCTGGGGAATAAGCAGTACCTCCATTATCATTAATAAAATGAAAAATCTTCATCATATGCTCTCTTTCTTCTAGAGATTGTTCGTAGAAGAATTCCGCACTATTAACAAGTCCGTTGTGATCACACCAAGATGCCATAGCTAAATATGTAGCAGAGGAGTGGCTTTCTTTTTTTATTTGTTCATTTAACAAATCCATGATATCAACATGGATCAGTAAATTTTGTCTTACTATATCTTTCATAAATCTGTCTTTTTTTGAAAAATAGTTAAAAAAACACAGATTAGCTATTTTAAACTGAAATTTAGAAGTAGTCTAAAACTAATAAAGGATGGATTGAAGCTCGAACATTGCAAATGTACCTATTAATAATTCTTTTGCATCTAATACTTCTAAGGTGTTGAAAATAAGAATATGTTGTCTATTACAAAGGCTTAAAATTTCAATACCATGTTTGTTAGATCCGTTGATATGATCTTCTATTGTTAGTTTATTTAATTTATGTCGAAAGGCTAATAATTGGCAAAATGTAAAAGCAATGGTTTTTTGGCCAAAATCGATATAGATCTTTCGAGATTGGTTACATTGGTAAGCTGCGTAATATTTTGAAGTAAAGACTGCTTCCATGGCGTCAAACTTAATTCTTATTTAGAATAAATACAAATATTAAATCTTAATTTGACGATTTATTTGTTGATTTAAAGAAATAAAGGTTTCGGTTCTTGAGACCCCTTCAATACCTTGAATATTTTTATTAAGAACATGCATTAAGTGTTCATTATCTTTACATAAAACCTTTATAAAAATGGACCAATTACCAGTAGTGTAGTGGCATTCAGTAACTTCAGGAATTTCACGTAGCTTATTTACTGCTTGAGGATTACTTACAGCTTTATCTAAATAAACTCCCACAAAGGCCATGGTTTTATATCCCAAAATTCTAGGATCTATAATTAGTTTGGAGCTATCTATAAGTCCCGATTTTTCCAATTTTCTAAGTCTTTGGTGAACGGCTGCGCCAGTAATACCTATGTTTTTAGCAATTTCTAAAATTGGACGCTTGGCATTTTCCATCAAAAAATTTAAGATGGTTTTATCGATTCCATCTATAATTACATTTTGGTCTATAATTTTCATTTCGGTTTAGCTTATGAAGCTAAATTAATAAATTAGATTGTAAATCCTAATTTGATATAGGTTAATCATTTTAGCGTTGTAAAAAATTAATTTTTTAATATAATTGATTGATTTATATTCTGTTTTTAGTAAAAAAAAGAAATATTTTTAATTTTTTGTTTTTTGCTGAAATAGCGTATAATTTTATTTCTAAGTCTTATTAATAGTACAAAAAGCCTTATTTCAGTAATTTTGAACTAGAGGTTTATTAATATTTACTTATGAGACAACGATATATTATTACAGGGGCCATGTTTGGTTTATTGGCTGTTATTTTTGGAGCTTTTGGAGCTCATGGTTTAAAAAAAGTATTGGATAGTGCTACAATTACTTCTTTTGAAACGGGTGTGCGGTACCAAATGTATCATGCACTGTTATTAGTGATTTTAGGCAATTCTAAAAAATATTCTTCTAGTATACTGTATTGGTGTTTTACAATAGGGGTTTGTTTATTTAGTGGTTCTATTTATTTGCTTTGTTTAGATGAGTTAATAGGAGTAAACTTAAGCGGGATTGCCCTTACCACACCGGTTGGAGGAGCCATTTTAATAATAGGATGGACGTTACTTGTAGTTAGAGGAATAAAAAATGCCTCTCCTGAAGAACTTAAATAGATATAATAAAGAAAGCCATTAGTCTAGACCAATGGCTTTCTTTATTATCATTAATAAAGTAATTATTTTTTATTTGCTTCAGCAATGTATTTGTTAAGTGCCATCGTCATAGATGGGTTTTTAGGTGTTGGAGCTTGTATGTTAACAGTTAGTCCATGGTCTTTAGCTGCTTTTACAGTTGTGTTTCCAAATACAGCAATTCTAGTATCGTTTTGTTTAAAATCAGGGAAGTTTTCAAAAAGAGATTTAATGCCGCTAGGGCTAAAAAATACTAAAATATCATAAGTTACATCACTTAAATGTGAAAGGTCGCTTACTACTGTTTTATAAAAAACAGCTTGTTTCCATTGTACGCCTAATTTATCAAGCGCTTTAGGAATTGCAGGTTTCAAAACATCAGAAGACGGTAGAAAAAACTTTTCGTTTTTATACTTTTTTATCATCGGTAAAAGTTCTGGGAAAGTGCGTTTACCAACATAAATTTTACGTTTTCTGTATACTACATATTTCTGAAGATAATAAGCAACAGCTTCACTTAAACAAAAATATTTTAAAGAGTCTGGTACTTTAAAACGCATTTCTTCAGCTACTCTAAAAAAATGATCTACAGCATTTCTACTAGTTAGTATAATTGCAGAATGTTTCGAAAGATCTACTTTTTGCTGTCTCACCTCTTTTGAAGAAACTCCTTCTACATGTATAAAGGGAACGAAATCAATTTTTACTTTTTGTTTTTCTTCTATATCAAAATAAGGTGAATTCTCGACCTTAGGTTCTGGTTGAGAAATCAAAATTGTTTTCACTTTCATATATCAATTCTTTATTAGGTCCTAATATTTAACCGTAATTAGCTTATATAAAATAAAATACGGTGCAATTTCGAGAGCGCAAAGGTACAAAATAAAATAGAACCAATTGTTGATAATTAACTTTTGCTGTTTTTTAAAGATGTTAAAAAAGCTTGTTAAATTAGCAATAATAATTACTGTAAATATTATATAAACTAGTGATTCGGTAATTTTTATACTGTAAACGGTTAATAATGTTATAGGTAGGATTAATAATGCAATATAGTTTCTATAGGCAAGTTTTTGAAATAAATAGTAATCTATAGCATCATCGATGTCAAAAATATTTGAAATAATTTTTTCCACCCCAAACTTTATAAGTATAAAACATGCATATGCAGTAACTATCCGTACGTAGTTTAATATGTAATTATCCGCTTTAATTAAGTTATAAAAATCCAATATCCAATAAATAAGTACCGATACCGAAAGTGCATTTACAATAAAAAGGAGAATGTTAAAACCATGAAAAGGATTGCTTTCCTTTCCGCGAAACAACATAAATTTGTTAGAAGTAAGAATCGAAGCAAAATTGTAGAATTTTTTAGGGAAACGTTGTCTAACGATTACCAGTAATAGAAAGCAGATGAGGAAAACAATTGTTACCCAATCTAAATATTCAGTATGCCTTTCGATAGCTTGCAACACAGTTTTTTTTACAAATTTATTAGTTTCAGAATAAACTAAGCATTAAAAACGAAAGAAAGCATAAGTTAAAATGCCTACATTTGTGCAAAATTTTTTAGAATGGTTGATGGGATAATCATCGTACCCACTTATAATGAAATTGAGAATATTGAAAAGCTAATTCGGGAAATTTTTTCTCAGCCTCGCGAATTTCATATTTTAGTGGTAGATGATAATTCTCCGGATGGTACAGCAAGTCGTGTACGAACATTGCAAGCAGAGTTTCCGGAAAAACTTTTTATTGAAGAAAGAACAGGAAAAACAGGGTTAGGAACTGCATATATTCATGGGTTTAAATGGGCTTTGGCGCATTCCTATGATTTTATTTTTGAAATGGATGCAGATTTTTCTCATAATCCTGAAGATTTAGTTCGTTTATATAATACATGCCGGAGAGAAGGAGCAGATCTGGCAATAGGCTCTCGGTATGTAACAGGGGTTAATGTAATAAATTGGCCTATGAATAGGGTTTTGTTATCGTGGTTAGCCTCTAAGTATGTTCGATTTATAACAGGAATGGATATTCACGATACAACCGCAGGTTTTGTTTGTTATAGAAGAGAAGTTTTAGAGCGTATAGATTTAAAAAAAATACAATTTGTAGGGTATGCTTTTCAAATAGAGATGAAGTTTAAAACTTACTTATTAAACTATAATTTAAAAGAAGTACCTGTAATTTTTACCGATAGAACAAGAGGAACCTCTAAAATGAGTGGCTCCATAATTTATGAAGCTGTTTTTGGAGTAATAAAAATGAAAGTTAAAAGTCTGTTTAACAGAATAAAGTTGTGATGAAAAAGGTTCTAATAAAGAATGCTAAAATAGTTAATGAAGGCGAAATTTTTGAAGGAGACGTTTTTATTGAAGATGGTGTTATTAAAGAAATAGCGGAAACTATAAGTGCAAAATCTCCGGATCTTCAACTATACGATGCCGAGGGGAGTTATTTGTTACCCGGTGTTATTGACGATCAGGTACACTTTAGAGAACCGGGATTAACCCATAAAGAAAATATTGAAAGTGGCAGTCGTGCCGCAGTTGCAGGGGGAATTACTTCTTTTATAGAAATGCCAAATACACTGCCGCAAACCACTACAATTGAGGCTCTAGAAGATAAATTTAGTACTGCAGCAAGCAAGTCGTACGCAAATTATTCGTTTATGTTTGGAGGTACAAACGATAATTTAGCTGAAGTTTTAAAAGTGGATCCTAAAAAAACAGCAGCTTTAAAATTGTTTTTAGGTTCTTCCACCGGAAATATGTTGGTGGATAATGAGAAAGTTTTAGAGGAAATATTCTCGAAATCTCCATTAATGATTTGCGTACATTGTGAAGATGAAGAAACAATAAAAAATAATCTGACAGAGTATGTAGCAGAATATGGTGATGATATTCCTATTGAAATGCATCCAAAAATAAGAAGCGAAGAAGCTTGTTATTTATCCTCTTCTAAAGCAGTAGCACTAGCCAAAAAAACAGGAGCAAGATTGCACGTTTTCCATATTTCTACAGCTAAAGAATTAGCATTATTTAGCAATAAAAAACCTTTAGAGAAAAAGAAAATTACAGCTGAAGTATGCATACATCATTTATGGTTTAATGATAAGGACTATAAAGAAAAAGGAACTTTTATAAAATGGAACCCAGCTGTTAAAACAGAAAAGGATCAGGAAGCCTTGCTAAAAGCTTTGCTAGAAGATAAAATAGATGTTATTGCAACTGATCATGCTCCGCATACTAAAAAAGAGAAACAAAATGTATATACTAAAGCTCCAAGTGGAGGGCCTTTAGTACAACATGCGCTGCCGGCAATGCTTCAATTTTATCATCAAAATAAAATTTCCTTAGAGAAAATTGTTGAAAAAATGTCCCATAATCCGGCAAAATTATTCAATATAAAAGATCGTGGATTTATTAGAGAAGGCTATAAAGCTGATTTAGTGTTAGTCGATTTAAATTCTCCTTGGCAAGTAAAATCTGATAATATTTTATATAAATGTGGTTGGTCTCCTTTTGAAGGCTTTACCTTTAAATCTCGTATTACACACACTTTTGTAAATGGGAATTTAGTGTATAAAAACTTTAAACATCAGCCATTTTTAAATGTGGCAGAGCAATTGGAATTCGATAGGTAATGAAGAAGTTTCAAATTTTAGGAATTCTAATTATTTTTTTAGGCTTAAGTTGTCAAGATGTTAATCACCCTAAACGTCCTGATAATTTAATTCCTGAAGATAAAATGGCTAATATACTTACCGAAATAGCATTGTTAAATGCTGCGCGTAATTATAATAAATTTCTTTTAGAGCAAACAGGATTAAAACCTAACGAATATATCTATACTAAGTTTGGTATCGATAGTTTGCAGTTTGAAAAAAGCAACACTTATTATGCCGATAACTATAATGAGTATCAAAGCATTTATACAAAGGTAAAAGACACGTTAGATGCGCTAAAAAGCGAGTATAAAGATCGGGTAGAAGAGGAAAGAAAAGCAGATTCTATTAAAAAAATAAAACCTATTAAAACAGATTTATCGAATAAAGATCCTAAAGATTCGTTGGCTATAGATAGATTGAAAGATAGAAAAACTTCTTTTAAAAAGGCAGAGTAAATTTTTTAAATTTCTATTTAGCATTATCTTTTAAAAATAAATGCCCAGTTTCTTCTATAACGTCTTCTATGGGAGTAAAGTTAAAATTAATAGCCGATTTGATTTTGGAATTATCGTAGTAGCTAGTGGCGAATAATCCATTAATATCTGATTTTGTAATACTTCGTTTAAAGCCAAAAATGCTTCCGATTTTTTGAAAAATCCAACCTGTGGCGATCATCCATTTTTGTAAGTCTTTTTTAGGTTCAGGTTTTTCGAGACTGTTAGCGGTGTACTTCATAACATCTTTAAAGCTGCTATTTTCTGAAACTAAAATATAACGATCATTAAAATTATCAGAATTCATTAATTTTAGCATCGCATCAATAACATCATTAACACCTACAAAACCAGTAACTTTCGGGAAATGATAATTTAAACCATGGTGAATCCTTGTAAATAGTTGTCCGCTAGCTTTATTCCAAAAACCTGGTCCTATAATAATTCCAGGATTTACAATTAAAGTTTTAATGCCTTCTTGTGAAGCACGCCAAACTTCCATTTCAGCACCATATTTAGTAATTGCATAATCACTATGGTTGGTTTCCGGATTCCAATTTAACTGTTCCGTTATCATTTTTTTATCCGAAATAGGCTTTCCTAGTGTAGCTATGCTACTTACAAAACAGAGTTTTTTTACTTTAAAATCAATACATAAATTCACAACGTTAGCAGTGCCTTCAATATTTACTTTTCGAAGTTTTCTATAATCTCGAGGGGAAAACGAAACTAATGCTGCACAATGATATACTTCAGTGATTTTTGGAAAAACTAGGAATAATTGAGGAATATCAATAATATCGGCTTCTAGCCATTCAATTTTTTTAAATAAATGTTCTGCTTTTTCTGTAGTAGTATAATACGTAAAAACTTCGAGCACTTTATGTAAGCTGCTATGCGTTCTATAAATAGCCCTTATCTCTCTATCTTCAGATGCTAATCTATAGAGTAAATGAGCACCTACTAAGCCTGTTCCTCCGGTAACTAAAATCATGCAGTAAATATAAGTAAAGCACTTAGGAAAACTAACAGTAAATGGTATCTTTACGACGTATTATCGGAAGAATATATATTTATGAATAAAAATTTTGTTGAAGAGCTTACTTGGCGCGGAATGGTACATGATGCAATGCCAGGAACTGAAGATCATTTAAATGAAGAAATGCGAGCTGCTTACGTAGGGATTGATCCTACTGCAGACTCGTTACATATTGGCCATTTAGTAGGAGTAATGATGTTACGCCACTTTCAGATTGCCGGACATAAACCATTTGCTTTAATTGGTGGAGCTACCGGTATGATTGGTGATCCTTCTGGGAAATCTGCAGAAAGAAACTTGCTAGATGAAGCAACTTTACGCCATAATCAGCAATCTATTAAAGAACAACTTTCTCGTTTTTTAAATTTTGATGGTGCTGAAGAAAATACGGCTGTTTTAGTAAATAATTACGATTGGATGAAAGACTTTTCGTTTCTTGATTTTATTAGAGATGTAGGAAAGCACATTACCGTAAATTATATGATGGCAAAAGATTCTGTAAAAAAGAGACTTTCTGCAGATGCTTCAGAAGGCATGTCTTTTACAGAGTTTACTTACCAAATGGTACAAGGTTACGATTTTCTTCATTTGTATAAAGAACATGGTTGTACTTTGCAAATGGGAGGAAGTGACCAATGGGGAAATATAACAACCGGAACTGAGCTTATTCGTAGAATTGGAGATGGAAAAGGTTATGCCTTAACTTGTCCATTAATTACAAAAGCAGATGGTACAAAATTCGGAAAAACAGAAGGCGGGAATATTTGGTTAGATGCCAATAGAACTTCACCTTATAAATTTTACCAGTATTGGTTAAATACTAGTGATGTTGATGCTGAAAAATATATTAAAATCTTTACTTTCTTAAGTAAAGAAGCAATAGAAGAGTTAGTGATAAAACATAACGAGGCGCCCCATTTGCGAGAATTGCAAAAAGTGCTTGCTAAAGAAGTTACAGTTCTGGTACACTCTGAAGAAGATTATAACAATGCAGTAAAAGCTTCTGAAGTTTTATTCGGAAAGAGTACAGCAGAAGATTTAAAATCTTTAAATGAAAAAACGTTTTTGGATGTTTTTGAAGGTGTTCCGCAAGCAGAAGTAAGTAAAGCTGATATTGAGGAAGGTTTAGATATGATTGCTGTACTTTCTGCCAAAACGGGTTTTCTAAAATCTAATGGAGAAGCTAGAAGAGCTTTGAAAGAAAATTCAGTTTCTGTAAATAAAGAAAAGGTAAAGGAAGATTATACGCTTAAAGAGAGTGATTTAATTAACGGTAAATACGTTATTATAAATAAAGGAAAAAAGAATACATATATTTTGGTTGTATCTTAAAAACTGCAAATCCCCTTTTGGTTTTTCCAAAAGGGGATTTCAATTAACTAACTAACCAATCTAAATATGAAAAATTTACTTCGCTTTAGAATTTAGTTTCAAATAAAACCAATCCTAACACCTATTAGGTCGTAAAAGAGAATGTTCCATTACAACGTATTCAAATTATAACAATTGTTTAATGTGCTTGCCTTATTCTGAATTTATAAAACCATAAGGTTACATCCTCGAATATCACTATCATCAAACCTTCCTAAGATTTCTATTTCATTTTGAGAAATTATTCTGCCTAAATCTTGTGTAGCAATAAATGAACAAGAGTTAATATTTGCTAAGTCTATCACGTTAATTCCACCTGTTTTATTGGGTTTCGTAGGAGTAAGGGCATCTTCTGGGTCTCGCGTAAGAATACGCATCCAGGGTGGACACTCAAAAATACCGTTTCCTTTTGAATAAGCTTGGGATAAAAGCTCCGTCATTCCATATTCACTATGTATTTCTGAAACGCCAAAACCTTCCTTTAAAACCTGATGAAGTTCTTGTCGGATCATCTCTTTTCTTCTTCCCTTCATTCCTCCAGTTTCCATGATAACCGTATTTTGTAAAGAAAATTGATGATTTTCAATTAAATCCAACAAAGCAAACGAAACGCCTATTAATAATATTTTTTTTCCTTGCCGATCGAGTTTTTGAAGCTTATTAGCTAGTTCTTCTAAATTATGTAAGTAAAAACCACTTTCTGGGTTATTGCTTTTGGAAATTAAAGAATCGACCATGTAAATTAAAGAAGAGCCTGTCCTTTCTAAATAAGAAGGAAGTAATGCTAGCACCGTATATTCTTCAATATTTCCGTAAAATGTTTTAAAACCTTCTAAGAAGCTTTTTTCATAAATGGCAAGATCAGTAACAAAATGCTTACTGGTTTTTGTACCAGTGGTACCACTACTAGTAAATATAATTTCTTCATTCTTTTCTGAAGAAACAATATGTTTAGATTTGAAAAATTCTATAGGTAAAAACGGAATATCTTGAATGTTTGTAACCAATTTTGGTGTTTTTTGAAGAAGATTACAAAAATTTTGATATGCTTTATTATGCTGATATTGAAAGTTAAAAACTTTTAGGCTAGCATCGATAAATTCACTTTCCGATTTGATAGTAAAAATCGTGTCTTTCAGCATTACTTTTTAAGCAAAGGTAGCAAGTTTTTAGTTTAATCACTGAAAGAATTATTTAGAATGCAGTTTGGGTGTTGCATTTTTAACTTCGTGGGCCGAAGCCTCTCCTCTTCATTTAACGACGAGCTTGCGCGTCGCAATGTCTTTATCTTCTTTAATTTTTACAATATATATTCCTGCAATTAGATTAGATACATCTAACTCTTTGCCACGAAGTTTTGTTTTTTGTACAGGTTTGCCTAGAACATTAAAAATCTCGATTTCTTTTTCAAGATTTTTAGTGGTTGTAATATAAACCTTGCCTCCTGTTACTGGATTAGGGTAAATACTAAGACCATCTATGGCTTCTTCTGTTTTTTGAGGACGACGTGAGTTATCTTGTTGGGCTGTAGCAGGTGCTGCAACCAACAAGAAAATGCTAAATAATAAAGTAAGCAAGTACTTTTGTTTCATTCTTTTACGTCCGTTTTTACAAAACTAAAATATTTATGTTAGATAAACTATATAAAAATAGTTTAAAACCCTAAAATTTGATTAAAAGAAGATAAAAATTTTTATTTTTTAAATTTTATATAAAAAAGCCATCCAAATTTGGATGGCTTTTTGCTATTTTTCAAAGAAAATCTTATTTGTTAGCATTCCCAGTAAAATACGGGTTTTCTTCATCAAATTTAATATCTTTTAATACTGTACTATTATCTAATAATAATTGTCCAGTTACTAAATCACTAATATTGATGTTAACCACATCTGGTTTGTTAATTTCGATAACTGCGTTAGAAAGGTTAACACTTGTTCCTAATCTAAATAGAATAGCCGCATCTTGTGCTCCAGATGATATTAAAGTAGCATCTTTAATAGTTGGGTTGGAACGAGGTGTAGCGTTAGGATCAGCTTTTAAATTATCAGCCTCTATACAATACCCTGCATTTTCTGGTTGATCGGCTACAATATTTGTAAGTGCACCTTGCCATCCATCAGTCCAGTCAAAAGAATCGTCGTAAGCATGAGAATATAAGTTAGTTGCTTCGGCTGTTCCACCAAACCATTCGTAACCGTCGTCTTTACCTTCGTATACTTCTAGGTTTTCTAATATAGTTTTTCTACCTACTGAGTAGAAAGAGAAACCATTAAATTCAGCATCAGTATTAATTTGAGTTCCAGGATATGCTAAACTTACATATTTTAAAGATCCTGAATTGTCATCAGCAGCATCTCCTCCATAGGTAAGATCTTCACCAGCGTTATCAGAAACTTCAGCAATACCTGTATTGCCTTCTAAGTTAATCGGCGCTTTTCCAAGTATAACAATACCACCCCAGCTTCCGCTAGTTTCATCGGTAGATGTAAATACAATTGGCTTTTCGGCAGTACCTTCAGCCATTATTTTAGCACCTTGTTCTATAATAAGAACGTCTGCAGAATTTACTCCTTCATTACCTTCAGCATTGTTAGATGGATCAGCATAAAACCAAGTTCCCTCAGGAATAGTTAAGGTAGCTCCCGAACGAACAAATACCGCCCCCTGAATTTCGTATTTAGGTTGATCTAAAGTAGTATTTTCAGTAATTTCAGTCAACTGTTGAGCATCGCCCATATCAGTATTAAGAGTGATGCCACCTTTGGCAATTGTCCAGTCAAAAACAGATTGATCTGCTCCAGTAGCATTTGGATTCATGGTTACTTTTTCTTCGAAAGAAGCTAAGGTTTCATCTGTCCATGTACCGTCCTCATTGTATAGTTGAGTAGTTTGGCCTCCATCATCGTCACCTCCTGGAGTTGGAGTAGGGTTATTATCATCATCATCGCTACAAGATGCAAATAAAAGAGCGGATGCTGCTAAGCCTGATAAAATTAATTTTTTCATGGTGTTTGTTTAATTTAAAATTTAATGGTGTAAATAAAATGAAGTATTGTTGACTTGCTGTTAAGTCAGTATTAAGTTAGTGCTAACTTTAAAATTGATAACTTACCGATAATGAGAGCGATCTTCCTAGTGTGTACGATAGATTACTAACCTGTTGGTTGGCGCCTTCTATGGTTCTTTCGTAAGTGTCATCTAAAATATTGTTCATTTTAACTGAAGCAGAAAGATGATCGTTAAAGCTATTTTGCCATACAAACGATAAGTTATTAAAAGGTTGTTCAAACTCATCATCATATTTAACTTTTGAAGCACCAGAACCGACTCTAGAAATTCTTTCGCTATACGTATTGAATAAAAACGTAAAAATAGATTCGTAGTTTTCGGTTACATCTAGTTTGTAAGAGATATCGGCATTTAAAAGAAAATCGGAAGCACCTTGTAATCTTCTTTTAGAGTGCGTAAGATTCAAATTTGATCGTAACTCATCAGAAATATTCGTCTCCGAACTCATTACAGTTACATTGGCTCCAAAAGATAGGTCGTCTAATTGTTTGTTGCTTGTTAAAAATCCTAATGTACTTCTTATTTCGAACTCAGCCCCGTAAATATAGGCTTCATCGGTGTTTGCAAAAACGGTTTGTACATAGGAATTTGAGTTTTGAACTAGTCTTTCTATTGGCTTGTCTATATATTTAGCGAATACATTTACACTGAATAGACTATTATTATCAGGGAAAATTTCGTATTTTAAATCGATATTATAGTTGTCTGAATTTTCAAGATTTGGATTACCCTTAATAAGATCTCCTAATGAGTTTTGTCGGGTAATATTTACAATTTCGATATTTTTTGGTTTTGTGTAGGTTTTACTTGCTGCAAAACGAAGGTTCGAATTTTCTGATAGCGAATAGCGTAGGTTTAAAGATGGAAGCACAAAGAATTTTTTAAATTCAAAAGAGCCATTTTCTCCAAAAGCATTCTCTCCTAATGTGCGTTTGAAATTTTCAAGACGAACACCAGCTAGCATATTAAATTTATCACTAAAGTTATGGCTGTAGCTTGCATTACCGGCAACTATATCGGTTTGAATATCTAAGTATCTGGTATCTACCAATTCATCGTAACGAGCATCTCCTTCTAAAAATGCAGTAGTTAAGCTGTTATCAATGTTTTCGGGGTCAATACTAATTCTGCCAGTATTAATTAAATTAACTAATACAAATCGGTTGTATATATCTAGATTTTCAGTATTAAAATCACCACTAATTTTTAGCGAATTCATTTCTTCACTTTGGTTGTTTTCAAAGTTTAGATTATACCCTAAATGGGCAGCTAAATTATCATTTTCAGAATCTAAGAAATATTTATATAATCTACCAGAGTTGCTAGCAAAAGCAAACTGATCAGTTCCTACTTCTTGAAGTGTAATAATGTTATTGTCAGGTTGTCCGTAATTTGAACTTCCGTAAGTAGCAGCATATTCTAAATTGCTTGCTTCATTAAAATTATACTGGCCTTGTAATTGAAATTGGCTTAAGTAAGATTGTGTAAATTTACTATCTCGACCTAGTAAATTAGAGTTAACTTCAGTATAGCGTCCAAAATTGTCAGCAACGGAATTGGTTGTTGTTTTTAAGAATAAATAATTAAAATTGATGTAATTTTTTTCCGATTTATGAAATAATCCTAGCAATGCATTTGCATTTGTATCGTAAGAAAAATTATTATTTCTATTAATTGTTCGTTGTAAATTACCTTGAGGATTTCTTAAAAAGCTAGAGCCTATTTTCGAATCGTAATCGTTGCTAAAACTCATTCCAAAATAATAGGCTGTTTTATTATCATTAGAATTTTTAGAGAGTATACCTTGGTTTGAAATACTCATTCCTGTAGAGATAGGCGAATCTATTTGTTCCGAATTCCAGTCTGAATCAAAGGCGTTGACAGCTTCTTGACCAGTTGCTTGGAATACGTTTTTTGAATTGTAGTTGCTATTGCTTAGTGCATTAGGAGCTTTTCTTGCATCTGCTCCGCCGAAACCGAAATAATATAAATCACCATCTTCTTTATCGGTTAAAAAGTCGTTGTCGATAGATTGTAAATTTATACCTGTACTAAACGAAATTTTAGTTTTACTGCTTCTAGGCATATTTTTAGTATCTACGTTTATAGAGGCACCTGCAAAATCTCCGTATAATTTTGAGTAAAATATTTTATTGATATCTATTTTACTAATTATAGAAGAAGTGAAAAGATCTAAAGAAGGTATTTTATTTTCCCAGTTTACTGGAGAAATAGGTAAATTATTTACAGTAAGAAAACTGTAACGTTCGTCTAATCCTCTAACAAAAACACCTCTCGAAGCTACTTTTGAAATACCAGTACTCTTAGTAACAGCTGATTCTGCATCACTCACTCCTTTTCTAGAAAGTTCTTCAGCACCTATTGATTGTTTCATCTCGATAGCGTCTTTCTGTTCTAGCAACAATGCTACTTCACTATCTCTTCTAGATACGGTTGTTATTACTACTTCGTCTAAGGCTGCAGCGCTAGAACCTAAATCAGTATTTATTTCTGTTACTTTTCCAGCTTCAACTTTTACATCCGGAATTTCTAAAGTTTCGTACCCTATAAAACTGAAAGCTACAGTATACGTTCCTGGTTCTAAGTTTTTTAATACATATAGTCCATCGTAATCTGAAGTTGTCCCTATAGAGGTACCTTTAATAGTAACGTTGGCAAATGCTAATGGTTCACCGTTCATTTCACGGTCAGCGAGTTTACCCGCGATGGAACCTGTTGTTTCTTGAGCGTTAATAACATTCGTTATTAAAAACACAATTAGTAAAAAAAATTTATTCATCCTTTTGTTTAGTTCTTGCTGCAAAGAAAAGCGGAGAATGTAAAGCTTGTGTTAACCGTAAATTAACGGTTTGTGATTATAGTGTTATGTAAAGGTTACTAAATAATTCATTAAATTGTGAATTGAAATTAATAACTACTTTTACTCCCATATTTGCAAAAATCAATTCCAAAATGAAGAAAAAAGACATCCGAATCCTTCTTGTAGACGACGAACCAGATATTCTTGAAATTGTAGGATATAACCTTTCCTCGGAAGGATATCAAGTATTTACTGCAGATAACGGCGTAGATGCCGTAAAACAGGCAAGAAAAAAAACACCACATCTAATTATTCTAGATGTAATGATGCCGGGAATGGATGGTATTGAAGCCTGTGAACAAATACGTAAAATTCCGGAATTGGAAGATACGATAATAACCTTTTTAACCGCACGAGGAGAAGATTATTCACAAATGGCCGGTTTCGATGCAGGAGCCGACGACTATATTACAAAACCTGTAAAACCAAAAGTATTAGTTAGTAAAGTAAAAGCTTTATTAAGGCGTTTTAGAGAAGATAGTAGTGCTGCCAATATTGTAAAAGTTGGAGATATTGTAATTAATAGAGATGAATATAAAGTGGTTAAGGATGAAGAAGAAATGATTTTACCACGGAAAGAATTTGAATTGCTTTCACTTCTAGCTTCAAAGCCAGGAAAAGTTTTCAAAAGAGAAGATATTTTAGATAAGGTATGGGGTAATGAAGTTGTAGTAGGTGGCAGAACCATTGATGTGCATATTCGAAAATTAAGAGAAAAAATAGGAGACCATAGCTTTAAAACAGTAAAGGGCGTGGGGTATAAGTTTGTAGTTTAATGGCGAAGAAATTTAAAAAATCATATACGTTTGCAGTAAAAACATCATTATATATTACTTTGTTTTTAAGCGGTTTATGGACCGCTTTTTCTTATTTTTCAGGGCATTTTTATTGGTGGGCTTTAATTGGTTTTGCTGTAATTTGCTATACATTTTCATTTTTTACAATTCAATATCGAGTAGAGAATTTTATTTATAAAAGAATAAAAAAAATCTACGATGATGTTTCGTTACTAGATTCTTCTACATTAAGGCCTAACCGTGTTACTACAGATATGGCTACACTTACTCGTGAAGTAGAAAAATTTGCAGAACATAAAAAGCTTGAAATTGAGACATTAAAAGTTAGGGAGAATTATAGAAAGGAATTTATGGGGAATGTTTCTCATGAATTAAAAACGCCTCTTTTTACCGTTCAGGGGTATATTTTAACCCTATTAGATGGTGCGATGGAAGATAAAGTAGTTCGAAAAAAATATTTACAACGTGCAAGTAAAGGTGTAGAACGTCTTATTTATATTGTGAAAGATCTAGATATGATTACGAAGCTAGAGACGGGAGATTTACATTTGGTGGTAGAAGATTTTGATATTGTAGAATGTATTCAAAACTCTTTTGATCTTTTAGAAATGAAAGCTGCTAAAAAAAATATCACCTTAACTTTCGATATGGCTTATAAAGAGCCTATTACTGTTAAAGCAGATAAGGAACGGATACAGCAAATAGTTACTAATTTAGTAGTTAATTCCATTAAATATGGCAAAGAAGGGGGGACTACGGAGATAAGTATCGAAAATCTAATAAAAAATAAAGTAATTGTTAGAGTAACCGATAATGGTGAAGGCATTGAAGCAGAAAATATTCCGCGCCTTTTTGAACGTTTTTATCGTGTAGACAAAAGTGGATCTCGAAAAGAAGGAGGTTCTGGTTTAGGATTATCTATTGTAAAGCATATAATAGAAGCTCACGATGAAAAAATTTACATAGAGAGTGTATTTGGTGTAGGTAGCGAATTTTCTTTTACCTTAGAAAAGGCCAAATAATTCCTCGAAAGGATAGTGATAATCAAATTTACTGAATCCAGTATATTCTTTTACATTTTTTAATTTATCCATATTAAAATTATCTTGCGAACAATAGGGAGCAATTCCTAATTTCATTAGTCGATTTGCTAAATATTCTTGTTCAAATTGTCCGGGTGTTGGTATAAAAAATGCCTTTTTCTCTAAATTTGCTAAGTCCATAAGGCTTGTGTATCCCGATCGGGATATTACTAAATCGCAACTATTTATAGCTTGTTGTAAGCGGACGCCATATAAGTTATTTTTAATATCGATGTTTGGGTTTTTGCTCTCAATTTTTTCTTTGGAAAAAACACCTCGAATAAACAAGATTTTTTTTGTTGTGTTTTTAAAGGTTTCTAAAAGTTTTTTTTCTAAAATAGTACGTTGAGGTTCCGGTCCCGATAATAGCATGAGATAATCGTAAATTATGGGGCAGTTTTTTTTCTTGAATCGGCTAAGTATTCCAATATACTTTGTTGGAAATTTAATTGTATCAGTATTGCTTAAAGTTCCACTTAAATTATTTTCGTTTGGAGTATCCGGAATCCAACATTCATCAAATTTTTTAATATATTTTTGATGCGCAATACTGCTAAAATAAGTAGTCATTCCAGAGAGTACCTGAATTTGGTGAGTCATAAAAACCGATTTAACTGCTTTATGGCGAACTCCTAATCGGTTATCTGAGAATATTCCTGAAATATCATATTTTTTAATAATCGATTTTGTTTGTTGTTTTTCAGCTTTAATTGCTTGTAAAATTTTAGGACTTTCAAAAAGAATTTTCCATTTTAAAAAATCTGGATTTTTACTATATGCTATGTTGTATGAAGGTAAATGTATTGCAATTAAATGCGGAAACTCTTTCCGAAGTAATTTTAAAGCATTGCCATCAGATGCTATAATTGGTTCAAAATTATATTTCTGTAAAGCATTAATAATTGGTATACTGCGGGCTGCATGCCCTAAGCCCCAATTTAAAACACCAACTAAAATTCGTTTTTTACGCATACTAAAAGTTATGGCTGAAAAAGTAGACATAAATCTGTTTTTCTATTTACTAAAATAGTATTAAATGATTTCTGAGTATAAAAAATAGAATTGAGTCTTGTTTATGTCGCTATTTAAATGGAAATTATACATTTGTAATAACTAGTTATACAGAAAAAACATTTTTTTATAACTAAATTTGCCAAAAATCAATTTTTATACGTGGGAAGTAAGAATAAATTAAAGCGTTTTAAAGAAAACGAAACATTCGAGAATGTTATACAACCTGATAGAGCAACCCTAGTTGAAGGAAATTTCGACTTAAAAGGAAAATGGAGTGAAAAATTCAAAAATGATAATCCAATTATTTTAGAATTAGGTTGTGGAAAAGGTGAGTATAGTGTGGGGCTTGCAACAAAATATCCCGACAAGAATTTTATAGGGATCGATATTAAAGGTGCTCGTTTTTGGCGAGGAGCAAAAACTGCTTTACTAGAAGGAAATAATAATGTAATGTTTCTACGAACACAAATCGAATTAATAGATTATGCGTTTGCAGAGAATGAGGTAGATGAAATTTGGATTACGTTTCCAGACCCACAAATAAAATATAAGCGTACGAAGCACCGTCTTACAAATGATGAATTTTTACAGAAATATAAAAAAATTCTAAAGCCGGATGGAGTTATTAATTTGAAGACAGATAGTGAATTTATGCATGGTTATACCTTAGGGCTTTTACACGGTCAAGGTCAAGAAGTAATCTATGCAAACCATAATGTCTATAAAAATGAAGGAGCTCCGGAAGAAGTTACACAAATACAGACTTTTTACGAAAAGCAATACTTAGAAAATAATAAGCCGATTACCTATATAAAATTTAGAGTTAAATAATAGCCTTTGGAAGAACTAAAGATTTTTCTTATCGTTTATTTTGCTGCATTTCTTGGTGTTTTGCCGCCAGGTCTTGTTAATATGACGGTAGCAAAAACTTGTTTGGAACGTGGTAAGAAAAATGGAATGTATGTAGCTATAGGAGCTTCTTTAGTGATCCTTATACAGGGTTTTATTGCAGTATTATTAGCCAAATATATTTTCGATCATCCATTTGTCCAGCGAATTATGCTACGTGCAGGACTAGTGATATTTATTATCTTAGGGATCTATTTCTTTATACAAGCACGGAACAATAAAACCGAAGTGAAAAGTAGTAATAAATCTTTCAATAACAACTTTTACAAGGGTATGCTAATAGCTGCTCTAAATGTATTTCCGATTCCTTATTTCTGTGCTATTGCAGGAGCTATGAATGTAGGCGTAGGCGTAAGTTATAATTGGTTAAAAATTACTTCTTTTGCTTTAGCTGCTTCTGCAGGTAGTTTTACCAGTTTATATTTATATGTTTTTTCTTTTGTTAAAATTGAAAATAAAGTTGAAAAGTTTACAGAGTATTCTAATTACTTTATGGCTGGTCTAATGCTAGTGCTTATTGTAGTAACACTTTTCCGAATTTATAATAATTAATGGTAGCAGAAAAGGATAATTTTTTTGAACGAGTATATCAAGTTACTCGAAAAATTCCTTCAGGAAGAGTAACCTCCTACGGAGCTATAGCTAAATATCTTGGTGCTACAAAGAGTGCTCGAATGGTCGGTTGGGCACTAAATTCATCCAAAAAGAAAGAGGATATTCCTGCTCATCGTGTTGTAAATAGAAACGGATTACTTACCGGAAAATCTCATTTTAGCGGAACTTTTGCAATGCAACAACTTTTAGAAGAAGAAGGAGTACAAATTTCAGATTCTAAAATAATAGATTTTAAATCAATTTTTTGGGATCCAGTCAAAGAGTTAAGTTGATATCTAGCTGTAAATTCTCATTTGATTCCTATTAAAACTTAGAAGCAGCACTAAACTGTGCAAACTGAAAACTCTATTTCAGAATCTAAATCAATTTTAAGCAAAAGCTTCTTATTCTTAGCATTTCAACTTATATTTGTGTTTAGAATCGATCTAATTAAGAATGTTTCTGAATTAGCAATATGAAAATAGATAGAAAAGAGATAATCAGTGCATTAGAGACTATAACTGTTGCCGGAGAAGGCAAGAATATGGTAGAAAGTGGTGCCTTGCAAAATGTGATGACTTTTGATGACGAAGTCGTGGTAGATTTAGTTTTAAATTCACCAGCATTACATATTAAAAAACGAGCTGAAGTAGATGTGATGAAGGCGATTCATCAAAAGGTCTACGAAAAAGCTAAAGTTACTGTTAATATTAAGGTTGATGCTCCAGAAACTAAAAGTAAAAAGCCTGAAATTAAAGGAAAACCCATTCCTGGAATAAAAAATATAATAGCAGTAGCCTCTGGAAAAGGAGGAGTTGGGAAATCTACTGTAACAGCTAATTTAGCAGTCTCCCTTTCTAAAATGGGCTTTAAAGTAGGAGTTTTAGATGCAGATGTTTATGGTCCATCAGTTCCATTGATGTTTGATGTTGCTGCGGAGCGACCGTTATCGGTTACCGTTGATGGTAAATCTAAAATGAAGCCTGTTGAAAATTATGGAATAAAAATATTATCTATAGGTTTCTTTACAAAACCAAATCAAGCAGTAATCTGGAGAGGCCCAATGGCTGCAAAAGCACTAAATCAGATGATTTTTGATGCTGATTGGGGGGAATTAGATTTTCTATTAGTAGACCTTCCTCCAGGAACCGGAGATATTCATTTATCAATTATGCAATCTTTACCTATTTCGGGTTCTGTTGTAGTAAGTACTCCACAAAATGTTGCCTTGGCAGATGCTAAAAAAGGAGTAGCAATGTTTCAACAGGAAAGTATAAATGTTCCGGTATTGGGAATCGTTGAAAACATGGCTTATTTTACTCCTGAAGAACTTCCTGAAAATAAATATTATATTTTTGGAGAGCATGGAGCAAGAAATTTGGCAGAAGATTTACAAGTACCATTTTTAGGTGAAATTCCATTAGTACAAAGTTTACGAGAATCTGGAGATATTGGCCGTCCTGCAGCAATGCAAGAAGGAACTCCGCTTGAAGAAGCATTCCAAGAGATTACTAGAAACGTAGTGCAAGAAACTGTAAATAGAAATGAAACCCTGCCTCCAACAGAAGCTATCAAGATAACAACTATGGCAGGTTGTAGTTCAGTTAAAAAATAAAAGATGACGAACGAAGAAGTAAAAATAAATGTAGAGAAGGCATTAGCCGAAATTCGTCCTTTTTTAGAAAGTGATGGTGGAGATATTTCATTAGTTTCTATTGAAGATGATAATCGCATAGTTAAAGTTCAGCTAAAAGGAGCCTGTGTAGGATGTTCTGTGAACCAAATGACGTTGAAGTCGGGTGTAGAAATGACTATAAAGAAATATGTACCCCAAGTGGAGCAAGTTGTTAATATAGAAGCTTAAACTCCGAATAATTTTTAAAGTATGATTAAAACAGATATGATTATTGTTGGCGCTGGGCCAACAGGACTTTTTACTGTTTTTGAAGCAGGTTTGTTAAAGTTAAAATGTCATTTAATAGATGCACTTCCCCAACCCGGAGGTCAATGTTCAGAAATATATCCTAAAAAGCCCATTTACGATATTCCTGGTTTTCCTGAAGTTTTAGCAGGAGACCTTGTAAATAACTTAATGGAACAAATTAAATCGTTTGAACCTGGTTTTACCCTAGGAGAGCGTGCTGAAACTATAGAAAAACAGGATGATGATACTTTTATTGTGACAACCAATAAAGGAACTCAACATCATGCACCTGTAGTTGTAATAGCTGGAGGGTTGGGAAGTTTTGAGCCTAGAAAGCCACCTATTCCTAATATAGCCAATTTCGAAGATAACGGAGTGGCTTATATGATAAAAGATCCTGAAGTTTATAGAAATAAGAAAGTAGTAATAGCCGGAGGTGGAGATTCTGCCTTAGATTGGGCTATTTATCTTGCCGATGTAGCTTCAGAAGTATCCTTAGTACACCGAAGAAAAGAATTTAGAGGTGCTCTAGATTCAGTAGAAAAAGTTGAAGAATTATCAAAGCTTGGTAAAATAAAATTAATTACTGAAGCAGAGGTAATTGGTTTAGAAGGTGAAAATGAATTAGAATCAGTGCTGATTCGACATAAGGATACCGCTCTAGGCGAAGAACGAAAAGAAACGCAACATTTTATCCCTTTATTTGGGCTTTCTCCAAAATTAGGACCAATTGCTGATTGGGGCTTAGAAATCGAAAAAAATGCCATAAAGGTTAATAATTCTTACGATTATCAAACTAATATTCCGGGTGTTTATGCAATTGGAGATGTAAATACATATCCGGGTAAGCTTAAATTGATTCTTTGCGGTTTCCATGAAGCAGCTATTATGTGCCAAAGTGCTTATCAGCGTATTTTTCCTGATAAAAAATATGTAATGAAATATACTACTGTAAGTGGTGTAAGCGGATTTGACGGTAGTAAAAAAGAAGCAAAAAAAGAAGTAGTAAAAAGTATAAGTTAAATAAATATTTGGTGGTATAGCCAATATATTTACAGGAGATGATTTTTAAGTATGTCTGATATAAAAGTAACCATAATCGATAGAGAAGGAGAGGCACATATTGTCGATGCCCCAACAGATATGAATATGAACCTTATGGAAGTAATTCGATCTTACGAGTTAGCTCCGGAAGGAACAATAGGTATTTGTGGAGGTATGGCTATGTGTGCATCTTGCCAATGTTATATTCTAAATTTAGAACATATGCTTCCTGAACAAAGTTTTGAAGAAGAAGATATGTTAGATCAGGCATTTTTTGTAGAAGATAATAGTAGGTTGAGTTGTCAAATTCCAATTACTGAAGATTTGGACGGATTAGAAGTTAAATTAGCTCCAGAATCTACTTAAAATATCTGTAATTAAAAAAATATAGTTATACAAAAATACCCTCTATGGGTATTTTTTTGTTTTTATTCGAAGCTTATTTCGTGTAAATTATAGAGTAAGTTGCAATGCACTTTCATAATAGTTCAATACCGATTTCTGTAAGCTTAAAATTGGTTTATTCTATTTTAAACCAGAGAAACTGATTACTTTTTTAGTTTTTCCTCCAGAAAATTTAGATGTTGATGTAACTTATAATTGACAAACTAGTAGACAATCATAAGCTCTGATGAAATTTTTACTGCTAATGATTGGCCACAGACTTTATTATTTGATGGAGTTTAAGAAGCTGTCTTTTGAACTTCTTCTTCAATACCATTCCATAATTTTATGCGAGCTTCTAGGGCTTTAGTAGCAATTTTTTGTACATCTCTCCATTTTTCGGAATTGTTACCACAAAGATGTGTAATCATTTCAAAAGCCATTGGTCCATGTTTATCGTCATCTAATTCAATATGACGATCAAAATAATATTTAAAAAGTTGAAGATCTTTTTCAGGAAAATTTTGCTGAATATTCTTAATAATAGAACTAAACATTCCCGGAATCAAGCCTTCTCTTCCAAAGGTGAAGGCAGCAGCTATTTTGTGAGGTTTACCTTCATAAATTAACTCAAAGGTAAACTTTACAAATTGCTTTATACTCCAAGGTAATTCGCTAGTAGCTATAATTAAATAGATATCGGTTCCATGGATAACTTGGTTTAAAAAGCTATTTATTTTAATAGTACTAGCTCCTGCTTTTTGCATAGCATCAATATACATCTCGTAGTGACTTTGGCGTTTTCCGTAGAAGTTCACATCGGTTTCTTCAGCTAAAACAATTTCATTAATCAAATAACGTGTTTCTGGGTTACCAATGGGAAACCAAGGTGATTTGGTTTGTGTTAAATGTTGTTGTAATGATTTTAAAAGTGACATAAAATCCCATACAGCATATACATGATGTTCCATAAATATTTGTAACTGCTCTGGAGTTTTTATTTGAGCATAAAGGCTATGGTCTAATAACTGAGTAACCTGTGGTTGTATATGTTGCTTTATTTTATCAATCATTTCACTTGAAATTTTGTGCAAAAATACTAGCTAAAACAGGATTATTAAAATTATAACACTCTTTTTAAAATTCTTAATTAGTTATTTAAATAATTTCCATTTACTTTAACTAAAAAATAATGCAATTCAGTATTGTAAATATCATCATTTTTTATTCCGACAAATCAAAAGATTTTTTACGGGTAGATGGGGTAGTGCCTATGAAGCAATTAGAATTAAAAAAAAAGTGTTGCGAGAAGTATAAAAAGGGAAAACGCTGTAAGCGTTGCCCATGTTTTGATTTAGTTTAAAGCTAGTTAAAATGCCAAAATAACTTTACAAGAGTCCTTTTTAATTAAAAGTTATTGATAGTAGCCTACATTTTTAAATAAAAGTCTTTTACTAAATTCTTATAGTCTTCAGTGTATAGATGTCTTTCTGTTTCTATAATTAATTCATCTTTTTCAAGAGAATCTACTTTAAATTTAAAATTTATTAAACATCGTTTAACTTTACTTTTAGAGTTTCCTTTAACGTAAGTGATTTTTGAAGGATGTAGTTTAAAATTTTCTGCTATTTTTAATAATGAAGCTTCAGCATCGCTAGGGATTATTATAGATAGAGTACCTCTGTCAGCTAATAATTTGCTGCTGCCACCTAAAAGTAAATCGAAAGGAAGTGCATCTTGAAAGCGTGCTTTATCTCTTGCTTCAGAAGTTGTTTTAAATTCTGGACCGTAGAATGGCGGATTAGAAATTATTAAGTCATATTTTTCTTCATCTTTCATTTCTTCAACAAATTCATCAAATTCCGCATGATAGCAGAATAGCCGATCGCCCCAATCACTATTTTCGAAATTATCAACAGATTGCTCGTAAGCATCTTCATCAATTTCCAAAGCATCTATAAGCATTGCTTCGGAACGTTGTGCCATCATTAAAGCTATAATCCCTGTTCCTGTTCCAATATCTAAAATACTCTCTGTATTTTTAATAGGAGCCCAAGCTCCTAAAAGTACTCCATCTGTGCCTATTTTCATAGCACATCGATCTTGTTCAATTTTAAATTGTTTAAAGTAAAAGGGTTTGTTTGGCATTTTGCTAAAATAAAAAACCGCTTCGAAAAGGAAGCGGTTTTGATATATAAGTTTGAAAACTAATTATCCAAGAGCTACTCTTTCAAAAGCAACTACAGTAAGATCTGAATCAACAGATTTTACGTATTGAGCAACAGTTTGTTTACTTTCTTTAATATAAGCTTGATTTACCAGCGTATTATCTTTAAAGAAACGTTTGATTTTTCCTTTAGCAATATTATCTAGCATTTCTTCTGGTTTCCCTTCAGCTCTTAATTGATCTTTAGCGATTTCAACTTCTTTTTCAATAGTAGCTTGATCTACGCCATCTTCGTTAAGTGCTAATGGGTTCATTGCTGCAGCTTGCATAGAAACGTTTTTAGCAGCTTCTTCAGCGCCATCTACATTTTTAGAAAGTCCAGTTAAAACAGCAATTTTATTACCTGCGTGGATATAAGAACCTACAAATGGAGCTTCTAAAGTTCTAAAATCTCCAATTTCGATTTTTTCACCAATAACACCAGTTTGTTCAGTAAGTTTTTCTTCAACAGTAATACCGTTGTAATCTGCAGCTAAAAGTTCTTCTTTAGAAGATTTAGTTAGTGCAATTTCAGCAAAGTCATTTGCTAATTTTACAAAATCTTCGTTTTTAGCAACAAAGTCAGTCTCACAATTTAAAGAAACGATAACTCCTTTAGTAGCATCTGCATTTACTTTTGAAATTGCAGCACCTTCAGAAGAATCTCTGTCAGCTCTTTTTGCAGCTACTTTTTGCCCTTTTTTACGAAGAATTTCGATAGCTTTATCAAAGTCACCATCAACTTCCACTAATGCCTTTTTGCAATCCATCATTCCGGCACCAGTAGCTTTTCTTAGTTTATTTACTTCAGCAGCGGTTATCTTTGCCATAGTATTTGTTTTAGTTTTAATGAATAAAGTCGTTTAGTTAATTTGTAAATAAAGAAACTAAACGACTCATATAATTTACCTAAATGTTATTATTTATTCTTCGTTTTTAGAAGAAGCTTTATCTAAAGTCTCTTGTTTAGATTCTAATTTTACATCTTCTTTAGCTTCACTCATGGCTTTTTTGTCTTCAGCATCTTTTGAAGGTACTTCAGCTTTAGCCTCTGGCATTTTAGGAGCTTTTTCTGTTTTTTCAGCTTTTTCTGCAGATTTTTTAGAATCTTTATTTGCTTTGCGTTCAGAAAGTCCGTCAACTATAGAATCAGAAACGTAAGAAACTACTTTTTGAATTGATTTAGAAGCATCATCGTTAGATGGAATTACGTAATCTACCTCACGAGGGTCAGAATTCGTATCCACCATTGCGAAAATAGGAATGTTTAATTTTTGAGCTTCTTTAATTGCAATGTGCTCACGAGTAATATCTACTACAAATAATGCCGCTGGAAGACGCGTCATGTCTGCAATAGAACCTAAGTTTTTATCTAACTTAGCTCTTAAACGATCTACTTGTAAACGTTCTTTTTTTGAAAGAGTGTTGAAAGTACCATCTTTTTTCATTCTATCGATAGAAGCCATTTTTTTAACAGCTCTACGGATAGTTACAAAGTTGGTTAACATACCACCAGGCCATCTTTCAGTGATGTAAGGCATGTTAGCTTTCTCAGCTTGTTCAGCTACAATTTCTTTAGCTTGTTTTTTGGTAGCAACGAAAAGAATTTTTCGTCCGCTAGCTGCAATTTTTTGAAGAGCTTGACCAGCATCTCCCATTTTTGCAGCAGTTTTATATAAATTGATGATGTGGATTCCATTACGCTCCATGTAGATATAAGGAGCCATGTTTGGATTCCAACGTCTGGTAAGGTGTCCAAAATGTACACCAGCATCAAGTAATTCTTTAACTTCTACTTTGTTTGCCATTTTTGTAATAGTTTACGTTCTGTTGAGATAGCAACAATCAAGTGGCGATTAAAATCGGCCTTGACTGTTTAGATGCTAAACTAACCTCTGCCAAAAATTGACAGAGCAACAACAAAATATATTTATAATTTAAATGTACTTTTAAGGGTAAAACCCTATAAATATTAACGCTTAGAGAACTGGAATTTCTTACGCGCTTTTTTCTGACCGTATTTTTTACGTTCAACCATTCTTGGATCTCTAGTAAGTAATCCTTCTGGTTTTAAAGTAGTACGGTTTTCTTCGTCTAAAGCAACCATTGCTCTAGATAAAGCTAGTCTAATAGCTTCTGCTTGACCAGTGATTCCTCCACCATATACGTTTACATTTACATCGAAAGTTTCACCGTTTTCAGTTAAGTTAAGCGGTTGATTTACTTTGTAAACTAACGTTCCAGTAGTGAAGTAGTCGTTTAATTTCTTTTTGTTGATTGTAATGTTTCCCGAACCTTCAGAAACATATACACGAGCCACTGCTGTTTTTCTACGGCCAATCTTGTGAATTACTTCCATTACTTAAGATCGTTTAAGTTAATAGTTTTAGGTTTTTGGGCTTCCTGATCGTGCTCAGAACCTGTATAAACCTTTAAATTGCGAAATAGAGCTGCTCCTAATTTGTTTTTAGGAAGCATTCCTTTTACTGCTTTTTCAACCAATCGCTCTGGTCCTTTCTCGAATAATTCTGAAGCGTTTAGACTCCTTTGCCCACCTGGATAACCGGTATGTCGGATGTATTCTTTACTATCCCATTTCTTCCCGGTTAAGTTGATTTTTTCTGCGTTAATAACAATTACGTTATCTCCACAATCAACGTGTGGGGTAAAGTCTGGCTTGTGCTTACCTCTAATGATTTTTGCAACCTTAGAAGCTAGGCGGCCAAGAGTCTGCCCTTCAGCATCAACAAGTACCCATTCTTTGGTTACTGTAGCCTTGTTGGCTGATACTGTTTTGTAGCTTAAAGTGTCCACACTAATTAAATTTACTAATATTAAACATTCCATTCCTTGAATCCCAAAGATATAACTAGGGGAATTTCAGGGGTGCAAATGTACAATTATAAATTTATATAGCAAATAAGACTTTTAAAATATTTAGTGTAAAAAAAGTTGATTTTCAACTAGCTAGCATTTTAAGGAATACGAAACGCTCATGATGAGAGCCCTAAAAGAAAAAATTAATATATGCAGATGAGGGAATTTTATGAAAATTAGTTAATGATTGAATCCAGGCAAAAAGTAATAATTAACGATAAGTGGTATTTTTTGTGTTAATAAAAGCCTAAAAAAATGTTTAAATGAATTAAATTTAAAATCTAGAAAAAAGAATTACTTGAGGCAAAACTTATACTTGTTTTTAAGATTAATTTTTTAGTGTTAGATAAGAAACCTCGTCTGTTATATGTAGGGTAAACAGACGGGGTTTTCTTTATTTAGTGGGCTTCTAGCCAATTTTGTCCTTTTCCTAAATCTACATCAAGTGGAACGTTAAGCTTGTAAGCATTTTCCATAGCTTCTTTAATAAGAGTAGTTACTTTCTCTAATTCCGGCTTGTAAACATCAAAAACCAATTCATCGTGTACTTGTAGTAACATTTTGGTTTTATAATTATTTTCTTTTAGTTTTTTATGAATATCGATCATAGCTATTTTAATAATGTCTGCAGCACTTCCTTGAATGGGTGCATTTACCGCATTTCGTTCTGCAGCTCCACGAACTATTGCATTTTGGGAATTAATATCTTTTAAATATCTCCTTCTTCCTAATACTGTTTGCACGTAGCCATTTTCTCTGGCAAAAGCTACTTGGTCTGCAATATAATTGCTAAGTTTTGGATATGTTTTATAATAAGTGTCAATTAATTCTTTTGATTCTGCTCGGCTCAAACTGGTTTGGTTACTTAATCCGAAAGCAGATACACCATAAATAATCCCGAAATTTACTGTTTTTGCATTACTACGCTGTTCTCGAGTTACTTCTTCGATTGACACATTAAATACTTGAGAAGCGGTAGAAGCGTGAATATCTTCACCATCTTTAAAAGCTTTAATCATTGTTTCTTCTTCGCTTAATGCAGCAATTATACGAAGTTCAATCTGTGAGTAATCGGCTGCTACTAAAATGTAATCCTCATTTCTAGGGATAAATGCTTTTCTAACTTGTCGACCTCTTTCCGTACGAATAGGAATATTTTGAAGATTAGGGTTGTTGGAACTTAATCTTCCGGTAGCAGCAATGGTTTGTACATATTCAGTATGCACACGTCCTGTAGGTTTTTCAACCTGATTTGGTAATGCATCTATATAGGTGTTTTGTAATTTTACTAAACCTCTATAATCTAATACATACTGAACAATGTCGTGCTCGCTGGCTAAATAGGAAAGTACATCTTCACTAGTAGAATACTGTCCAGTTTTTGTTTTTTTTGGTTTTTTGACTAACGCTAATTTTTCAAAAAGAATAATCCCAAGTTGCTTAGGTGAGCTAATTTTGAATTCCTCGCCGGCAGCTTCGTAAATTTTTGCTTCCAATTCTTTAATATCACGATCTAAAGCATCTGAAAGTGATTCTAAAAAGTCTAAATCGAGGTTTATTCCTTCAATTTCCATATCGGCAAGCACTTCAACTAAAGGCATTTCTATGTCTTTAAACAGTTTTTTGGTTTTTGCTTCTTCTAATTCTTGTTGAAAAAATTCTTTAAGTTGAAAGGTAATATCAGCATCTTCAGCAGCATATTCGGTTTGTTCGGCTAGTGGAACATCACGCATGCTTTTTTGGTTTTTACCTTTTTTACCAATTAAGTCTGAAATGGGCTTAGGCGTATAATTTAGGTAAGTTTCTGCTAAAATATCCATGTTATGTCGCATATCCGGATTAATTAGATAATGCGCAATCATAGTATCGAAGGTAGGTCCTTTTAATTCGATGTTGTATTTAGCAAGAACTTTAATGTCGTATTTTAAATTCTGACCTATTTTCTCAATTTTTGGGTCTTCAAAAAAGGGTCTTAATAATTCGATATGTTGCTGTGCTTTTTCGAAGTCTTCTTCAAAAGGAATATAGTAACCTTTACCAGCTTCCCAAGAAAAAGAAATACCTACAAGTTGGGCTTCTAAAGGATTAAGACTTGTTGTTTCAGTATCAAAACAAACCGAATTTTGTTTCATTAATTTCTGAATGAACAAGCGTAAAGCTAAACCACTATCTACTTTCTGGTAAACATGAGGTGTGGTCTCTAAATTTCTACGACTGCTAGATTCTTCAATTTTTTCGTTGCCATCTCCTCCAAACAAAGAAAACTGTCCGGACCCTGCGACTTTAGCATTTTCTTTAGCAGAAGGGGAATTGCTAACTTGAGTAACTGTTTCTTTTTCCTCGTTATTGAAGAGTTTAATGAATTGATCTTTTAAACGTCTAAACTCTAAATCGTCAAAAATAGCCTGAACTTTTTCTGAATCAGGCATAGAAAGCTCGTAATTCTTTGCTTGAAATGTTACATCGCAATCAATAATAATTCGAGCTAGTTTTTTAGAAAGCATGCCTTGTTCTGCATTGGCTTCAACCTTTTCTTTCATTTTGCCTTTTAGCTTATCGGTATTGGCAAGTAACTCCTCCATAGAGCCGAATTGCTTCAAGAACTTTTTAGCTGTTTTGTCTCCTACGCCAGGTAGACCGGGAATGTTATCTACAGCATCACCCATCATTCCCAAATAATCGATTACCTGCTCAGGGCGTTCAATTTCAAATTTTTTCTGAACTTCAGGAATTCCCCAAATTTCAATTCCATTTCCCATTCTTGCCGGGCGATACATGAATATATTTTCAGAGACTAACTGTGCAAAATCTTTATCAGGTGTAACCATAAAAACCTGATAATTCTCTTTTTCTGCTTGCTTGGCAAGTGTTCCAATAATATCATCGGCTTCACATCCAGCTAATTCAACAACCGGAATATGCATAGCGTTTAAAATATCCTGAATAATCGGGATGGCTTGTTGAATAGGCTCTGGTGTAGCGTCTCTATTTGCTTTATATTCAGAAAATAATTCTGTTCGTAATTTACTTCCTTGCTTATCGAAGCAAACAGCTAAATGATCGGGTTTTTCTCTTCGAATTACATCGAATAAAGAATTCATAAAACCCATAATAGCTGAAGTATCGAAACCTTTTGAATTTATTCTAGGGTTTTTTATAAAAGCATAGTAGCCACGAAAAATTAATGCATACGCATCTACTAAAAAGAGTCGCTTTTGAGTTGCCATAGTATTTGGAAATTTTTTCAGAATAAATTCAAAACTACAAAGATAAAATTAGACCGAGAGTTAAGGGTCTAATTTTATCTTTGTAGTTGATATCGGGAAATCCTAAAATAAGCTTTTACTTTTTCAATATTATATGACGTTTTGAACGTTAAATTATCTTTAAATCCATACTTATGCTATACTATTAAAATTACTTTCGCAAAAAAAACTTCATGCGTTGGCTATTATTAATTATAATTACACTTCTAGTTGATGTATATGCTTATCAGGCATTTCGAACTCTTAATAGGAGTGCATTGTTGTTAGTGCTTTATTTTTTTATAACTGCTGTGGTTGTTGGTAGTTTTATATATAAATTATATACTTCTAACGGAAATTTTTTTAGTGCCTTAGGTGTTGAATTTGGTGTTTTTTTGGCGGTATTTTTAGCTAAATTAGTACTAGTGTTGTTTTTATTTGGAGAAGATATTTCTAGATTTTTTATAGGTATTTTTCACTTAAGTAGTGGAGAGTTTTTTAAGACGCCCGGGCGAAGAAAATTTATAAGTACGTTGGCGTTAGGTGTTGCTTCAATACCTTTTTTAGGAGTTTTGTATGGTATATTTAAAGGGAAATATGATTTTAGAGTATTAAATTATACATTGTATTTTGATGATTTGCCCGATGCTTTTGATGGGTATAGAGTTGCACAGATAAGTGATATCCATAGTGGTAGTTTCGATAATAAAGAGAAAGTAGAGTATGGGATAGATCTTGTTAATCAACAGAATGCAGATGTTCTCTTTTTTACAGGAGATTTAGTGAATAGAGTAGCTTCTGAAATGGAAGATTGGACAAACACTTTTTCTGCATTAAAGGCTGAAGATGGAGTATACTCTATTTTAGGAAACCATGATTATGGAGATTATGCTGGATGGAATACTAAAGAAGAAAAAGCAGAAAATTTACAACGTTTAAAAAACATTCATAAAGAAATGGGTTGGGATTTGCTTTTAAATGAACACCGATATTTAAAACGAGGAGTGGACAAAATAGCTGTTTTAGGAGTTGAAAATTGGGGGAAAGGGCATTTTAAAAAAGCAGGAGATTTAGAAAAAGCCGGAAAAAATGTAGCTGATGCGGATTTTAAAATAGTATTAAGTCATGATCCTTCTCATTTTCAGGAAAAGATAAAAAACAACAAAAAATTTTACCATCTTACACTAAGCGGGCATACACATGGTATGCAATTTGGAATTGAAATTCCAGGTTTTATAAAATGGAGTCCGGCTAAATATAGATATAAAAACTGGGTAGGAATATATCAAGAAAATGGACGTTATATTAATGTGAATAGGGGGTTTGGATATTTAGCATTTCCCGGAAGAGTGGGAATGTGGCCAGAAGTGAGTGTTATAACATTAAAAAAAGGGACAAAACCAGTATCGTAAAATAAATTGCTATATTTGATGTTGCGTTAATTATTAGGTATAGCAGAACACGTAAAAAAACGGAATTACAACATGTCAAAATTTGGAGAATTAGTTAATTTAGAAATTCCTGTATTACTCGATTTTTATACCGAATGGAATGAAGCTTCGGTTAAAATGCATCCAGTACTTCGAGATGTTGCCGCAACTATGGGAGAGAAAGCACGTGTTATTAAAATTGATGTTGATAAAAATACGCAGTTGGCAGAAGCTTTACGTGTAAAGGGGTTACCTACTTTAATGATTTATAAAAATGGAGAGATGAAATGGCGAGAAAGTGGAGAGCAAGATGCCGATTCTATTTTATCTAAATTGAATGAATTTCAATAGTGTTTTTATTATAAATTTTCGAAAGACCAGCCTTTCTTTGCATAGTATTCCATTAATTTTGGTAGTACATATATAAGGTTTTTTTGGGCTTTTAAACTGTCATGAAATACAACTACGCTACCTGGTGTAATTAATTTTATGCAATTTTTTAGGCATTTTTCAGCATCATAAGTTTGATCGTAATCACCAGATATTACATCCCACATTACAATTTTATAACCTAATTTTTGAAGCTTTTTAGCCTGTTTGTTTTTAATCCTTCCGTAGGGAGGCCTAAAAAATTTATTTTCAGATATGGTTTTTGCTTTATACTCATTAATAATAGCATCTGTTTTAGCAATATTTTCTATATAATGATCTAATTTGGTTCGCCAGCCATTTAAATGGTTGAAAGTGTGGTTACCAATTGTATGATTGCTAGTAATTATTTCCTGAAAAACATCCGGATGTTTCTTTATGTTATTTCCAATACAAAAAAAGGTAGCTTTTGCTGAAAAGTTAGCTAATGTTTGTAATACCCAAGGGGTAACTTCAGGTATTGGCCCATCATCAAAACTTAGGTAAATTGTTTTCTCCTTCGTTATTTTAGAAATTCTTGAAGGATATAATTTTTGGAGTATTGTCGGATATTTTAAGATAAACCGGTTCATAAAAATAATGCCCGAAATTATCAATTTTTAATGATGATTTCGGGCATTAAATAAATTTTAGTTAGCGTTTGAATCCATTTGCAATGAATCTGGTTTACTCGGTAATTTATTGTCTAATTGCTGTTCAATGGCTTTGTCTTGAGGAACTGTTGTTTCAGTATCTAACTCTTCATCTTGACCATAAAAATGTCTGAATTTCTTTAGATAATTATTAAATGTTTCAGCTTCAGGTTTTATTAGTTCTTCATCTTGATTAGTAACTAAAATATCAACTAAGCTTCGGTAACGTTCAATGCTGCCAAAAATTTCCTGAGCATACGCTCTTTGTCTTTCAAAACTCCATGTGCTATAATAATCTAATCGTTGTTTATACTTAATAGCAACATTTTTCCAAAGTTTTCGCGCTTTCTCTTCGTTTCCTACTTTGTAATACCCATCTATAAATGGTTCTAATAAACTGTAGTATCCATAATAATTTACCGGTAAATTATCCATGCCTATGTCTAGTATTTCTTCAGCTCGTTTAGTGTCTCCTTCTTTTAATAAGCTTTCTACTAATCGTGCTAAATTACTTCTATAGGTTATCGAATTTTTTCGAGTTTCAGGATCATGATAAATTTCATGATCTCCCATATTACCCCAGTCCCAATTTTTAACGATATTATACATTTTTTCAGTATCAATACGGCCCATTTCGTATGGGTTTCTTGGGTTTATAGGAGTTTTAATAGGTACTAATTTATAAGCAACTCCATCTAATTCTAAGTAATCTTTCATCCAAAGATAATCATCGTCACCAAAGCTTCCTCCGGTAAAATATATTGGACGATCCCAATTATTATTTGCAATAATATCTAGCATTAGTAATCGGTTTTTGTAAATAACCGAGCTCCCAATTTCAAGATCTATTTTATCAACTATTTTATCAGCATCTTTTTTATCTACAATTCTATTTTCTAAAACTTTTTGTTTATTAACCGGAATGCTAACGTGCTTAGTAGGGAAAGTATTCATTAATTGATTTGATGAAACTTCTGCTTTTGTTCTGCGATCATCACTTTCAATATAATTCATCCAACTTTTTATATTTAGTGTGTCTTGAGTTATTTCTCGAAGAAATACCACATCGTTTTTTCCACTATAAAATTCATGTGTTAACTGGGAAGGTATGGGATCACTTTTAAATGCTTTCCGTTTCATTTGGTCGATATACCAATCTGTAGCAAATAAGCTGGTGTTTATTACTCGTACATCGGTTCGGTAGCGTTCAATTTGTTGCGCGTACCAAAGTGCAAAAGTATCATTATCTCCAATGGTAAATATAATTCCATTTTCGTCAACCGAATCTAGATACATTTTAGCCATTGCTAAGGCTGAATATTTATTAGAACGATCGTGATCGTCCCAATTTTCAGCAGCCATAATGGAAGGTACAATTAATGAAAGTGCAATGACAACTGGTGCTATAATTTTTGGAGCAACAAATTGTTTTAGTTTATCGTAAATAGCATAAACCCCAAAGCCAATCCACATGGCAAATACATAAAAAGATCCTACTAAAGCGTAATCTCGTTCTCGAGGTTCAAATGGACGTTCATTAAGGTATATTTTAAGGGCAATTCCTGTAAATAAAAAGAATACTAATAATACCCAAAATCTCTTTGAATCTTTTTTGAAATGAAAAACGAAACCAATTACTCCTAAAATGAATGGAAGGAAATAATAAGTATTTCTAGCCGGATTATTTTTAACATCATCCGGTAAATTATCTTGAGGGCCTAAATGCATTTCATCAATAAAAGGAATACCACTTAGCCAATTTCCGTGTAAATCGTTTTTTTTGCCTTGAATATCATCTTGGCGTCCTACAAAATTCCACATAAAATAGCGCCAATACATGTAACCAAATTGATAATTTATTAAGTAGTACATGTTTGAAGCAAATGAAGGAGGTTCTACATTAATGTAATCTCCAAATTGCTTTAAAAATTGATGGTAATCACTATTATCTAGCTCACCACTATTATAACGTTGTTTAAATTGATTAATAGCCTGTATTAATCGTTCTTCACTTTGATATTCTGGTTTTATAGTAAACTTTAATGGACCGGTATAATCCATATAATTAACAGCATGTTCTGTACTCCACATTCTCGGTAAGAATGTTTTGTGTCCATCATCTAAATTCTGTCTAGCATTTTTCCAATCGTTTACAACTAAATATTTTCCAGCTTTCTCGTTCTTTTCATATTTTGGTTTAGCATCTTTATATGGGTTGTCTTTATCTAAACCAGCATACATTTCTGTCCATTGCGGCCCGTAAAATAAATGAGTTTCACCATATTGTTCTCTATTGTAATATGCTAATAATTCTCTTGCATTATCAGGGTTGTTTTCGTTGATTATGGTTGGAGCATTAGATCGTATAGGTAACATAATCCAGCTAGAAAAACCAATAAGTATAAATAGAATACATAAAAGCAATGTGTTTAATTGCGATTTTTGATGTTTTCGAGTGTAATTAATCCCAAAATAAAAAGCAGCTATAATTACTAAAAAGGCAATTATAGTACCTGTGTTGAAAGGCATTCCTAGTGAATTGGTAAAAAATACTTCGGAAGCAGAGAAAAATGTAAGAGTGTATGGAAGTAGTAATTTAAATATAAATAAAAGTACTGCTACTACAACTACATTTGCTATTAAGAAGTTTTTTACGGTAACCTTTGGGTAATTTTTAAAGAAGTATAGAAAACCTATAGCGGGAATAGTTAATAGCCCCATAAAGTGAATACCGAATGTAAGTCCAATTACAAATGAGATTAAAATAACCCATTTATTTCCTCTGGGCTTAAACATATCGCGTTCCCATAGAAGTCCCAAGTAAAACATTACAGACATCAAGCAGGCTGCGCCGGCATATACTTCAGCTTCTACAGCACTAAACCAAAAACTGTCTGTAAATGTAAATGCTAACGACCCTACGGCAGCACTTCCTAAAATTATTAATTTTCCTCCAAAATCTAGTTCAGAAATAGGTTTAGAAACCTTTCTGATTAATAAAGTTATTGACCAGAACATGAATAATATAGCAAATGCACTAGCTAAGCCCGACATAAAATTAACCATAAGGGCAATTTTAGAATTATCGGGGGCGAAAACGGAAATAAATGCACCAAGCATTTGATATAGAGGAGCTCCTGGAGGGTGACCAACTTCAAGGTTGGAAGAAGTTGATATATACTCACCTGCATCCCAGAAACTTGCAGTAGGTTCTAAAGTAGAAGTATAAGTAAAAAGTGCTACAGCAAAAACACACCATCCTACAATTATATTCCACTTTTTAAAATTAAATGTTGTCATTTTTTGAAACGTTGAAAACTTGTGTGGCGAATTTAATAATAAAAATGTTGAACGCCTGAATAACGTAATTGAATATAGATTTATTTTTTAAATATTTTGTTTTGAGTTAGTTGAATTTTAAATTTATTAGTTTTTCAAAAAAAAATAAAAAAAGTTTTGTGTAAATGAAAGTTTATTTTAAATTTGCATCCGCATTCAAGCAATGGCCTATGGTGTAACTGGCAACACGTCTGGTTTTGGTCCAGAAGAGTCTAGGTTCGAGCCCTAGTAGGCCAACACAAATCCTCAAACTAACGTTTGGGGATTTTTTGTTTTAGAACTATTCATTCTTAAATAGGTAAATTCTCTTATTGAAATATTAGTATTGCATAATTCTTTTATCATTTCTGTAGTGCAACGTTTCCATATATGAAGTATTATATATGTTTTTAATTAAAATAGACTTTGGAATTACTGAAAATAAAAAGTTATGATGCTAAGTTGATCTTTGAACTAGAACTTTCTAATATCTTAATTATTGTTAAATGCAATTACTTATATTTGCTAATTGCAGAACCCTATCTTTCCACTAGGAATTTAAATATTTATAGATGACAACAGGTGCTATTGTTACCATTCTTGTAATTATAGGAGCAATAATTCTTTTTGCAATAGAATTAGTTTCTATCGATTTGGTAGCGCTTTTAGCGATGATTATTTTAGTATTGTCTGGAGTGATTTCTCCTCAGCAAGGAGTGGAAGGCTTTAGCAATACAGCAACAATAACCGTTGCTTTTATGTTTGTTCTAAGTAATGCATTGCTTAAAACAGGTGCGCTTCAATACGTAGCGCATCGACTTTCCAGTATTTTTAGGTATCATTTTTATATAGGAATGACACTTATGATGTTGTTAATAGCACTGATTTCTGCTTTTGTAAATAATACACCAGTAGTTGCTGTTTTTATCCCGGTTATAGTTCAAATTGCTCATGCTTCAGGACGTAGCCCCTCAAAAATGTTGATTCCACTCTCTTTTGCTTCAATTTTTGGAGGAGCTTGTACCCTAATAGGAACCTCCACCAATATATTAGTAGGAAGTATAGCAAAAGAAGCAGGTATTTCAATTTCAATGTTCGATATGACGTTTCTTGGTGTTGTTTTTCTGGCAGTGGGAATTTTATATATGGTTCTTTTAGGTATTAATCTACTTCCCGAAAATAGGCAAGATGAAAATCTGAGTAAGAGGTTTCGGATGAGTGATTATATAACAGAGATTAAGTTGTTAGAAAAACAAAAATCTATAGGAAAGCCAATAATGGAGTCTTCTTTGGTGAAAGAATTAGAAATGGATGTAATAGAAGTTCGTAGGGGGGATAAAAAATTTACTTTACCACCTGGGGATTTTTACTTAGAAGAAAACGATGTTTTAAAAGTTAGGTGTGATGTAGAAAAAATAAAATCTCTTAAAGATCGCGCAAAAATATTGGTGGGTAACGATGTAATGATTGGTGATGATAATTTAAAAGGAACCGATTCCACAATAGTGGAGATGGTTATTACTGCAAACTCTGAAATAGATGGTAAAACTTTAAAAGAAATAGATTTTAGAAGAAGTTATAGAGCTATTCCTTTAGCGATTAGACATCGTGAAGATATAAAACACGATCATCTTTATAAAGTTCCTCTAAAAGCAGGAGATGTAGTTTTAGCAGAAGTTAAAAGTCATTATTTACGTGTTCTTAAAAGAAAAGAGAACTCTCAGAATGCACCATTTGTGTTACTTTCAGAAGATACTTTAGTTGATTTTGATAAGAAGAAATTTTTAATGGTTATAGCAGTAATTGCTATAATGGTTTTATTAGCTTCCTTAGGGGTGTTAGATATTATGGTTGGCGCGCTAAGCGGAGCAATTTTTTTAGTTTTGTTTGGTGTTCTTTCAATGAAAGAGTTATATAAAGCAATAAACTGGCGAATTGTATTTTTACTAGCAGGAGCTTTAAGTATAGGTACAGCAATGCATAATACAGGCTTGGATATCAAGATTGCAGATTTATTAGTAGATAATCTAGGATTTTGGGGACCAATAGCAATACTTTCTGGTTTGTATATAGGAACTTCTTTACTTACAGAAGTTATGTCTAATACTGCGGCGGCGGCATTGTTAGCACCAATAGCAATAGCTACCGCTTCTAATTTAGATTTAGAGGCGATGCCTTTTTTAATGGCTGTTATGTTTGCCGCTTCAGCAAGCTTTATGACGCCCGTGGGATATCAGACTAATACTATGGTTTATAGTGCGGGACAGTATAAATTTATGGATTTTATAAAAGTAGGAACTCTACTTAATATAATTTTTTGGATTATGGCTACTTTTCTAATTCCGCTATTCTATAAATTTTAATATAATTTTCAGTAGTAATTAAATGTGAGATTTAGAGAAGGATAATTTAATTATCTGTTTGGAAAGCTTATTAAGTTATATTGAATAAAAAACGCCCCAATTTTTAGAAAAGAGACGTGTTTTTTGTGTTTATTATTTCTTTCTAAGGAATATCTAGATATAGATTGAAATCGATATCTATATCTTTTTTTACTTTAATCAGACCAAACATTTTTGAAGGAGGACTAAGTTCGAAATCATTGATATTTAATTCTAAAGAGCCTTTGTAATTATTATCACTTTCATTAAAATGAATAAGTGTTTTGAAGGTTTTAGATATTCCGGCAATTGTGATTTCTAATATAGCTTCAGCATTATTTACTTTTAGATTTTTAAGTTGCCGAACTTCAATTTCTATAGTAGGGAATTGTTTCGCTTTAATTAGAGATAGAAAATCTTTATTTATAGCTCTGCTTCCACAATCAAATCCATCAGAAGCTAATATAAGTTTTGTGTTTTTTAGTAGAAATTCATTATCTGCAGTTTGTTTATAGATAATGTTTAATTCCGAAGGCAATAAATTCGGATTAAATACACAAGTAAAAGAGTTGATATTAGTATCGCCGGTTATCGTTAAACTAGATTTAGGCGATATTTTAATATTTCCTTCTTTTTTAGGGATTTGAGCGTTTGAAAACATGCCAATTAGTATTAAAATTGTACTTAGCAAAGTTTTCATAATAAAATAAATTAAAAAAGCCGAACAACTGTTGAAGGTTGTCCGGCTTTTGAAGTGTTATATTTAGAAACTAATTACGGCTTCAACCATTCCACCGTCAAATTTACCTCCATTTAAAAGGCTGCCTTCTCCAAAATCATTATAATTTTGTACTACATATTCAGCTTTTAATAGGATGTTTTTAGTCATAAACCAACCTGCAGCGGCTTGAAATCTATCGATACTTACATCTTGTCCGGAGATATCTTCTGAGTCTACATAGTTGTAGCGAGCTCCAACGTATAGATTTTCGTTAAGTCCAAAACGGTAAACTAATTCACCAGCATACTGGTTAACAGTACGATCATCAATTTCGCTACTTGCTTTACCTGTAGAAGTTTCAATAGTTCCAAAGAATTCAAGTCCTCTATACTTAACGAAAGGATTAATCATTATAGCTCTAATTTTATTTTCTAATTTAGGGTCGTATCTTGATGCTCTAAAGTTATCATTAGTACTACCTAATTCTTGCATTACGCTATAATATCTTGCACCAGCTCTGTCTCCACTGTATAAGTGAGTTTCAGGAATGTACCCGGTATTATAGATAGATCCTGTAAGACGAACACGTAAATCATTATTTAGTTGTTTGTCGTATCCTAGTTTTGCTAAGAAAGAAGCACCGCCAGTTTTGTTATATTCATTTTCAGTAACAGATTGGTTTAATTTACCATTAGTAAAACCAACCATTCCTATAAAACCGTTACGGCGGTAGTAAAGTTCAGCTCCTACTTCAGTAGTAAAACCATCCATAATTAAGTTTCCAACAAATGGGTTGTAGATGGCTTCTGCGTTATCCGATCTACGGAAGTGAGCATCACCATAGTTGTTTTCCATATGTCCAATTTTAATGGTGGTATATTTCATAAAGTCTTTCAAAAAGCCTTTTTGAACAAAATCTAATTTATCCACTAATAAATAACCTCCTTTTACATAAGGTTCGTGATGGTGTCTAGAAGATAGGTAAGTACGAAGGTGTAATCTAACTCCATCATAAAGAACTACGTCTAAATCGAAATTTGCCGTAGGTAGATTGAAATTTTCACCAACACCCTGAACTTGATTTAGTTCTGTATTTGAGTTTTCATTGTCAATTGCTTGAAATTGTAAAGCAAATGCTCCACCAATTCTAACATCGATTCCATCAAAAGAAGTAACTGTATCTTTTGGTGCTTCAAACACATTAATACCTCTTTGGTCGGGTAATCTATAGTTATCTAAAATTCTAGAACTATTTATTTCTTGTGCTTGGGTATTCTTTATTCCAAAGAGGAATAAAGAAGCAATTGCGGAGATTTTTAATAATTTATTCATCGTAATAATGTTTAATAGATATAGTGATTATTGTTTAAAGTTGAATTCGAAGTTAATAGTTACCTCTTCTCCAGTTTTGATAGTTCCCATTAAAGCTGTAGGAGGTTCAACTCCATAATGAGTCATGTTTACTGTTTTCTTTCCTTTTACAGTAATTTGTTGATTAGTTTCTGAAGTAGTGAATGGAATGGTTACTGTTTTTTGCTGTCCAGCAATTTGTAAAATTCCAGTAACTTTTTTGTCGGTTACATTTTTAGATTTGAAAGTAATGTTTGGGTTATCATCAGATTTTAAAGCTTCAAAAGCATTTTTATTCATTCCTCCTTTGCCACTATCTAAAGATTCGGTAGGGATTTGAACTTTTATTGAAGTTATATTTCCATTTTCAGCAACAAGAGTTCCTTGTGCTTTATTTCCTTCCATTTCCCAATCGTGAATGTTAGAAGTACCTTCTACTAAAATATCACTTTTTTCAAGTGTGAAATTTTGAGCAGATATGGAAGAAACACTTAAAATAAATGTTACTAAAACAGCTAATTTGGTAAGGGATTTTGAAATCATAATTATTGTTTTTTAAAAGTATTTGAAGCAAAATTAGGTAAGAAGTACCACTGTGAATATGACTAATGTCATGTTTTAGTATTTCCCTTCAACTATTTATTAACAATATGGATTTCGTTATTTGTTTTAATGCTTCATTTTGATCTAATTAAAGTGAAATTTTAATTTTTATTACCTTTGGATTAATTGTATTTATCTTCAATTTGTTATTAAAATAATATTGAGGTGTTTGAATAAATAAGGATATTATTATGAAGTGGTATGTAATTTATACAAAACCTAAAGCTGAACTTAAAGTAACTAATACTTTAGAGAAGTTAGGAGTAGAAGTTTATTGTCCAACTTTTGAAGAAATTCGGCAATGGAGTGATCGAAAAAAGAAAATTACCACACCTTTATTTAAATCTTATGTATTTGTTCGGCTGAAAGAAAAAGAACGCCCTATTGTTTTTGACGTTCCGGGGGTAGTACGCTATCTTTTCTGGTTAGGAAAGCCTGCTATAGTTAGAAACTGTGAAATTGAAGATTTAAAGCAATGGCTTAGTAGGAAAGATCTGACACAAATAAAAGCGACTTCATTTAAGGTTGGAGATGAGGTTCAATTAGCGAATACGATAGATAAAAATAAATTGATAATAGAAGAAATTTGTCGAGGAAAAGCAAAATTGATACTTCCAAAATTAGGCTATAAAATAGAAGCTAAATTATGTGATATCATTAATATTTAATCTTTATTTTAAGAATAGTTCTTATTTGTAAGTTAATCTTCTTTTTGTTTTTTCTTCTTATAAGAAAATGTTAAATTTTAACTTAAATAAATTAACAAAGAATTATTTGTTTCTTACTGTTAAATAAATAGTTTTGGTTTTTCATTATTAGTTGTATGATATACTAATTTTTGAGTATTACTAAAATTATACTATTTTTTAAGTAGAATGTATGTTTTTAACAATGAGTCTTTTACAAGTGTAAGTGGGATTCATTTTGCGAAGCTGTATAAAAAAATGAATTCTTCTGTTATATTGAAAGTGAAATCTAACTTATCCAAAATATGAATGTGTATCATGTGGTGTTAACCGGTGGAGTGGGAAGTAGACTTTGGCCATTATCCCGTAAGTCTAAACCAAAACAATACCTTGAGATTTTTAACGATCAGTCGCTTTTCGAACTTGCCGTTGAAAGAAATCAAAAATTGACTAATGGTTTAATTGTAGTAGGAAATAAAGATAATAGAGAATTATCTTTGAATAGTCTTCATAAGATGGGTGTTGAAGATTATGGGGAAGTTGTAGAAGCAACGCCAAGAAATACAGCACCTGCAATTGCTTTTTCGGCTTTTCAGGCAGCTCCGGGAGATATTCTTCTAGTAACACCGGCAGATCATATTATTAAAGCAGATGACTCTTACGAAAAAGCAGTAAGTGATGCTATACAGTTAGCTCAAAGCGGTGCTATTGTTACTTTTGGTGTGAAACCTACGCGTCCTGAAACGGGATATGGATACATAGAATCTAAAGGGCAAGATGTTATATCATTTAGAGAAAAGCCTAATTTAGAAACAGCTAAAAGTTTTTTACATAAAGGTAATTTTCTATGGAATAGTGGTATGTTTTGTTTTAAAGCGGGTGTTTTTTTAGAAGAATTAAAACAATACGAACCAAAAGTATACGAAGCTTCAAAAAAAGCTTTTGAAAATGCGGAAAATGGATATTTAGACGAAGCTTTATCAAATGAAATTCCATCCATAAGTGTGGATTATGCGGTTATGGAGCGCAGTCAGCATATACAGGTAGTGAATGCGGAATTTGAATGGAGCGACATGGGAAGTTTTGAAGCGGTATATGATTATTTGAAGGAGACCGGTCATCCGGTAGATGAAAATGGGAATATGGTAATTGGAGCTAATAATTTTACCGCTTTTGTGGGTTTGAAAGATTGTATTTTTGTGTGTACTAAAGATGCGAATCTAATTCTTTCAAAAGAAGCTTCGCAAGATGTAAAAGGAATATATCAAGAACTAACCGACGCTAATTCAGCTTTAATTCAATAGTAAATGGGGAATATAATTCCACATTATTATGATATTACAAATACAGATAGAGCTAAACTCAAAAATCAACGTCCCAAAGTTATTTGGTTTAGTGGTCTTTCGGGCTCAGGTAAATCGACGCTTGCAAATCTATTAGAAAATAAACTATTTCAAGATGGATTCCATACATTTGTACTAGACGGCGATAATATCCGTATGGGGTTAAGTCAAGATTTAAGTTTTTCATTAGAAGATCGAAAAGAGAATTTACGAAGAATTGCCGAAGTAGCTCAGCTATTTTTAAAATCAGGCATTATAGTGTTGGCAGCATTCATTACCCCAAAGCAAAAAGATAGAAAGTTGATCAAATCGATATTAGGAGAATCTCTAATTAATATTTTTGTGGATACGCCGCTCGAAGTTTGTGAAAAGCGAGATGTAAAAGGCTTATATAAAAAAGCAAGAGCAGGTGAAATTGCTAATTTTACAGGAGTGAGTTGTACCTTTGAAACGCCAACTCATCCGGATCTTACAATTAAAACTGAAGAAGAATCAATAAAAGAAAGTATTGGTCTAATATATAACTATATTAGACCCTTTATAATCGAAGGCGAATAATGAAGAAATATTATCTAAATTATTTAGACGAATTAGAATCAGAAGCAATTTTCGTATTACGAGAAGTTTGGGCGCAATTTGAAAATCCGGTGATCCTTTTTTCAGGAGGAAAAGATTCTATTTTGGTTACTCATTTAGCAAAAAAAGCATTTTATCCGAGTAAAATTCCATTCTCATTAATGCATATAGATACCGGGCATAATTTTCCTGAAACAATTGCTTTTAGAGATCGTTTAGTAAATAAACTTGGGGTTAATTTGTTAGTAGGTTCTGTGCAGGAATCTATAGATGAAGGTCGCGTAGCAGAAGAAAAAGGAAAAAATGCCACTCGAAATGCCTTGCAAATTACAACCTTGCTCGATGCAATCGAAAATCATAAAATAGATTGTGCCATTGGCGGTGGTCGCCGAGATGAAGAAAAAGCTCGAGCAAAAGAACGTTTCTTTTCGCATCGAGATGATTTTGGGCAATGGGATCCTAAAAATCAGCGTCCGGAATTATGGAACTTATTAAACGGAAAGTGTTTTGAAGGAGAACACTTTAGAGCCTTTCCGATAAGTAACTGGACTGAGATGGATGTTTGGAATTATATAAAGAGAGAGAATATTGAAATACCATCCTTATATTATGCTCATGATCGGGAAGTGGTTTGGAGAAGCAATTCTTGGATTCCGGTTTCTGAATTTTTGAAATTAGAAGAAGGAGAAAAAATAGAGCGTAAAAAAATACGTTTTAGAACCTTAGGTGATATTACAATTACTGGAGGTATAGAATCGGATGCCGATACGCTAGAAAAAATAGCAGAAGAAGTAGCAGCCATGCGTAAGACAGAAAGAGGCGATCGATCGGATGATAAGCGTTCGGAAACCGCAATGGAAGATCGAAAAAAGCAAGGCTATTTTTAATTATTATTGGATAAAGAGTTTTTAATGGAGATTAGTACCAATCAGTTACTTAGATTTACAACCGCAGGAAGTGTAGATGACGGTAAAAGTACCCTAATCGGGAGACTTTTGTTTGACTCGAAATCTATATTTGAAGATCAATTAGCTTCCGTGACAGCAACGAGCACCAAAAAAGGTTTCGATGGAGTCGATTTAGCATTATTTACCGATGGTTTAAAGGATGAACGAGAACAAGGTATAACTATAGATGTTGCTTATCGATATTTCACAACTCCTAAACGAAAATTTATAATAGCCGATACGCCTGGGCATATTCAGTATACTCGTAATATGGTTACTGGCGCTTCAACAGCTAATGCAGCGGTAATACTTATCGATGCTAGAAATGGAGTGATAGAACAAACTAAAAGACATGCTTTTATAGCATCTTTATTAAACATTCCTCATTTAATTGTTTGTATTAATAAAATGGATTTGGTCGATTATCAAGAAGAGGTTTTCGATAAAATAACGCATCAATTTGAAGAATTTAGTAGTAAGTTATTAGTAAAAGATGTTCGTTTTTTGCCAATTAGTGCATTAGTTGGAGATAATGTAGTTAATACCTCTGAAAATATGACTTGGTTTTCGGGTGGAACATTATTAAATGTTTTGGAGACATTACATATTAGCAGCGATATCAATAAAATTGATGCTCGTTTCCCTGTACAAACAGTTTTGCGTCCTCAAAACGAAAAATTTAGGGATTATAGAGGATATGCCGGTAGAGTTGCTAGTGGAATCTACCGAGTGGGTGATGAGGTTACTGTTTTACCTTCTGGATTTAATTCGAAAATTGAATCTATTAATAGTGGTGAAAAGGGTGTGCAAGAAGCATTTGCTCCAATGTCTATTTCAATAACACTAGAAGATGATATCGATATTAGTCGTGGTGATATGATTGTTAAAAAGAATAATCAGCCAGAGCCTTCTCAAGAGTTTGATGTAATGCTATGTTGGTTAAATAACGATGCAGCCAAACCACGAGCTAAATATAGCATACTTCATACTTCTAATGAAGAACGAGCAATGATTAAAGAAGTAGTGTATAAAATAGATATTAATAGTTATGAGCGAAAAGAAGGCGATAGTAATTTAAATATGAATGATATTGCCAGAGTTAAAATACGAACTACTCGTCGATTAATGATTGATGCGTATCGTGATAACAGAAATACAGGGAGCATTATTCTTATTGATGAAAACACTAATGAAACGGTAGCAGCCGGGATGATTATATAATGGGCATGCTGATGAATAATTATTTGGAGATTGCTCTTCAAGCCTGTTTTAAAGCTGCAGAATCGGTTATGAAAATCTATTCTACTTCTGATTTTGAAATTCAGTGGAAAGAAGACGACTCTCCATTAACAAAAGCAGATCTTGCTGCGCATCAACTTATAAAAAAAGAGTTAGAAAAGGCAGATTTGCCTATTTTATCCGAAGAAGGAAAAAAAATTCCTTTTGAAAAACGGAAGCTCTGGGAAACATTATGGATAGTCGATCCTATTGATGGGACCAAAGAATTTATAAAAAGAAGCGGAGAGTTTACTATCAATATAGGCTTAGTAACTCAAAATAAACCGGTTTTAGGAGTAGTGTATGCTCCTGCTTTGGGAATTATTTATTGGAATGATTCTTTTCAGAATGCCTACAAACTTCAAAATATATATAGCTATGCTGATTTTAAAGCAGCAGTTGATACAGCTAAGGTATTGCCGCTTCAAAAAATGCATCCTAATTATATAATCGCAACTAGTAAATCCCATCTTTCAGAAAAAACAAAAGATTTTATACAACAAAAATCAAAAAAAACTAAAGTTGAAATTTTAGCTAAAGGGAGTTCTCTGAAAATGTGTATGGTTGCAGAAGGAGCAGTAGATTGTTATCCACGTTTAGGAACCACTATGGAATGGGATACAGCTGCAGCCCATGCCATTTGTTTAAGTGCAAAAAAAAATATAAAAAATTATACTACAAATTTAGCGCTTGTGTATAATAAAGAAAGCCTGAAAAACGATTGGTTTTTGGCAAAATGATTTTGAGTACTAATTTATCCAACTATAAAAGAATATAATATGAAAGTTAAGAATATCTGTTGTATAGGTGCCGGTTACGTTGGGGGGCCTACAATGGCTGTAATAGCCCAAAGGTGTCCTGAGATTACCGTAACTGTAGTCGATATCAATGAAAAGCGTATCGCAGCTTGGAATGATACAGATGTTAATAATATACCAATATACGAACCAGGATTGGCCGAAATAGTTGAGGAAGCGAGAGATAGAAACTTATTTTTCTCTACGGATGTAGATGGGGCTATTGATAAAGCAGATATGATATTTATTTCTGTAAATACACCTACTAAAACCTATGGAATAGGTAAAGGGATGGCGGCAGACTTAAAATACATAGAGTTATGTGCACGGCAAATAGCGAGAGTTGCTACAAATGATAAAATTGTAGTTGAAAAATCTACATTGCCAGTACGTACAGCACAAGCGTTAAAGAATATTTTAGACAATACTGGTAATGGTGTTAATTTCCAGATACTTTCAAATCCAGAATTTTTAGCGGAAGGAACTGCGGTAACTGATTTATTAGCTCCAGATCGAGTACTTATTGGAGGAGATATTGATACAGAAAAAGGAAAAAAAGCAGTACAAACACTTGTCGATATATATGGGCATTGGGTAAAACCAGAACATATTTTAACCACTAATGTATGGTCTTCAGAATTATCCAAATTAACGGCAAACGCATTTTTAGCACAGCGTGTGTCTAGTATCAATGCGATGTCCGAACTGTGTGAGGCAACTGGTGCAGATGTGAATGAAGTATCCAAAGCAGTCGGAATGGACACCCGAATCGGGCCTAAATTCTTACAAGCTTCTGTTGGTTTTGGTGGTTCTTGTTTCCAGAAGGACATACTAAATTTAGTATATATCGCTAAATCTTTTGGATTAAATCAAGTAGCTGATTATTGGGAGCAAGTTATCTTGTTAAACGATCATCAAAAACGTCGATTTGCGGCTAATATTGTAAAGACATTATTTAATACCGTATCGGGTAAAAAAATAGCCATGCTAGGTTGGGCCTTTAAAAAAGATACCAACGATACGCGAGAGGCAGCTTCAATTTATGTGGCCGATTATTTACTAAATGAACAAGCTGAAATTGTAGTATATGATCCTAAAGTGACGGAAGAGCAGATTTATGCAGATTTAGATTATTTGGGTACTAGAAGCTCAGAAGAAAATAGAAAATTAATTACTGTCGTTAACGATCCAGAAGTTGCTTGTAGTGAATCTCATGCAGTTGCCGTTATGACCGAGTGGGATGAATTCTTAGAATTAAACTGGGAAAAAATTTATGAATCAATGTTAAAACCTGCATTTTTATTTGATGGTAGACGCCTATTAAATAAAAAAGATATGGAAGATTTAGGCTTTAAATTGTATACCATAGGAAATTAGATGCTAATTGGATTGTATTAATCGCTAAAAAATAAGATTGTTTTAAGGAATTGAATAAAAATAACTGTTATGGAGAAAACTGCTAAAATTTATATTGCAGGTCACCGTGGTATGGTAGGAGGGGCTATATGGAGGACTTTAGAGAATAAAGGCTATTCGAATTTGATAGGAAGAACAAGTAAAGAGCTGGATCTTAGAAATCAAAGTGAAGTTATTCATTTTATTTCAGAAGAAAAACCAGATGTTATCATAGATGCAGCAGCACGCGTTGGGGGAATTCTAGCTAATAATGAGTATCCATATCAGTTTATTATGGAAAACATGCAAATCCAAAACAATCTAATTAATGCAGCTCATGAATTAGATGTTAAGAAATTTATATTTCTCGGCAGCTCTTGTATCTATCCTAAATTAGCCCCACAGCCATTAAAGGAAGAATATTTGCTTACGGGTCCTTTAGAGCCAACCAATGAATGGTATGCCATAGCAAAAATTACCGGAGTAAAGAGCTGCCAAGCAATACGAAAACAATTTGGTAAAGATTTTGTTAGTTTAATGCCTACAAATTTATATGGAAAACATGATAATTTCGATCTTGAAACTTCACACGTGTTACCGGCAATGATTCGCAAATTTCATGAGGCAAAAGAAAACGGGAATGCACCGGTAACGTTATGGGGAAGTGGTACTCCAATGAGAGAATTTTTGTTTGTAGATGATATGGCAGAAAGTGTCGTTTTCGCTCTAGAAAATAAACTACCAGAACATTTATACAATATAGGTACTGGGTTGGATATTACTATAAAAGAATTGGCAGAAACCATACAAAAAGAAGTAGGGCATACAGGAGAGATAATATGGGATAGTTCTAAACCTGATGGAACGCCTCGTAAGCTTATGGATATTTCCAAGATGCATGATTTAGGATGGAAACACAAAGTCGAGCTGGACGAAGGGATTGAAAGAACCTATAATTGGTTTCTAGACAATATTGATAATATTAAAGAAGTGAAATTATAATATTAATAGTAGAAAATTAATACATACGTAATACTTTAAATATGAAAGTCGCACTAATTACAGGAATTACAGGTCAGGACGGATCTTATTTAGCCGAATTATTATTAGAAAAAGGCTATATTGTCCATGGAATTAAAAGAAGAGCTTCTTTATTCAATACCGATAGAATAGATCATTTATATCAGGATCCACATGATCCAGAACAAAGGTTAAAGTTGCACTATGGTGATTTAACAGATTCTATGAATTTGACCCGTATTATTCAGGAAACGCAACCGGACGAGATCTATAATTTAGGAGCAATGTCTCATGTCAAAGTATCTTTTGATTCCCCGGAATACGTAGGTAACGTAGATGGTTTAGGAACTTTACGAATTCTCGAAGCAGTGCGCTTATTAGGTTTAGAGAAAAAAACAAGGATTTACCAAGCTTCCACTTCGGAGTTATATGGAGGTTTACCAGAAAATAAGAACGCAAATGGTTTTTATGATGAAACTTGTCCGTTTTATCCACGCTCTCCTTATGGTGTAGCTAAAATTTATGGATTTTGGATAACAAAAAATTATCGTGAAGCCTATGATCTGTTTGCATGTAATGGTATTCTGTTTAATCATGAATCGCCAAGAAGAGGGGAAACTTTTGTTACAAGAAAAATCACCCGTGCTGTTGCTAAAATAGCCTTAGGTTTACAAGATAAAATTTATTTAGGAAACTTAGAAGCGCAACGTGATTGGGGGCATGCCAAAGATTATGTTCGTATGATGTGGATGATCTTGCAGGCAGATAAACCTGAGGATTGGGTGATTGCCACCGGAGTGACTACAACAGTAAGGGAATTTGTACGTATGGCTTTTGACGAAGTAGGTATAGAGCTGGAATTTAAAGGAGAGGGAGTTGATGAAAAAGCTTACGTAGTTGCTTGTAATGGAGATTATAAGATTGAAACAGGAAAAGAGGTGCTTTCTGTAGATCCTTCTTACTTCCGTCCTACCGAGGTAGACTTGTTGTTAGGAGACCCTTCTAAAGCTAAAGAAAAATTGGGATGGGTGCCGGAATATGATTTAAAAGCTTTGGTACATGATATGATGGAAGGTGATGTTAAATTGATGAAGAGAGATGTTGATTTACTAAAAGCTGGTCATACCATTTTAAAGCAATTGGAATAACATTAGATTTTATATTTCTTGAAAAAAATAAAATACAATTGTTGTTTTATTGAACCGTTTGTATGATTACACATTTTCAACAAAATTATATCCTATTTAATATATAGCTAAATATGAAAGGAATTATTTTAGCCGGAGGTTCGGGTACTAGGCTTTATCCAATTACTAGAGGGGTATCTAAGCAGTTGTTAAATGTTTATGATAAACCGATGATATATTATCCCTTATCGGTTTTGATGCTAGCAGGTATTCGAGATATATTAATTATATCTACTCCTCAGGATTTAACTCATTTTCAACGCCTTCTAGGAAATGGAAATGAAATAGGAATGCATTTTGAATATAAAGAACAACCAAGCCCCGATGGATTGGCACAAGCTTTTATACTTGGAGAAGATTTTATAGGAAATGATGATGTTTGTTTAGTTTTAGGCGATAATATTTTTTATGGACACGGCTTGACAGAATTGTTAGCCAATTCTGTGAAAAACGTAACTGAAAATAAAGATGCTACAGTATTTGGATATTATGTAAATGATCCGGAACGTTACGGAGTGGCAGAATTTGATAATGATGGAAATGTGCTTTCAATTGAAGAAAAACCAAAAGAGCCAAAAAGTAATTACGCAATTGTAGGCTTGTATTTTTATCCAAATTCAGTAATTCAGATAGCTAAAAGCATAAAACCAAGTAATCGAGGGGAATTAGAAATCACTTCGGTTAATGAAGAATATTTGAAAAAAGATAAATTGAAAGTTGAATTAATGGGAAGAGGATACGCTTGGTTAGATACCGGTACTCATGAATCGATGTTACAAGCGTCAAACTTTATTCAAACTATCGAAACGAGGCAAGGTTTAAAAATAGCTTGTATTGAAGAAATTGCTTACGATAAAGGATATATTAATAAAAATCAACTAGCAAAATTAGCGGAGTCTCTTCAGAAAAATACTTATGGTCAATATTTATTTAAAAAATTAAAAAAGAGTAGCTCTAATAATTAGATTTAAAAGATTTCTTGTTCAATAATGAATAAATAATGATGTTTAATCTTTACATAATAAAATATTTCAGGTATAGTTTATATTATTCCTAGACTTTATAATAATGAAAATTTTGAAGAAGGTATTCTGAAGACCGTATATTAAAAAGAATAAAAAATAGTAATATGAAAATATTAGTTACTGGTACAGCAGGTTTTATTGGCTTTTTTCTTGCAAAGAAATTATTAGAAGAAGGACATATAGTTATAGGTCTAGATAATATAAATGATTACTACGATACCAATCTGAAATATGCAAGACTAAATCAATTAGGTGTTTCTAGAGAGCATGCGGAACAATGGAATTTTCGTTGTGAATCTTCTAAATTTGAGAATTTTTCTTTTATTCGTATGAATTTAGAGGATAGAGTTGGGTTGCCTGAATTATTTCAATCTAAAAAAATTGAAATAGTGTGTAACCTAGCTGCTCAAGCGGGTGTGCGCTATAGTTTAGAGAATCCTGAAAGCTATATTGATAGTAACGTAGTTGGATTTCTTAATATTTTAGAATGTTGCCGCCATAATAATATTAAGCATTTATTATATGCTAGTAGTTCAAGTGTTTATGGTGAGAGTGAAAAAGAAATTTTTTCTGTTAGTGATAGGGTAGATCATCCTATTAGTTTGTATGCTGCTACTAAAAAAAGTAATGAATTAATGGCTTTTACTTATAGCCATTTGTATGGGCTTCAAGCAACAGGATTAAGATTTTTTACGGTCTACGGGCCATGGGGTAGACCTGATATGGCTATATTTTTATTTACTGATGCAATTGCAAAAGATAGGCCGATTAAAATTTTTAATAATGGTGATATGAGCAGAGATTTTACTTATATCGATGATATTATAACGGGAATTACAATTCTACTCAAAAAAGAGCCAGCGAAGAAAAATAATCCGAAGTTCTTTTTATCAAATATAGGTAATGGGAATCCACAACCATTAATGTCATTTGTAAATGCTATTGAATACAGTATGGGTAAAGTAGCAGAGAAACATTATTTACCTATGCAGCCAGGAGATGTGCTTAGAACTTCGGCAGATACAAGTGAGTTAACGAAGTTAGGTTATAAAAGCAATACTTCTATAAATGAAGGAGTAGAATCGTTTGTTAATTGGTACAAAGAGTTCTATAGCGTTTAATTTTATATTAGGAGTTATTAGTTATAGTTAAGCAAAAAAATAAATTGAAATTAGTTTTAATAATATAAAAGTTTATCATATATATTGCTATTTGAGAATAAATTAATAGAATAAAAACTAAATGATTTAATGTTACATTTATTAAAGTTATGGTCATACATATTACAGCTATTATAGAGCGATAATGTTTTATTTGGTAGAACTATTATTAGAAAAGGATACATTGTAAATGGTATTAAGAGAGAATCTTAATCAAATTGATTATTTGTATCAAGATTCTAACAATACAAAAACGAAAATTGAAATTTCATGATTGAAATTTAACAGACTCTATTAATTTTATCTGTATCATTCAAGAAAATCAATCAGATTAAATTTATAACCTAATGCAATGTCTCACATGTAAAAGTTTCTATCGATTTTCTTGAGCATATTTGGAATGTTCACATATTAGTTTAAAAATATCAAGCTTTGAATTTATAATTAGGGCTACCTGAAAATAAAAATGTAAATGGTTTTCATGATAAGACTTGCCGTTTTATCTAAGTTTTTCTTATGGGGTAGTAAAGACTATAGCTATGCATATGATATCTAAGCTTGTAATGGTATCTAGTTTAATCATGAATAACCTAGGCGAGGTTAGATTTGTTAAAAGAAAAATTATCCGTGGCGTTGCTAAAATGGCACTATGTTTACAAGATGAAATTATAGGGAATCTTGAAGCTCAAAGTGACTATGGCATGTTAAAGATAACGTGTGTATGATTTGGATGATTCTTCAAGCTTAAAAAGCAGAAGATTGGGTGTTGCTATTGTTGTAACTATAAATTTACGTATGGCTTTTGGAGAAATAGATATTAGGTTAGAATTTAAAGAAGTAGATGATAAAGCATACGTAGTAGATTATAAAAATAAGAATTATCAGGTAGAAATAGGTGCCAAAGTATTGTTTTTAGATTCTTCCTATTACCATCCTACAGAAGTAGATTTATTATTAGGAGATGTTACAAAATCTAAGGAGAAATTAGGATGGATTTCTGAGTGTTATTTAAAAGATTTGGTTTAAGATATAATGGTGGGGGTAAATTGGTGAAGAAAGTTGTTGTTGATTTTTCGAATGCTAGTAATAGAATCTAAAAAGAGGTTTTTATTTCAGATGTAAGATATCATGTTTAACTTTAAAATGTCATGTCATCTTTATTCCTATAAAAACATATATGTGTATGTCTCTATTAATTAGTTTTCACTGTTTTATTACAAAATAAGTAGAACATGAAATATTTACCTTTTATTTTAGATATGGGCTATTTTTTGTTAGCTCATAATATTCAAAAAATGTTCATAATGTTTGCATTAAGAAAAAAAATAGATATCATAAATAGGATATATGAGTAACAATAATATAAAAAAGAGAACTGTAATTAATGCAGTGGCTTTATATGGAAAAATTATAATAAATGTTTTTGTTGCTTTTTTTACTACAAAAATTGTACTTGAATTTTTAGGGAAAGTTGATTTTGGACTTTATAGTTTGATAGGCGGGGTAGTAGCAATGTTATCGTTTCTTAATGGGGCACTGCTACAGTCTACACAAAGATATTTGTCGGTAGCTATAGGTAAGGAGGATAAAAAGGGAACTCAACAAATTTTTAATTCAGGTTTTGGTTTACATATACTTATGTCTATTATTTTAGTTTTACTTTTTTTGGGTGCTAAACCATTTCTTTTTAATGGTTTTCTTAAAATTCCTCCTGATAGAATAAATGCGGCTATTAACACTTACTATTTGGTTATAGCTACAACAAGTATTACTTTTTTTACAATTCCTTATAATGCAGCTATAAATGCGCGTGAAGAGATGTGGTTTTTTGCGATTACCGATGTTTTAATGTCGCTTATGAAATTAGGATCGGCAATTTTAATAATGTTTATTAATGATAATTCAGGTGATTTATTGGTAATATATACAGGAGGAATAATGCTGTCAACATTAATAGTACTAGTTATAAAGGCAGTTTGGAGTAATAAGAGATATTTTGAATGTCAGTTAGTAGGTTCAATGTTATGGAATTGGAAACAAATGAAAGATCAACTTGGTTTTACGGGTTGGAATACTTTAGTAACGATCGCTGTTTTATTCAGAAATCAAGGTATCGCTGTGGTCTTAAATGTCTTTTTCGGGCCAGTGATTAATGCGGCTTATGGGTTAGCAAATCAAATTAATTCATTAGTTGCAAACTTTTCTACTACATTATCGACCGTATTTGCTCCGCAGATTATACAAAGCTATGGGTCAGAAAATAGAGAGAGGATGTTACGGCTTACTATTTTTTCTTCAAAAATAACGTTGCTTATGTCTACTTTATTAGGTTTCCCATTTTTGCTTGAAAGTCGAACAGTCTTAGTATTGTGGTTAAACGAGGTTCCAGAATATGCCTCAATTTTATGTAAACTTGTTATTATATTGTTTATTATTTCACAATTTTATCCCGGACTTGTAAGAGCTTTATATGCTGAAGGGAATATTAAATTGTATCAAATAACTGTATCAGTATTACTTATTATTCCGGTTTTAATCGGTTATGGTCTATTTGAGTTGTACGACTTTGAACCTCAGGTAATCCTTTATTTAATGATTGTTGGACAAATAATAGCTTTAATTTCTACTATACAATTTGCGAAAGTTAAAGTAGGATTAGATGCAAAGCATTTTTATGTATCATCTGTTTTAAAACCAATCATAATTTTTGTAGGAACCTTTGCATTTGTTTATGTTTTAAAAAGCTTTATAGACAGTGGGATAATGAGAATACTATTTGTTATTTTATGTACATCCATATTATTAGCTTTACAATTCTATTTGTTAGTTTTTACTAAAGAGGAGAGAGAGCAATTTGAATCAATCTATAAAAAAATATGGTAAAATGTTTAAATTGATAAAAAAAATTAAAATGATAAGGGCTCGAAAACGAATACTGAACAATGTTACGTTCAAAGGGGAACCATATTCTTTTCATGTGTCTTCCAATGTTATTCTTGTTGATAATTCGGATAAAAAAGATATCATAATTGGCGATCGTGTATCCATTTGGGGATCTTTATCTTCTCATAACCATGGTAAAATAATCATGGAAGATTACTCTAAGATAGGTGCTAATACCCGTGTATCTAGTGTCAATAAAATTGTTATTGGTAAATATTCAACAACTGCAGAGGGATGTATCATAATAGATAATAATAACCACCCTGTTAATCCTGAGTATAGATTGGCTATGAGGAAAACTCCACATGGGAGTGAGATGAGAAATTGGAAGTATTCTGATAGTGCCCCAATTATAATAGGAGAAAATGTGTGGCTAGGAAGGTATGTCACAGTTCTTAAGGGTGTGACAATAGGTGATAACGCAGTAATTGCAGCAAATTCAGTGGTGACTAAGGATGTACCGGCTAATTCAATAGCTGCGGGTAATCCTGCAAAAATAGTAAAGAAAAACATAGATAAAGAACCTCTTTCATCTTTAGCACAAGAAGCTTTAAAGAATTTTTATAAGGAATACAGTACTACAGGATAATCAAAATATAAAAAAATAATGTTATTAATAGATGTTTTAATAAAAATTTATTACAAATTAAAGCGAAGAAAACTTTTAAAACAATTTTCTTCCATTGGAGATGATTTTACATTTAATCCTAAAGGTAGCCATTTTATATGTGAGAACATACATATAGGAAATCATGTAAGTATTGGGTATAATGCAAATTTTATTGCAAGTATAGCTAAAATCTATATAGGCGATCACGTTATGTTCGCACCTAATGTAACTATTCGTGGAGGGGATCATAGAATAGATATTATGGGAAGATATATTGACACTGTAACTGATGAAGAGAAATTACCGGAAAATGACAAAGATGTAGTTTTTGTGGGTGATACTTGGATAGGAACGAACGTTACTATTTTAAAAGGTGTGACAATTGGTAGGGGAGCTGTTATTGCAGCAGGAGCCTTAGTGATAAATGATGTGCCTGCTTATGCTGTATTTGGAGGAGTACCTGGAAAGGTGCTGAAATATAGATTTACAAAAGAGCAAATTATAGAACACGAACAGTTGTTATACGGTAAAGTTCTTACATCGGTAGAAGCATTATAAGCCGAATATCATTTATCATATAAAAAATATAGAGTAATTGAACATCTATGAAAATAAAAATTTATTATTTAATAGCATTCGTATTGCTCATAATGATGATTTTGCCCCATTTTGTTAAACTTTCTGGAATGGGGGGGGGGGTAAAAGTACCTGGGCTTCTTGGTGGTGTTTGTTTGATTATGTTAGCTAGAAATAAAAATTTTAATAAAAGTTTTTATTCAACTCCTGTAATATTATGGGGAATTTTAATGTTATATCATTTTATAAATGCATTACTAAAAGATGTTCCAAATACAAATATTAATGTGTTTTTTGGGAATGTACTAAATACAACAATCGTTTTTGGTTTAACGGTATTTTTGGCTAGTCAAAATTTTAAAAGAACTGTGTTAGTCTTACTGATTGCGTATATAACTTACCAATTAATTGTACTTTCTTATTTTGGCGTTTCGTCTATTAATTTTAAGGCTACAGAGAGATTGTCAGATGAAGAATCTTTATTTCACGCTAATATGATAGGGCAGTATGCCGGTTTTGGTACCTTTTTGGCTGTTTTTTTATCAAGTGTTTATAGAAATGCTACTAAATACTTTTTAGTATTGTTCGTGTTTTTCTTAGTTTTTACGTTGCTTACAGAATCTAGAAATGCACTTATGATATTGGGTATTGCCTTGGTTGCTTTTCAGGTTAAATATGTATTGAATAGCAGGAAAGTAGGAAATAAAATTTATTTAATAAGTATCGCAGTTATGTTTTCAATTCTGATACCTTACATTTTAAATTATACTAGTGCTGGATCACGTTTTACTGCAGCATTGAGTGGAGAGATTATGCATGTGAGTAAAACTTACGAAACAAATACCATATTTGATTCTTTATTAGGTGAACGCGTAATATATTATGTTTTAGGCTTCGGAAATTTTGTTGATCATCCAATTAATGGTATAGGATTATGGAACTTTAGTAGTTATAATGATTTTGAATTTCCGCTACATTCTGAATATATGGTTCATTTGGCAGAAGGAGGGTTTATTGGCTTTACATTGTACTTAATTTTTATTGGTTATTTTATAAAGAAATTTAGAAAGTATAAGGATAGATCAAATCCATTATATTGGCAATTACTAATATTATTTATAGTAATATTATTTATCGGAATTACAGCTAGAGAATTTGCATATAATCAATTTTTTCCGATGTATGGGCTTATTGTTGCTTTTCTTAGTTCTAGCAGCAATGTATTTTTAAAAAAAAATCAAATATGAATATAGCATTTACTTTACATAGATTCAGATATGGAGGTGGGGAGCGCGTTCTTTTAACTCTAATGAAAGAGTTAGAGAATAGAGGGCATAATATACTATGTATAACATGGAGTAAAGAAGTAAATAAAGGGCTTTCATCAAATGTTGTTTATTTTAGAACCAATAATAATGACAGCAAATTGATCAAATATAGAAGAAGATTAAATGAAATAAAAAAGGTATTTCGTGAGAGTGAAATAGATGTTTTTATTGCGTTTGATTATGATATTGTGTTTTATCATGCTGCAAGATGTATGGGAATAAGATCTATATATTCTCTTAGAATTGATTTAGGTTTTATGAATAAAATAAAGAACAGGCTTATTGTTAATAGTCTTTTTTTATTAGCTAATAAAATAGTTTTTCAAACAGAGAAAATTAGAAATTCGTTTCCAGGAATTATTAAGAAAAAAAGTATAGTAATACCTAATCCAATTTTAGATACATTACCTTCTATACATGAAAATAGAGAAAGAAAGATAGTAATCGTGGCTAGATTAGCTCAGGAAAAATGTCATGAAGGTTTACTTAATGCATTTTCTAAAATGAACGATTTATCTTACCATTTACATATTTATGGAGAAGGCTACTTAAAAGAATACCTCGTAAAACAAGCTAATGATTTACAAATTTCAGATAGAGTACATTTTGAAGGGCGTGTTGATAATATAGTAAATCACATTGCTGATGCTGAAATATTGGTTTTAAATTCAAATGGAGTTGAAGGAATGCCAAATGCTTTAATAGAGGGTATGGCTATGGGGTTAGCTTGTATTAGTACTGATTTTCCATCTGGTGCAGCGTTAGACTTAATAAAAGACGGTAAGAATGGTGTTATTATACCGATGAATCAGGAGCAACCTTTAATCGATGCTTTAAACTTACTCACTAATAATGATGTTTTAAGAAGAAACATACAAGAAAATGCAGTAAATATTAGAACTCATCTGGAAAAGTCTAAAATAGTTAATAGGTGGCTAGATTTAATAGATTGATTTTATTGTGAAGGATAATATGGTAAATGTTTACGGTTAGAGTAAATTTTAGGTTTAAACTAGATTTTTAGGATTTAATAATTTAATGATGAAATTTTTATTACGTTTTTTAATCAATTTTTTTGATAAGATTTATAGAAGAATACTCAATATCTACTCTAAGTTTTATTGTAAGGTTATTTTTTATTTGTATAATATAAATTATAAAAAATTCACTGTTTATGGTAAACCTTTTTTTAGAATAGCACAGACTTCTAAGGTTTTTTTTGGAGATAATGTAACATTTACAAGTGGTAAGAATTTTAATGTTATTGGTGGAGACATTAGATTAAATATTTTAGTAGGAGAAGGCGCGTCACTTATTTTTGGAGATAATATAGGTATATCTAATTCAACGTTTGTATGTAGAAAATCAATTACAATAGAAGATAATGTTTTGGTTGGGGGTGGATGTATATTTTATGATACAGATTTTCATACCATACATGGTGAAAAGCGTATTAAATATTTTATTGATAAAGAAATAGACAAGGATGCGATTTCTAAAGATATCCATATTTCAAAAGGAGTATGGATTGGAGGGCATTGCATTATTTTAAAAGGTGTACGAATAGGTGAAAACTCTATTATTGCTGCTGGAAGCGTAATTTCTAAAAGTATACCGCCAAATCAAATATGGGGAGGAAATCCAATTACTTTTATTAAAAATATTGAATAAATAATAAAGAAATGAGAAAAAAACTTGTGTTTTTTGACTTAATTTCAACGGGTCACCATCTTGAGTATCTTTATCATATAAGTGAAAATTACAGTTTGTTTAAACACGCAGATATCACATTTGCTGTAAATCATGATTTCGTCTCAATTTATGAAGATAAATTTGGTAGATCGGTAAATAAGGGAATTAAAATTAATACACTCACAGAAGAGGAAAGCCAAATCTTCTCTAGTAAAAGTGGTTTTAAAAACTATTATTTTCAATATAAGAAGCTTAGAAGTATTTTGAAATTGGGGGAATATGATTCTTGTTTTATTATGGATATATACCCCATTTCTTTTTTTCTCTCTTTTTCAAGATTACCTTGCTCGTTGGCTGGTATATATTTTATTCCCATTTTTAAGAATACAAAAGATTTTTCCAGTAAGCTTAAGCGTAGTGTTTTAAAGTGTGTTATAGCTAAAAATAAATGGAATAATATTTTTGTATTAAATAATCCTACAACTGCAAGCATTTTGAATAAAGAGTATGGAGTTTCTATTTTTAAATCACTTTCAGATCCAATTTTAGATCTTAAAAAATTAAAAACCATCAAAGAGGATAGTGAAGTGTTTAAAATCAATTTTAAAAATAAAATTAGTTTTCTGCATTTTGGATCCTTAGCCGATAGAAAAGGAACTTTAGAAATCATTAAATCATTAAATTATTTATCACCAGAAATTTTATCTAATATTCATATTATTCTAGCAGGTAAAGCAAGTAGAGATTTTGAAAATCAAATAAAAACATTAATTGAGGAATTTAATATAAGTAATTATATTAGTTTTTATAGCGGATTCTTATCATATACAGAAATTGATTATTTATTAACAAAATGTAGTTATGTTTTACTGCCTTATAAATTTTCTGAAATGTCAAGCGGTATAATTGGTCACTCAGTTAATTATAATACACCAATCATAAGTTGTGATAATGGCGCTATAGGTGATATTTTGGTTAATTATAAAGTTGGAATACCTATTAAACCGACAGCTAAGGATATTGCAAAAGTAATTAGATTTTTGAAAACTTCCGATTTTATTATAGATGTTGAGTTAGCTAAAAAATATTTACAATTGAATTCTGACGAAGAGTTTGTAAATACTATTATTAAATCAGTTTGTCAATAGCTATTTGTATTTTAAAAATTAGCTTTCGATGGTTTAAATGAAAAATAAAATCTAATCATTAGTGTACTATTATTATGAATAATTTAGCGCCAATTTGTTTATTTACTTATAATCGCTTGGAAGAGACTAAACAAACAGTTGATGCTCTTAAAAATAATTATCTTGCTGTTAAAAGCGATTTGTTTGTTTTCTCTGATGGAGCCAAAAATGATGTAACTCAAGTAAAAGTTAATCAAGTAAGAGAGTACCTCAAAACAATTTCAGGCTTCAATTCTATTTCTATTTTTGAATCACAAAATAATAAAGGACTAGCTGATTCTATTATTGAAGGTGTGACTAAAATTATTGAGAAATTTGGCAAAGTAATAGTCATAGAAGACGATTTGTTGACATCACCTAATTTTTTAAATTTTATGAATGAGGGATTAGATTTTTATAGATTTAATGTTCATATTATATCTATTTGTGGATATAATATGAAAATTAAAGATGTTAGGGGGGATGATTATCCATATGATATCTTTTTTGCTAAAAGATCTGCCTCTTGGGGTTGGGCCACTTGGTCAGATAAATGGAATGGGATAGATTGGGAAATAAATGATTTTAAAGACACCTTTAAGGATAGAAAAGCTATCAAGGATTTTAACCAAATGGGGAGTGATATGTTTAAAATGCTTAAAGATCAACAATTAGGTTTAAATAATTCTTGGGCAATTCGATATTGTTATCACCAATATAAAAATAATCTTTATAGTGTTTTTCCTATACTTTCCAAAGTACGAAATATAGGCTTTTCTTCTGAAGCTACACACACCTTTCAAAAATATAATCGATTTGATGTGGAATTGGATACAGAGCTTAAAGTTAATTTTAAATTTAGTGATGAGGTCGTTCTTAATAAGAGAATACTGAAAAGCTTTAGGGGAATTAATAGTATTTTAATGAGAATATACTCGAAAATACGAAACAAAGTGAATAATATATGATTTTTGTCGATTGGAATAGAAATAAAAGTAACCCGAAGGCAAGACTTATTTTGATACTTTATAGAATAAGTCATTTGGCTTCAACTAATAAAATTATATTTATATTATTTATCCCATATTTAATATTTTATAGGGTTTTGATAGAGTGGGTTTTAGGAGTAGAGTTGCCTTATAAAACTAAAGTTGGTAAAGGATTAATTATATATCATGGACATTCACTCGTGATTAATGATGGAGCTATTATTGGTGATGATTGTACATTGAGACATTGTACAACTATAGGCAATAAAGAAAAATCTGATGGTAGTTTTTCATCTTCTCCTAAAATTGGCAATCTTGTAGACATAGGAAGTAATGTTTGTATTATAGGGCCAATACATGTTGGGAATAACGTAAAGATAGGTGCAGGTAGTGTTGTGGTAAAAGATATTCCTGATAATTGTATTGTGGTTGGAAATCCTGCTAAAGTAATAAAGAAAAATATTTTATGAAAAGTCATTCGAGAGTTTTATTTATTTTGCATATGCCCCCTCCTGTACATGGTTCTGGAATGATGGGAAAATATATTCATGATAGTGAATTTATAAATAGTGTGTTATCGACTAGGTATGTGAATTTAAGTACATCTAAATCTATAAAAGAGATTGGTGGAGGAAGCATAAAAAAGTTTTTTAGATATATTAAGATTATAATTAGAGTAATGTACACTCTTATTACTTTTCGTCCTAAATTATGCTACTTCACAATAGCAGTTAATCCTCCGGCATTCTATAAAGATTTTTTTTTAATTATGTTGATAAAATTTTTTTCTAAAGCGAAAATAGTTTATCATTTTCATAATAAAGGTATTAAAGAAAATAAAAAAAATCATTTAAAGCGACTGTATCATTTAGCATTTAGTAACACTAATGCTATTATTTTATCTGAAAAGCTATATGAGGATATTTCTGATTTTTTTTCAAGAGACAAAATTTTCGTTGTTCCAAATGGAATCCAATATCAAAATTTTTATAAAAGTGAAGTAAAGGACAATTTCATTATATTGTTTCTTTCAAATTTAATTAAAACAAAGGGGGTTATTGAATTATTGGAAGCGTGTAAAATATTAAGTGATAAAAATGTTAAGTTTAAATGTTGGTTTGTTGGTGGGGAAGGAGATATTTCTGCGATAGACTTTGAGAATATAAAGATGAATTTAAATTTAAAAGATAATGTAGAATTTTTAGGAAAGAGATATGGTAGTGATAAAGAAAAGATTTTTTTGAGTTCGAGTTTATTTGTGTTTCCAACTTTCTATAAAAACGAAACTTTTGGTATAGTTAATCTGGAAGCAATGAATGCTGGTATACCAATTATTTCAACAGATGAAGGTGCAATTTCTGATTTAATAGAGAATGGTTATAATGGATTTCTTATTGAAAAGCAAAATTCTGAAATATTAGCAGAAAAAATTTATTATTTATATTGTAACAAGGATATTGCTCATCAAATGGGTTTAAATGGAAGGAAAAAGTTACTCGCTGAATTTACTATAGAAAAGTTTGAAAAAAAATTATTGAATTGTTTGCAAAATATAATAGAAGATTAATCTTGAAAAAAAAACGCATTATTAGCATTGATCTGAGTATAGGAAATTATTCCGAGTTTTTAAAGAATATTTTAAATCTAGCAAAATCTAGGATTTCCTCATATGTTTGTGTGGCAAATGTACATATGTGTATTGAAGCTTATAAAAATAAAGGTTTTGCAAAAGTTGTTAATAATGCAGATATGGTCACACCAGATGGAATGCCACTCGCTAAAGGTCTAAATATGCTTTATGGTATAAAGCAGGGTCGCGTTGCGGGGATGGATCTACTACCAGATTTATTAAAAATTTTCGAAAAAGAAAAAATCAATGTTTTTTTCTATGGAGGAACTCAGACAATGCTAAAGAAAACAAAAGAATATTGTGCTACAAATTATCCGAATTTAAATGTTGTAGGCTTAATTAGTCCACCTTTTAGAGAGTTGCTTGATGAAGAAAAAAAGACTTATATATCCCAAATCAATAACAGCGAAGCTGGTTTTGTTTTTGTTGCTTTAGGGTGCCCAAAACAAGAAAAATGGATGGCTGAAATGAAAGGTGAGATCAATGCGTGTATGATCGGTATTGGTGGAGCGCTTCCGGTTATGGTTGGTATGCAAAGGCGTGCCCCTAAATGGATGCAAAAAATTTCAATGGAATGGTTGTTTAGATTAAGTCAAGAACCAAAGCGTTTATTTAAAAGATATGCGTATACAAATTCATTATTTATATATTTGATGTGTAAAGAACTAATGAAAAAATAAATTAATTTATACAAAATATTTAATTATTCAGCAGCTTCACCATATAGCTATTAAATCATGAAAAGGTCCTCCTTAATCATACCTGTATCTGTTTTTGTTCATTTATTGGTAATAAATTTTAGTCTATTTTATCTAACACCCCATACCTATAATACTTTCGTGGCAGGTGTTTACTACAACCTTTCTTGGTTATTAATTACATTTGCTATAGATTTTTATCCTACGAAGCGTCAAGAACGTTTTTTTACCAATTTTCATAAACTGTTGTGGCTATTTTTAATTTATAGTTTAGCCTATTTTACCAATTTAGCTTTTCGTAGAACAGAATTTTCACCTGTTTATCAGATAAAAGTATTATTGGTTATTTTTTCCACATTGACTATTTATCGATGGATATTTTATTATTTAAGAGATATCTATAGAATTGAAGGTGGAAATTTTGTCAATGTCATTGTTGTGGGAAGAGATCGAAAATTAAAAAAAATAAGACAAATTTTTGATCAGCCTTCACTCGGATATCGTTACAAAGGATATTTTGACAATATACCTTCAAAAAGTATTACGTATTTGGGAAAAACAAAAGCAGCTTTTGAGTATATCCAAAATAATACTGTAGACGAAGTATATTGCATGGTTTCCCGATTAACAGCTGATGAGTTACATGATTTGATACGATTCTGTGATAATAATTTGGTAAAAATAAAATTGATTCCGGATAATAAAGAAATTTACACCAGAGCGATGGATGTAGAGTTATTTGGAAGTGTGCCAATTTTTAATCTGAGAAAATTGCCGTTAGATACAGATGTCGCGAGATATACTAAGCGAAGTTTTGATTTTTTGTTTTCCTTTTTAGTAATCCTGTTTTTATTGTCTTGGCTAGTTCCTTTTATAGGACTTTTAATTAAGCTAGAATCTAAAGGACCAATTTTTTTCAAGCAGAAAAGACATGGTTTTAATAAAGAGTCCTTTTTTTGTTATAAATTTAGGTCAATGGCCGTTAATAAAGAAGCGAATACAAAGATGATGACAAAAAACGATACTCGCTTAACTAAAATTGGTAAGTTTATTCGAAAAACGAGTATCGACGAATTACCTCAATTTTTAAATGTGTTTAAAGGGGATATGAGTGTAGTCGGCCCTAGACCTCATATGGAAGCGCATACTAAAGAGTACCAACATTCCGTTGATAAATACTTAGTGCGTCATTTTGCCAAACCAGGTATTACCGGATTAGCACAGGTGAAAGGATATCGTGGTGAAATTGTACAACAATCGGACATTATAAATCGGACACGTTTAGATATTTTTTATGTCGAAAAGTGGTCTTTATTATTAGATTTGAAAATTATTATAAAGACAGTTCTTAATGCGGTTAGAGGAGAAGAAAAAGCATATTAAAAAAGAGCAAAATTTATTTTTACTGAATTAAAAAATTATATTAGCTAAAAAAATAGTACTGATTTTGAAATTAAATTTATTTTATTTTTTATTAATAGGTGTTCTTGTCACCTCTTGTGTGCCTAGGGAAGAGGTTGTTTATTTCCAAAATATGGAAAATTTACAAATGCAGACCGATACCAAAAAATCGTTTAATAATTTACAAATTAAACCGAACGATCGATTAGCGATAACTGTTTCGGCAGAAGAAGTTGAAGCAGCAATGCCATTTAATCTTCCTTTTGTAGGTAGTAATATGAGTTCCCAAGAGGGGCCTATTAGAATTAACGGTACACCTTCATTACAAACGTATTTGGTAAACAGTGATGGTGAAATCCAATTTCCAGTATTAGGTTCTTTAAAAGTAGCTGGTTTAGATCGGAAAGAAGTTTCTAGGAAATTAAAAAACAAAATATCAGAATATGTGCAAAATCCGATTGTAAATGTTCAAATTACCAATTTTCAAATTAGTGTATTAGGAGAAGTTAATCGTCCCGGAACATTTATCATTACCGATGAATATGTCAGTTTACCTAAAGCATTGGGCTTAGCAGGGGATATGAGTATTTATGGAAAGCGTAAAAATGTTTTGGTAGTTCGAGAAAAAGAAGATGGAAATAAGACTCATGCGTATTTAGACTTAACAGATGCCAATGTAATCAATTCTCCCTACTATTATTTACAACAAAACGATGTGGTATATATTGAACCCAATGGACCGCAGCGACAGTCTGCCAATTATAACCGAAATGCCTCTGTATATATATCTATAGCTTCGGTTTTAGTTTCACTTGCAGTATTAATAACCCGATAATTTTATGAACGAGAATACTAATTTCCAAGAAGAAGAAATTAACATTCGAGAAGAACTCGATAAATATTTAAAATACTGGCCTTGGTTTGTATTATCTGCTGGTGTGGCGTTAATTTTAGCTTTTTTCTATTTAAAATTATCAACACCTATTTATTCAACAACGGCTAGTATTATTATAAAAGATGAGGATACCAAATCTCCGGCAACTTCTGGTTTGTCTTCTTTTGCTGATTTGGGTGTGCTTGATGGATTGAAAACTAGTAGCATAGAAAATGAGATAGGATTATTGGAATCTAAACGGATGATGACTAAAACCATCAAATCTTTAGATTTAAATATTCAATATTTGTACTCCGATTTCTTGGTGACTAAAGAATTATATAAAAATAATCCTTTCAAAGTTAGTATTTTAAGTCTTAATGATAAAGGTTTAAATGAAGCTGTTGAAGATGAAGTTAATTTTTTTACTCTTAATGAGAATAAAGAAGGTTTTGAAATTTATTCAGAAAATAATGATAAACGATTAAATGGTAAATTTGGAGATCCGATTAACATAGGTTTCGCGGATATTGTGATTCGTGAAAATCCTGATTATGTTGCAAATGAAGAAGATGAAGGAAAATTTGGCTTTCAGATTTCTAAACTTGAGAGTATAGTCGCAGCCTATAAATCAAAATTAAATGTTGCGTTAGTAGATGATAATTCGACATTGATAGAGATAAGTTTAGAAGATCCAATTCCAGCAAAAGCTCAAGACATATTAGATCAATTAATAGTAGAATATAATAAAGAAGCTATAATCGATAAAAATTTAGTAGCTTCTAATACAGCTGAATTTATTGATGAGCGTTTAAAAGTTATTAATTCAGAGTTGGATTCTGTTGAGGTTGATAAAGAGGAATTTAAAGAAGATAAACAGCTTACGGATATTAAAGCTGAATCTGAGATCTTCTTATCTAATGCAAGTGATTTTAAAAAAGAACGCCAAAAAGTTACTACTCAGTCGCAATTGGCTAAGGCTATGCTAGATTTTTTAGAAAAGGGTGATAATTCAGATTTATTGCCTATGAACTTAGGAATAGAAGGGGAAGGAGTTAACCAACAAATTTCTAATTATAACGAATTGGTTTTACAACGTAATCGGATTTTGGAATCGTCCACAAAAAAGAATCCGGTTATTCAAAATTTAGATCGTCAAATTAATCAAACACGTTCTGTAGTTACACAAAGTTTACAGCGATTAAAATCTAATTTAGATATATCGTTGAATGAACTAGAAAATGAGTCTGAATTAATACAATCTAGAATATCTGACGTCCCATCCATGGAGCGAACCTACCGTGGGATAGATCGTCAGCAACAAATTAAAGAGGCTTTATATTTATTTTTGCTTCAAAAAAGAGAAGAAAACTCTTTATCATTAGCTGTGACTGCACCGAAAGCTAAAATTGTTGACAATGCCTATACTCAAGTAGCTCCAGTAGCACCTAAATCAAAAGTTATACTTTTAGGAGGATTAATGATTGGATTATTGTTACCTTTTGGGATTATTTATTTGAAAGGATTATTAAATAATAAGATTAATAGTAGAAATGATTTAGAGAAGAGAGCTGTTAGTGTTCCAATTGTTGGTGAAATTCCTAAGATAGATAAAAAGCAGAGTGAATTAATAACAGATTCAGATCGTTCTGTTTTAGCAGAATCGTTTCGTATTGCAATTACTAATTTACAGTATTTATTAATTAATAAAACTAATAAAGAGCAAGGGATTAAATTATTAGTAACCTCTACTGTTAAAGGAGAAGGTAAAACTTTCGTTTCGATTAATTTAGCACTATCCTTAGCTAATATGGGGAAAAAAGTAGTAGTGGTAGGAGCTGATTTACGTAATCCTCAATTGCAACGATATGATGTAGGTACTCGAAAACACTTAGGAGTAAGTGACTATTTGGTAAATGAGGTTTTGAAAGTAAATGATTTGATTGAACAAACTAAATATAATAAGAATCTTGATTTTCTAACATCAGGTAGTATTCCACCAAATCCAGCTGAATTATTGCGACATGATCGCTTTGGCGTTATGATGATTGAATTGGAAAAGCGTTATGATTATATTATTTTAGATACTGCTCCATGTATGTTAGTTGCTGATACTTTTCTAATTAGTCAATATGCCGATATTTCTTTATATGTAGTAAGAGCAGGTTATACTGAAAAAGGCTTGTTGCAATTTCCAATAGACTCCAAAAAATCTGGAAAACTACAAGATGTTAGTTTTGTATTAAATGATGTTGATCAGGCTAACTTTGGATATGGTAATAAGTATGGATATTCGTATGGTGAAGATAAAAAAAGTTTTTGGGCGAATATAAAATCAAAATTTTGAGAAAATTTCTATTACTAGTAATTACTATTTTATTTATAACATTTGAAACTTGTTTTTCTCAAAATGAGGCTGAGTTTAATTTAGATTTAAAGTTTGGAGCACTTAGTAATGGTGAAGATGCTCTTCCGTTTTGGCAATCTGCTAATACTTACGGACGTATAACTCGAAATACAGCAGCTTATGGTTTAGTGTCTTCTTCATATAGATTTGCAATAGCTGATAGTTCTTCAATAAAATTTAAAGGAGCTGCTTTTTTCAGAGACAAAGATGATTCGAATATTTTTATAGATGAGTTGTATGCTAGTTGGAGTAATTCTTTTTTAGAAGTTAATGTTGGCGTTAAACATGATGATTTATTTTATAATGGGCTTAGTAGTTCCAATCGAAGTATACTTTGGTCTAATAATGCACGCTCTGTTCCTGGAATATCAATTAAAACTACTAAACCTTTATATTTGTTTTTTAATAAACATTTAGGTTTTGAAGGTCGCTTTAGCGAATATTTGCTAAATGATGAAAGGCTTGTTGAAAATACTAGAGTACATCATAAATATTTGGCGCTTGTATATAAATTTTCCAAAAATTCTCATTTTAAAGTAGGTGTACGCCATATTGCTGAATATGGTGGTAAGTCGAATGATCCAGCAATAGGAGATCAGCCAACTGGTTTATCTGATTATGTTAAAGTGTTTTTTGGAAGAGCAGGAGGGGATAATGCATTAGAAACCGATCAGCTTAATGCAATAGGAAATCATATAGGAAGTTATGAACTTTCTTATAATAGGTTTATAGGAGAAACAGAATTAGAAGTTTTTTATAATAGTATTTTTGAGGATGGTTCAGGAAGTGCTATGCGAAATTTTCCTGATGGTCGCTATGGAGTGTTCTATGATAATCATAAAAAAGACCAATTAGTTAGTTCTTTTGTATATGAATTTATTTATACCAAAAATCAAAGTCAAACAGCACCTCATTTATGGGATAGCTATTTTAGACATGGGATTTATCAAAGCGGATGGACCTATCAACAATCGACAATAGGAATTCCATTTATTACTCCTACTTATTTATCAGATTTTGCTAAGGGTTTTATAACAATAGGTAATAATCGTTTAATAGCACATCATTTAGGCGTGATGGGAAAACTGTTTTTTCCATATACCATGAAATTGAGTTATCGACGAAATTATGGATTCAATCAAAATACAGCTTATCTAAAATATAAGCATTATGATCCAGATGATGAGCGCTCCTCCTATAAAATAGCGTCAGAAGTTATTTCAACTTATCTAGATGTTCAATTGCTTAATACGTTTATTAGTTTGAATTTAAATGTAGCTGCCGATTTTACTTCGGATAATTCAAATTTTGCAGCTGGATTATCAGTTTCGAAGTCTTTTTTCTAAATTAGATTTCAATACTAAAAACAGGGTTCATTACTCGCATTCGGTTATCTAAAATGGCGCTATTGATGTAATTTGTGTCACCTAATTTAACTTGTCCATATTCATTATGAGAATGCCCGAAACAATGAATTTTAGGTTTGATATTTATTACGTTTTTTAATAACTCTTCACAGCCAATATGTATGTTATTATTAATTTCATCTAATATGCTGTAAGGTGGGGTATGAGTAATTAAAACATCAGTGCTATTGGGAATCTTATCCCACGTTTTTTTTATTTGTTTTCCTCTATCTTTATGAAATGCCCAATTTGCTTCTCCAGGTGTATAGGCTGATCCCCAAAAACGATAGCTTTTAATTGTAATTCCTGAGTCTTGTAGGTAAGTTATATTTTCAGGAATTAAATCTTGAATTTTTTTATTTGGTAATTTTTCTAATTCAAAATCGTGATTTCCACCAATAAATATTTTATGAGTATGTGGTAATGAAGAAAACCAATTAAGAAAATCTATAATTTCTCGTTTGCTTCCTCCTTCAGTAATATCACCACAATGTATTAAAATATCTCCTTCCGGTAATTGCAATTCATGATGTTTACCATGAGTGTCTGATAGTATGACTAAACGCATGCATTAATTTCTTTCTAAATATTCAGACTCTTTCTCTTCTTCAGGAATATAATCTTTATCTACAGGAAGAAACTTGTTTGTGATTTTAGTTAATACGAAAGCAATAATAACTGCAGTAAATGCAAAGAAAATAAACTTAACCAAAAGACTATCACTCATAACAAAACTGTAAAAAGCTAAGAATAGCTCAACAGCTATAAATATAATTTTTATGGTTAGTTTAAGGATCATTAGTTAATATAGGTGTTTTTTGGCAAATATAGTTAGCATTTCCTTTATTCTTAGATAAATAATCAAAGTTTGACTAAAATTTAACGCCTCTAATATTAGCTTTACTTAATCTGCGTTAAACTTTCTTAATTCTAAATTCAAAACCAAGTTATAAACGTACTTTTCAACTTAAAATTTAGACTTTGAAAAGATTTTCGTCAATATTTATTGGATTGTTAGTTGGATTTGTACTCCTAATTCTAGGAATAGTTGTCGCTAATTATTTTGTCGAAAATAAAGCTAAAAACTTACTCAGAAAACAAAAAGTCACCTTTGAAAAGTTAGATGTTGACTTAATAAGGAATCAGGCATTTTTGAAAAATGCAAACTGGGATAAAAATGAGATTCAATTAGAGTTAAAAGAAATTAAAGTTGAAGGTTTAGGGTATTGGAGGTTGTTGATAAAAGATAAATTGAATATTGATAGAATAACTTTAATTAATCCCAAAGTAATAGTAAGTAAGTCCAAAACTAAAACTGAGGATTCAACTAAATCTAAAAGCAAATTCAATCAAGAAATTTTAATAAAAGAAATTGAAGTTGAGAATGGATACTTTTCAAAGTTAGATTCTTTACAGAAAAAACAAATAGAGATTCCTAATTTCAATATTAAAATTGGCAATATAGTAGTGGATAAATCTTCAGTAAAAAGCAACATCCCTTTCACTTATAAAAATATAAATATTAATGCTGAGAATGTAAATTTAGAGTTAGATCCTCGGCAAGATTTATCAATTTCGAATATTAATATTACAGAAAATTCGGCTCTAATTACTAAGCTCCATTTATTGCCTAAATATTCAAAAGAAGAATTTCAAAAGCATATTGATAAAGAAAAAGATCGGTACGACTTGAAAGTTGATACTATTAAACTATCAAACTATAGCTATAATTTTGTTAATGATACATTGCTTTTCCAAAATTCCAAACTAAGTATTGATGGAACAAAATTTTTAGTATATCGAGATAAAAGTCTACCAGATGATTTAAGTTATAAGCCAATGTATAGCCAAATGCTTCGAGATGTGCCATTTTATATAACTATGGATACAGTTTCATTGCAGAATGCTTCAATTGTCTATCAAGAGAAAGTCAAAAAAAATAGAAAACCTACAGAAGTTAGCTTTCAAGATTTAAATGCTACTATTTTTAATTTGAGCAATTATTCTGATGAAAATGAGTTATCGCAAACAGAAATATCAGTACAGACTAAATTTATGGGAGCTGCACCTTTGCATGTAAATTGGGGGTTTAATGTAGCTAATAGAAGTGATTGGTTTACAATGAATGGATCTTTATCTAATTTAAACGGGTCAGAAATGAAAACATTTTTAAAACCAAGTATGAATATGACAGCGGAAGGGACAATAAGTTCTATGAATTTTATTTTTAAAGGAAATAAGAATACAGCTGGTGGAGCAGAAGATTTGAAGTTTCAAAACTTTAAGGTGGAAATGCTTCGAAAAGATGGAACTAAAAAAAGTGGATTCTTTTCTTCTTTAGCAAATTTATTTATGAAAAATGATTCTAAAAACAACGAAACATCTATAACCGATATCAAGATAGAAAGAGATAAAACCAAAAGTTTTTGGAATTATCTCTGGTCTTTTATAAAAAAAGGAGCTGTAAAATCTTTTACTTAAATCTTAAAAGTTAATACAGGTTTATTAGCATGGTTTGCTACATCTTCCGAAATACTTCCATTAAAAAAGTGTGCAAGTCCTTTCCTTCCATGTGTGCTTAAAGCGATAACATCGGCATTTAAATCTTCAGCAAAGTTTAATATTCCTTCTTCAATATTTACATCGTTATAAATATGAGTTTTCAAACTTTCTAAATCTTCTTTTTTTACTAATTTTTCTATTTCAGTATAGGCTTCTTTAGAAGTAACAAAGTTATTAGGAGTATTTACAAAAACTAAATGAAGCTCTGCATTCATCAATTTAGCAAAATTTATCGCTTTATTTAACGAATTCTGATTATCAATTTCTTTATCAATAGCCAGAAGTATTTTTTTAATTGTAAAATTAGTGGGTTGTTTTTTTATAACTAGCACTGGTTTTTCAGAACTTCGGACAACTTTTTCAGAATTAGAACCTACAAAAACATCTTTAAATCCACTAGTGCCGTGAGACCCCATTACTATTAAATCACAATTATTTTCGTTTGCAAAAGCTGTAATTCCTTTAAAAGCATAGTTAAATTGTACGGCTTCGGTAATTTGAATGTCTTTTAAAAATTCTTGCTGTTTTAGTTCTGTAAATTTTTTATGTGCTAGTTTCATGTAAAAAATAGATTCAGGAAACTTGTTTTTTGCTTCGCCCCCAACAGGATCAATTAAACTAAAAGGCATATCTAGCATATGAAGTAAAAAAATTTCGGCTTTAAATTTTCTCGCTAAAGAGGCTGCGGCCTCAAGTGCATACTGGGCTTCTTGCGAAAAATCGGTAGGAACTAGTATTTTTTTCATTTAAAATCATTTTAATGAACGGGTTAGATTAAAAATACAAAGTTTTTTGAGTAATAGCTTGGTTTTCTTTCTCAAGAATTATTATTATATTTGCACTGTTGAAACTAAAAGTACAGCGAGGGGACGGAAAAGTCCCCTCTTTTTATAACCTTATGGAGTTGAAGGAGCAAGTAGAAAAATTACTAGCAGAAGCATTCGAAGAAAATAAGTCATTATTTTTAATCGATTTTACAATTACTCCTGATAATCAGATTAAAGTGATTATCGATGGAGATAAAGGTGTATCGGTAAACGATTGTATTGCTGTAAGCCGTAAAGTTGAACATAATTTAGATCGGGAAGAAGAAGATTTTTCGTTAGAAGTTACTTCGGCAGGTGTAACAGAGCCACTGCAAAAAATGCGGCAGTATAAAAAAAATGTTGGTAGAAAGTTGCAAGTTAAAACGGAAAGTGAAAAATTTGAAGGAAATTTAACTGATGTTTCAGATTCTGGAATTGTGTTACAGTGGAAAGCTCGTGAGCCAAAACCTAAAGGTAAAGGCAAAGTAACGGTTAGTAAGGAAGCTGTATTAGAATATTCAGCGATTGTGGAAGCAAAAGTTATGATAACATTTTAATTGTTTAGTAGGTATGGAGAATCTCGCCTTAATAGAGTCGTTTTCAGAGTTTAAGGATGATAAATTGATAGATCGTGTAACATTAATGGCGATCTTAGAAGAGGTGTTTAGAAATGCTTTGAAGAAAAAATATGGTGAGGATGATAATTTTGACATTATTGTAAACCCAGATAAAGGAGATTTGGAGATTTGGAGAAATCGTGTAGTTGTAGCAGATGGAGAGGTTGAAGATTCAAATCAAGAAATTTCATTAACTGAAGCTCGTCGTATAGAACCTGATTTTGAGGTTGGTGAAGATGTTTCTGAAGAAGTGAAATTGATAGATTTAGGTAGACGTGCTATTTTAGCATTACGTCAAAACCTGATATCTAAAATACACGAGCACGATAATACTAATATCTACAAGCAGTTTAAAGAATTAGAAGGTGAAATATATACGGCAGAAGTTCACCATATTCGTCATCGTGCTATTATCCTTTTGGATGATGAAGGTAACGAAATTGTATTGCCGAAAGATCGCCAAATTCCATCCGATTTCTTTAGAAAAGGTGAGAATGTTCGCGGTGTTATTGAAAGTGTAGAGCTTAAAGGAAATAAGCCAAGCATTGTGATGTCTAGAACAGCACCAGCGTTTTTGGAGCGATTATTTGAACAGGAAATTCCGGAAGTTTTTGATGGTTTAATAACTATTAAAAATGTAGTTAGGGTTCCAGGAGAAAAAGCAAAAGTAGCCGTAGATTCTTACGATGACCGAATTGATCCTGTAGGAGCATGTGTAGGTATGAAAGGATCTAGAATTCACAGTATTGTACGTGAATTAGGCAACGAAAATATAGATGTAATTAATTTTACAACTAACGATCAACTATTTATAACCAGGGCATTAAGTCCTGCTAAAATCACATCTATTAAACTAGATGAAGAGAACAAAAGGGCAGAAGTAATGCTTCGTCCTGAAGAAGTTTCGAAAGCAATAGGTAGAGGTGGCCATAATATAAGATTAGCAGGCCAGCTTACAGGTTACGAGATTGATGTGTTTAGAGAAGGTGTAGAAGAGGATGTAGAGTTATCTGAATTTAATGATGAGATTGAAGATTGGGTAATTAAGGAATTTGCAAAAATTGGTTTAGATACAGCAAAAAGTATTTTAGAACATGATGTAAATGAACTTGTTAAACGTACCGATCTAGAAGAAGAAACTGTGCTAGGAGTAGTTCGAGTTCTTAGAGAAGAATTTGAAGAATAAGTAGTTGTGTCGAAACACTTAATAATTAAAAGAGGTTAATTTAGAGGCAATTTATGGCTGAAGCAAAAACAATGCGATTAAACAAAGTATTACGTGAATTCAATATTTCACTCGACCGGGCTGTGGAGTTTTTGAACTCTAACGGGTACGATATTGAGGCGCGTCCTACTACTAAAATTTCCCAGGAGACCTACCAGGTGCTTTTTGATGAATTTCAAACAGATAAAAGTAAAAAGGTAGCTTCTAAGGAAGTAGGGGAAGAGAAAAGGAAAGAAAAAGAGGAACTCCGTTTAGCTAGAGAGCGAGAGCAAGCAGTAAAACGTAAAGAGGACGAAGAGAAAGAGCTTTTGCGTAAGCAAAAACAAGATGAAGAGCGTGAAGCTATGCGAAAAGAGCAGGAGCAGAAAAAGAAAGAAGAGGAAGAAGCTCAAAAGGCTAAAGACGGGAGGACTCGTTTGTCTGGGCCTAAAACAGTAGGTAAAATAGATTTAAGTAAGCAAGATAGGCCGAAGAAAAAGCAAGAATCTAAAAAATATCACGAAAAGTCTAAAGAACAGTCGCAAAAAGCAGCCCAGCCAAAGCAACAGGAGCAAAGTACTCCGAAGCCTCCGAAGAAAGAAGAAAAACCTACTACGAAACAGCCTACTTCAAAAGACATAAAAGAAGAGAAAATAGAATCTTCTAAAAAACAGGATTCGGAAAAAGAAGGTGAAACTCCAGAAAATCCAGAATCTAATACGATAAAAACTAATTATACTAAATTAAACGGTCCTAATTTTACTGGTCAAAAAATAGACCTTTCAAAATTTAATAAGCCTAAGAAGAAGGATGATAAAAAAGCATCCGACGATAAAAAGGATAAACGTAAAAAGCGTCGTCGTAGAATTAGTAAGGATGCGAAACCTGGAGATCGCAGTAATAGCGGTGCTAGAAATAATGCTAGGGGACGTAATAACAACAGTAAAAGACCGGTTAGAAAACCAATAACTAAGGAGGAACCTAGTGAAGAAGAAGTGCAAAAACAAGTACGTGAAACACTAGAAAAACTTCAAGGTAAGTCTAATAAAGGTAAAGGTGCTAAATACCGTAGAGATAAAAGAGATCAGCACCGTCAACGTTCTGAAGACGATATTGCAAAACAACAATCTGAGTCTAAAGTATTAAAAGTTACCGAGTTTGTAACTGTTAGTGAAGTAGCAACCATGATGGATGTTTCGGTAACTAAAGTTATTTCAGCTTGTATGTCTTTAGGGATGATGGTAACCATGAATCAGCGTTTAGATGCTGAAACATTATCTATTGTTGCGGATGAATTTGGTTATGAAGTTGAGTTTATAACTGCGGATCTAGAGGAAACAGTTGAAGAAGAAGTAGATGCTCCCGAAGATCTTAAAGAACGCGCTCCAATTGTAACTGTAATGGGACATGTTGATCACGGTAAAACATCTTTACTAGATTATGTTCGTAAAGAGAATGTAATTGCTGGAGAAAGTGGAGGTATTACTCAGCATATTGGTGCATACGGAGTTAAATTAGATAACGGAAGAAAAATAACTTTCCTTGATACTCCTGGTCACGAAGCCTTTACAGCAATGCGTGCCAGAGGGGCTCAAGTTACAGATATAGCTATTATTGTTATTGCAGCTGATGATGATGTGATGCCGCAAACAAAAGAAGCAATATCTCATGCTCAGGCAGCAGGTGTGCCAATAGTATTTGCTATCAATAAAGTGGATTTACCAACAGCTAACCCTGAGAAAATAAAAGAGAAATTAGCAAGTATGAATTTACTTGTTGAAGATTGGGGTGGGAAAATTCAATCTCATGATATCTCAGCTAAAAAAGGAGAAGGTGTTAAAGAACTATTAGAAAAAGTTTTATTAGAAGCTGAAATTTTAGAATTAACGGCAAATCCAGATAAACATGCTAATGGTACTGTTGTAGAAGCTTACTTAGATAAAGGTCGAGGTTATATAGCAACTATATTAGTACAAGCAGGTACACTTAAAATTGGAGACTACGTATTAGCAGGTCGTCATAGTGGTAAAATCAAGGCTATGCATGATGAACGTGGTAACCAAATTTACGAAGCTGGTCCATCTAGTCCAGTTTCAATATTGGGGCTAGACGGAGCTCCTCAAGCTGGTGATAAGTTTAAAGTGATGGAAGATGAGCGTGAAGCTAAAGACATCGCTTCTAAACGAACTCAGTTACAACGTGAGCAAAATGTAAGAACGCAACGTCACATAACGCTTGATGAAATTGGTAGACGTATTGCTTTAGGAGACTTTAAAGAATTGAATATTATCCTTAAAGGTGATGTGGATGGTTCTGTAGAAGCTTTAACAGATAGTTTCCAAAAATTGTCTACTGAAGAAATTCAAGTAAATATAATTCATAAAGGTGTTGGAGCTATTACAGAAAGTGATGTGTTATTAGCATCAGCTTCAGATGCTGTTATTATCGGCTTTAATGTTAGGCCAGCAGGTAATGCTAGACAGGTTGCAGATAGAGAAGAAATAGATATCAGAACATACTCTATTATTTACGATGCAATTAATGATATTAAAGATGCAATGGAGGGAATGTTATCTCCAGAACTTAAAGAAGAAATAACTGGTACTGCTGAAATTAGAGAAACTTTCAAAATTTCTAAAATTGGAACTATTGCAGGTTGTATGGTAACTTCTGGTAAAGTTTATCGTAATGCTGGTATTCGTTTAATACGAGATGGTGTTGTGGTCTTCACAGGAGAATTATCATCACTGAAACGTTTCAAAGATGATGTTAAGGAAGTAGCTAAAGGATACGATTGTGGTATGCAGGTTAAAAACTATAACGACATCCGTGTAGGAGATGTTATAGAAACCTTTAGAGAGGTAGAGGTTAAAAAGAAATTGAAGTAATAGTTAGCTTCATAAATAAAAATTGAAAAGGGATAGTTTTTACTATCCCTTTTTTTATACAATGAATTTATTTCAATTATAGCTATTTTGGAATAGCTCTGAAAATCCTCCATAAAAAACAAAAAAAAGTTCTGTTGATTTCTGAAAATAGTAACCTTAAATATGTTATTAGTTAGGTTCTAATAGCCCCTTTTAAGTATTAATGAGAGGTTTTGGGTAATCTTAAAGCTCATATTTAATTTAGTAAGTCTAATAATGAGTGTACTGGTAGTAAATATCTATTAAAAACTATGGAATCTTTTTGCCAAATCAAAAATAGGGATTTTAAATCCCTATTTTTGATAATATATTTATTGAAAATCTTCCATTGGACTGCTATTTTGAAAAATTAGTAGTAATCTGGTGGTGTTTTTTACTGATTGTTAATTACTATGATAAAAATCATTTAATTTTAACATTTCCTCAATTCGTTACCAATAATTCTTTTTATCAATTTAACTTGAGAATTAATAATCAGTTAATTTACAGTTATTTTCGAGTTGGTTTAGGAATAAAAGCAGCAGGGTATACTTCTTTTATTTTCAATAAAGCTCTATCGGCTTCAATTCTATTTCTAAAGCTTCCTATCCATACTTTATAGTCTGGAGATTCGTATTTTAAGCGTGTTTTTATATCAAAATGTACGTTAAAATCCCTTATTTTAGAATTTGCTTCAGACATATTTCCGCTATATAATTGAATAATATACCGATCTTCTATTTTATGACTTTTATTAAGATTCTTTTTAGTTTCAATTAATTTATAAATAATTTTACTCTCTGAATTGTTAAAACTACCAGAATTTACTTGGGCTTTCAGTGAATAAGTTAATCCTAAAATACTGATTATAAGAAGCCTTTTTTTATATTTAATATTCATTGTAAACAACTTTAGGGGCAAAAATAAGATTATATAACTTAAAATCTCTTTTTTTATTATTTAGAACAAGTATAAATTATGTATTAACGATGGAACAACATTCCCTAACTCCACTTTAAATATTACTTTTGTTGCTGAATTTAATGATGCATTTTTTATTGATGTTAATATTTTTTAAAATTTGTATCTAAATTAGATGTTAATTCAACTTTAATATGAAAAAGGTGAGATACCGCCACTCAACTTCGCGATTATTGCTACTAAGTGTAGCTTTTTTATTGTTTTTTGCAGTTTCTGGTTTTGCTCAAGAAGCAGCTAAGCCAACAGCGGGAGAGCCAGAAACAGAAGCCGGAAAAGATAATGTTTCTTCAGCATCTGAACTGGGAGATCCAGCAGCCGGAAAAGATCTTTTTAATTCACTTTGTGCAGCATGTCACAAGCCATATTCTGAAAGTATCGGTCCTGCGCTTAATGGTGTTACATTGAGACATGGGAAAGATTGGCTGTATAAATGGATTCAAAATAACCCTGCGTTTAGGGAATCAGGAGATCCAGATGCAATTGCAATTTATAATGAATATAATCAAACAGCAATGCCTGTTTTCCCTCAGTTGTCTGAAGGAGATATTGATAATATTTTAGCTTATGTAGAGCAGCCAAAGCCTGAACCAAAAGCTGCGACTACTGCGGCAGCAGGAGAAGGGCAGCAAGCAAATTCAGGAGGAGGGGTTTCTTTAAATATAATTCTTTCTGTATTGATATTTGTACTGCTAATGTTATTAGTTGTTTTATTCTTGGTGAATAAAACTCTTAAAAACTTTGCAGCAGCTAGTGGTGTTGTTTTACAAGAAAAGCCAAAAGGTAAGCCAATCTGGAAAGCATTCGTAGAAAATCAATTTTTAGTATTGGTTACTTCTATAATTGTGTTGTTAGGAGTGGGCTATTTTATGTATGGATATATGATGCAGGTTGGAGTCGATCAAGGATATCAGCCAATTCAGCCAATTCATTATTCGCATAGAATTCATGCAGGAGATAATGGTATAGAATGTAAGTATTGTCACTCTTCAGCAAGAGTTTCAAAAACATCAGGTATTCCATCGCTTAATGTATGTATGAATTGTCATAAAGCAATTTCAGAAGTAGCACCTGAAACTGCTACAGAAGAGCACTCTAAAGAATTTTACGATGGAGAAATCGCTAAGTTGTATGAAGCAACTGGATGGGATCCATCAACAAGAACATATTCAGGAGAAACTAAGCCTGTGAAATGGGTTAGAATACATAATCTTCCGGATTTTGTATACTTTAATCACTCTCAGCACGTAAGTGTTGCTGGAGTTCAGTGTCAGCATTGTCACGGTCCTATTCAAGAAATGGAGATAGTGCATCAAGAAGCACCATTAACAATGGGTTGGTGTGTTAACTGCCATAGGGAGACAAATGTTAAAATGAAAGGTAACGAGTATTACGAAAAAATACACGAACAACTTTCTAAAAAGTATGGTGTAGAAGAACTTACTATCGCTGAAATGGGCGGGTTAGAATGTGGTAAGTGTCACTATTAATAATTATTGAAAGCAAAATTTACAGAAGTTAATATCTAGATATATGTCATCAAGCAAAAAATACTGGAAAAGTGTTGAAGAGCTAAAAGATAGTTCTGTTGTTGAGGCGCTAAAGGACAAAGAATTCGCTGAAGAAATTCCGGTTGATGAGTTTTTAGGAGATGAAGATAGTCTTAAAAGTTCAAAGACTTCAAGAAGGGATTTCTTGAAATATGTTGGGTTTAGTACAGCAGCAGCATCTTTAGCAGCCTGTGAAGGTCCTGTGGTGAAAACAATTCCATACGTAGTACAACCGGAGCGTTTAGTTCCTGGTGTGGCAAATTATTATGCTTCTACGATTGCAGATGGTTTCGACTTTGCTAGTGTGTTAGTTAAAACAAGAGAAGGTCGGCCGATTAAGATTGAGAATAATGATTTAGCTACTATTAAAGCTGGCGGAGGTGCACGTGTTAATGCATCCGTTTTAGGTCTTTATGATAAAAACCGAGTAAAACGTCCAATGATTGATGGGAAAAACGTTTCTTGGGAAGAATTTGATAAAGATTTTGGAAAAGCACTTAATGGAGTATCGGGAGATATTGTCTTGTTGACGCAGACTTTTGCAAGTCCTAGTACAACGAAATTAATAAAAGAGTTCTATTCAAAATATCCAAATGCCAAGCATGTTGTTTATGATGCTATCTCTGAAGATGCTGTTTTAACTGCTTTTCAATCTAGATATGGAAAAAGAGCATTGCCAAATTATGACTTTAGCGAAGCGGAAGCAATAGTGTCTGTTGGAGCTAATATTTTGGGAGATTGGCAAGGTGGAGGATATGAAGCTTCTTATGCTAAGAGTCGTGTTCCTAAAAATGGAAAAATGTCTCGTCATGTTCAATTCGAGTCAAATTTAACTCTATCTGGTGCTAAAGCTGATAAACGTGTTCCTGCAAAACCTTCTCAGCAAAAAGCCGTTTTAGTAGCACTTTATAATCAGATTGTTGGTGGGAATTCAACTAGTAATTTGCCTTCTAAAATAAATGATGCTGTCGTTAAGGCTGCAAGCCAACTTAAAAAAGCTGGTAGTAAGGGAGTTGTTGTTTCTGGTATTACAGATGTAAATGCACAAAGCTTAGTGTTAGCCATTAATGAAGCATTAGGTAGCACTATAATTAATGTAAAAGATGCTAGACTAACTCGTCAGGGAGATCAAAAAACTGTGGAGCGTTTAGTTGAAGATATGAATAATGGAAAAGTAGGAGCTATTTTAATAGCAGGAGTAAATCCAGCCTATAGTCTTCCAAATTCAAAAGAATTTATTTCAGGATTAAAGAATACAGGAGTTTCACTCTCTTTTACAATGAGGGAAGATGAAACTGCTAAATTGTGTAAATATATAGCTGCTGCTCCTCATTATTTAGAAAGTTGGGGAGATGTTCAATTTACGGATAGTAAGTTTAGCTTGATGCAGCCAACTATTCGACCATTATTTGATACTAGACAATTTCAAGATTGTCTTTTAAAATGGTCTGGTAATACTATTTCTTATCACGATTATATTAAACAAACGTGGCAAGGAGTATTAAGTAATAAAGACTGGAATCAGGCTTTGCATGATGGTTTCTTTGAGAGTAATTATCCTTTAGAAACTGTAGTGGCTGATGATTCTAATTATACATCAGTAGATTTAAATAGTGCAGCTAAAAATTTATTAGCCTCTTCTAAAAAAGCAAATGGTTTTGAATTAAGTTTATATACTAAAGTGTCGTTAGGTAATGGTGAGCAAGCTAATAATCCATGGCTTCAAGAACTTCCAGATCCTATTACCCGAACTACTTGGGATAACTATTTAACAGTTTCTAAAACTGATGCAGATAAGTTAGGTTTAGAAAATTATATAGTATCTAATGGAGCCCTTAACGGTAGTTACGTAGATATAAAATTAGGACAAAAAGTTGTAAAAAATGTACCTGTTATTATTCAACCAGGACAAGCTAGAGGTTCTGTAGGTTTAGCTCTAGGTTTTGGTAAAAAAGAGGGTATGCAAAAAGAAATGCAGGTTGGTGTTAATGCATTTCCTTTATATGAAAATTTCGATGTTAATCAGAATGTTTCGATAACTAAGTCTGAAGGTGTTCATGAATTTGCCAGTGTGCAAATGCAGAGTACATTAGCAGGTAGAGATGATATTATTAAAGAAACTACTTTATCTGTTTTAGGTAAAGGTAAAGAAGCTTGGAATAAAGTTCCTGAAGTTTCTTATAATCACCAAGAAGTTCCAGTGACAAGTGATAAAGCTGATGTTTGGACCGCTTTTGATAGAAGTATTGGGCATCATTTTAATTTATCGATAGATCTTAATGCATGTACAGGTTGTGGTGCTTGTGTTATTGCTTGTCACTCTGAAAATAATGTTCCTGTTGTAGGTAAAGATGAAGTTCGTAAGTTTAGAGATATGCACTGGTTACGAATAGATCGTTATTATTCAGCTGGAGATACTTTTAAAGAGGAGCAAGAAAAATTAGAGAATTTAGGTGCGTTCGAGACGTATGACGTTATTGAAAATCCTGCTTACGATAATCCGGAAGTAGCATTTCAACCAGTAATGTGTCAGCATTGTAATCATGCGCCTTGTGAAACTGTTTGTCCAGTAGCGGCAACTTCACACGGCCGTCAAGGACAAAACCAAATGATTTATAACCGTTGTGTTGGTACAAGGTATTGTGCTAACAACTGCCCTTATAAAGTAAGAAGATTTAACTGGTTTAATTATGCTCAGAACGAAGAGTTTGATTACAACATGAATAACGATTTGGGTAGAATGGTATTAAACCCAGATGTAGTAGTTAGATCAAGAGGTGTTATGGAAAAATGTTCTATGTGCATTCAAATGACACAGAAAACAATTCTTGATGCAAAACGCGATGGTAGACCAATTAAAGATGGTGAGTTTAAAACAGCATGTTCTGCTGCTTGTGATACCGGGGCTATGGTTTTTGGAGATGTAAACGATAAAGATTCTAAAGTTTCTGAATTAGAAAAAGATGATAGAACTTATCGTATGATGGAGAGTATAGGTACAAAACCAAACGTTATGTATCAAGCGAAAATCACTAACACTACTGAAGCTTAAAAATAAGTAACTAAGAATCAATTTAAGAGAATATGTCGTCACATTACGAAGCACCTATTAGAGAAGCTCTCGTTACCGGGAAGAAGTCCTATCACGATATAAGTGTAGAAGTAGGAGCTCCTGTACTAGGTAGGGCAAATAAAACCTGGTATTTTGTATTCACATTAGCTTTGATAGCCTTTTTGTGGGGATTAGGTTGTATAATCTATACAGTGTCCACAGGAATTGGTGTTTGGGGTCTAAACAAAACTATTGGTTGGGCTTGGGATATCACTAACTTTGTTTGGTGGGTAGGTATTGGTCACGCTGGTACCCTTATTTCAGCTGTATTATTATTATTTAGACAAAAATGGAGAATGGCGGTTAACCGTTCTGCGGAGGCTATGACAATTTTTGCTGTAGTACAAGCCGGGCTTTTTCCAGTTATACATATGGGGAGACCTTGGTTGGCTTATTGGGTATTACCAATTCCAAACCAGTTCGGATCATTATGGGTTAACTTTAACTCTCCCTTGCTTTGGGATGTTTTTGCAATATCAACATATTTATCAGTTTCATTAGTTTTCTGGTGGACTGGTTTATTACCTGATTTTGCAATGTTAAGGGATAGAACTCCAAACGAATTTCAAAAGAAAATATATGGTATACTTTCTTTTGGTTGGAGTGGTAGAGTTAAAGATTGGCAACGTTTTGAAGAAGTATCTTTAGTACTTGCTGGTTTAGCAACTCCTTTAGTACTTTCTGTACACACTATTGTATCTTTCGATTTTGCAACATCTGTTGTTCCGGGATGGCATAGTACAATTTTCCCTCCTTATTTTGTAGCTGGTGCAATTTTCTCAGGTTTTGCAATGGTACAGACACTATTAATAATAATGAGAAAAGTAGTTAACTTACAAGACTACATTACGGTACTTCATATAGAGTATATGAATAAAGTAATTATTCTTACAGGTGGTATTGTAACTGTTGCTTATGTAACCGAATTTTTTATAGGATGGTATTCAGGAACAAGTTATGAGAATTATACCTACCTTTCTTTTGGTGCAGCTACTGGTCCATATGCTTGGGCTTTTTGGGCGCTTATTTTCTGTAACTTTATTGTGCCATTGTCATTATGGGTTAAAAAATTACGTCGAAATATACTTTGGACATTTATAGTTGCTTTAGTTATTAATATTGGAATGTGGTTTGAACGTTTTGATATTATTGTAATTGACTTGAGTAAAGGTAGAACTCCTTCTTCTTGGGCAATGTTCTCTCCAACTTTTGTAGATATAGGTATGTTTATAGGAACAATCGGTTTTTTCTTTGTGTTATTTTTATTATACGCTAGGACTTTCCCAGTAATTGCACAAGCCGAAGTAAAGACTATCCTGAAATCTTCAGGAGAGTATTATAAAAACTTAAGAGCAAAGCATGGTGATGATGTAGCTCATCATGTAGATAACGATCCTACAGCTAAAGAGCCTTCATCAAATATTGAAAATAAAGGTGATTTCTTTGGAAATACAACGCCAGAGTCAGAACCAAATAGTAAACATAACGAGACTGTTGAAGTAGATGGATTAATTTCTTCCGAAGCTAAAAAAGATCAGATTGATCAAATGCTTGTAAGAGTTGGTTCCTATAACCCAAAATCAGAGTCTTCAGATGATCTTCAGAAATTAAGTGGTGTTGGACCTAATTTAGAGCAACGTTTACATCAAGTAGGTCTTTATATGTATAATCAAATTGAAAAGTTAACACCACAAGATTATCAATTACTAAGAGATGTAATAGAAGGTTTCCCTCCCGCAGATCAAGTTGAGGGTTGGAATGTTCAAGCAAAAGAATTAAAAAATAATAAATAAGATGGCATCGAAGACAATACACGCTATTTATAATGATGACGATCTGTTATTACATGCTGTAAAACAGGTTAGAGAAGCGCGCTATCAAATTTTAGAGGTTTATACTCCATTCCCGGTTCATGGATTGGATAAAGCAGTTGGGGAAGCACCAACGCGTATTGCAATTGCCTCTTTCTTATATGGAATTACAGGTCTTTCTGTGGCTATGCTTATGATGAATTTCATGATGATACAAGATTGGCCTCAAGATATTGGAGGTAAGCCTAGTTTTTCTTTTTTGACAAACATGCCATCGTTTATACCAATTATGTTTGAGTTAACAGTGTTTTTTGCAGCTCACTTAATGGTAATTACATTTTATATGAGAAGTCGATTAGCTCCATTTAAAAAAGCAGAAAATCCGGATCCCAGAACTACGGATGATATGTTTCTTGTGGAGATAGATGCAACTAATCATGATACAGAAGATCTTTCTAAGTTTTTATATGATACTGGAGCTTCTGAAATTAAATTAATAGATAACAAGTAGGCCTGATGAAAAGTTTATTATACAAATCTTTAGTATTCAGTATAATTGTCACAGTTTTTTCTTCCTGTGCAGACGATAACCATCGTAATTATCAATATTTTCCGGATATGTATCGCCCTGTTCCTTATGAGGCTTATGGAGAGTATGATGTTTTTGCAAAGGATCAAGAAGCTCAATTACCTGTAGAAGGAACTATTCCAAGAGGATGGATGCCATACGAATACGAAAACACACCAGAAGGAAGAGAATTAGCAAAATCTAATCTTAAAAATCCACTGCCTTATACTGAAAAGAACCTAACAAAGGGTAAAGAATTATATACGTTGTATTGTGCCGTTTGCCATGGAGATAAAGGAGATGGAAAAGGAAAATTGGTAGAACGTGAAAAAATATTAGGTGTTCCTGCTTATGATGATATGGGACGAGGAATTACTGAAGGTAGTGCTTATCACGCAATGTATTATGGTTTAAATAACATGGGATCTTATGCTGTTCAAACTAGTATTAAAGAACGTTGGCAGATAGATCATTATGTAATGAGTTTAAAAGATAAATTGGAAGGTAATCCTGAAAGACCTTTTGAAACACCAACTGAAACACAGGAAATTAGTGAAAATCTAAATCCTGCGGAACCTTCTGAAACTCCATCACATGATCAAACAGTAAATGGAGATAACCATAATTCATCAGAAGAATAAATAATTTAAGATAAAGCTTTTAGAACTAGTAATATGTATACGTTTTCCAGCAAATTAAAATTAACTGCAATTATTCTTATAATTGTTGGTGCCGTTGGCTTGATATACGGATTTATTTCTGTTCCTTCTAACCAAGAAGAACTTAAAGAAATATTAGCCGCAGAAGCTCATGGTTCTCATGATGAAAGTCATGAAGATGCCGCAGTGATGCAGTCAGAAAATCATGAGGCAGATTCTCATGAAGCTATTCAACATAGTGAGGTTTCTCATGAATCTAATAGCGAGCATCCTGAATCAGTGCATTCAGAAGAAGGACATCACGAATCCCATATGGAGCATGTGTTGCATCAATTTCAAACAAAACCTTGGTCTGCACTATTTGTATCAGCATTTTTCTTTTTCATGATAGCGTTAGGGGCTATGGTTTTTTATGCAATTCAGAATGTTGCTCAAGCAGGATGGTCTCCAGTATTGTTTAGAGTAATTGAAGGTATAACTGCTTACTTACTTCCTGGATCCATAATTGTAGTATTAATTGTTTTGCTTGCAGGAACTCATTTCTATCCATGGCAAAATCATGAATTAGTCGCTGAAGATAAAATTCTACAAGCTAAATCTGGATATTTAAACTTTCCTTTCTTTTTAATTAGAGCTATTATATATCTAATAGGTTGGAATGTTTATAGATTTTTTATGAGAAAAACATCTTTAGATCAAGATTCAGACACAGGAATCGGGTCTTATAGAAAACTTTATAAAGGTTCTATCGTTTTCCTTGTGTTTTTTGTATTAACAGAGGCTATGATGGGATGGGACTGGTTTATGAGTATGACACCGCACTGGTATAGTACATTATTCTCATGGTATATTTTTGCTAGTTTATTTGTATCAGCAATTACTGTGATTTCACTAGTAACTATTTTCTTAAAGAAATTAGGCCATTTAGAATTTGTAAATGATAGTCACTTACACGACTTGTCGAAATTTATGTTTGCATTTAGTATTTTCTGGACTTACTTATGGTTTAGTCAATTCCTATTGATTTGGTATGCTAATATCCCGGAAGAAGCTGCATATTTTGTAATGAGAATTGGAGAATACAAACTACTTTTCTTTGGAATGCTATTATTAAACTTTATATTCCCTATTCTAATGTTAATTAATAGTGATTATAAACGTATTCCTTGGTTTGTAGTTATGGCTGGTGTAATGATTTTAGTAGGACATTATGTAGATATATTCTTATTAGTAATGCCTTCCACCGTAGGACCACATTGGTCTTTTGGAATAACAGAAATTTGTAGTATATTATTTTTCTTAGGATTGTTTATTTTCTTTGTAGGTACTGGGCTAGCAAAAGCACCTTTACATCCAAAAGGAAACCCATTCCTTAAAGAAAGCGAAAATTACCATTACTAATATAAAAGATTGATTGTTTAAAGAAGACTTTATAAAATGACCGTATTTTTAGTAATTATAGTATTAGCACTTCTTGCTGTAACGGGTTGGCAAATCTCCAAAATTTTTCACCTATCCAATACACCAGATGCAGATACTTCACAGGTAGCTAATAACCAAGATAACCAAAATCAAGGTAAATTAATGCTTGGTTTTGCTGCTTTCATATATCTTTTAATGATATATTGTTTCTGGGAGTATAGTGGTGTACTTTTACCAGAGGCAGCTTCAGAACATGGATCTAAGTATGATAATTTAATGCTTATATCTATCCTTTTAATTATGTTCGTTCAGATAGTCACTCAAGCATTATTGCATTATTTTGCATATAAGTATCGTGGAGCTAAAGGAAAGAAGGCTTTATTTTACGCAGATAATGATAAGCTAGAATTTATTTGGACAATTATTCCCGTAATTACTCTTGCTGGTTTAATAATTTACGGTCTATTTACATGGACTGATATTATGAGCATAAATGAAGATGAAGATCCTATCGTAATTGAACTTTATGCACAACAGTTTAGTTGGACTGCACGCTATGCGGGAGAAGATAACACATTAGGTAAAGCAAATGTTCGTTTTATAGAAGGAACAAATGTACTGGGTGTTAAAGAGGAAGATTCATATGCACAAGATGATAAAATTGTTAGAGAACTTCACTTGCCAGTTAATAAACCGGTATTATTTAAATTGAGATCTCAAGATGTGCTTCACTCAGCATATTTTCCTCACTTTAGAGCTCAGATGAATGTTGTTCCTGGTATGATTACTCAATTTGGTTTTACACCAACTGTAACTACCGCTGAAATGAGAAACGAAGATGATATTGTGGATAAAGTAAGCCATATAAATGAATTAAGAAAAGAAAATGGAGATGATGAATATCAATTCGATTACTTCTTACTTTGTAATAAAATATGTGGACAAGCACACTACAATATGCAAATGAAGGTTATAGTGGAATCTCAAGAGGATTATGAAAAATGGTTAGCTGAACAGCAAACATTTGGTGAATCGCTAGCTCAGAACTAAGAATTTAACGTACAGAATTTAAATAAAAGTATTAAGTAAGATATGTCAGCAGTAGTAAACGCGTCAACTCACGATCACGTAGATCACGGGCATCATCACAAGCAAAATTTTATATCGAAGTATGTATTTAGCTTCGATCATAAAATGATAGCCAAGCAATACCTTATTACCGGTTTATTAATGGGTATTATTGGTATTGGGATGTCTATACTTTTTAGATTACAATTGGCTTGGCCAGAAGAATCATTTAAAGTATTCGAAATTTTCTTAGGTAAATGGGCTCCTGATGGTGTAATGACACCTAATATTTATCTTGCTTTGGTTACTATACATGGTACCATTATGGTATTCTTTGTGCTTACAGCAGGATTAAGCGGTACATTTAGTAACTTACTAATACCACTTCAAATTGGAGCTAGAGATATGGCTTCTGGTTTGATGAATATGTTGTCTTACTGGCTGTTTTTTGTTGCATGTATAATCATGTTAAGCTCTCTTTTTGTAGAAGCAGGTCCCGCATCTTCTGGTTGGACAATTTATCCACCATTAAGTGCATTACCGCAAGCTATTGGAGGTTCTGGAACAGGGATGACGCTTTGGTTAGTATCTATGGCATTATTTATTGCTTCTCAGCTTTTAGGAGGTATAAATTATATTGTTACAGTAATTAACCTTAGAACTAAAGGAATGTCTATGACCAGACTTCCACTAACTATCTGGGCATTTTTTGTAACTGCTATTTTAGGATTAGTATCTTTCCCAGTTTTACTAGCAGCAGCATTATTATTAATAATGGATAGAAGTTTCGGAACTTCATTTTATTTAAGCGATATATTCATTAATGGAGAAGTACTTAGCCACCACGGTGGTTCACCAGTACTTTTTGAACACTTATTTTGGTTCTTAGGTCACCCTGAGGTTTATATTGTAATTTTACCTGCTTTAGGTATTACTTCAGAAATTGTAGCAACAAATTCAAGAAAACCAATTTTTGGATATCGTGCAATGATTGCTTCAATTCTTGCAATTGGATTTTTATCAACTATTGTTTGGGGGCACCATATGTTTGTATCTGGTATGAATCCTTTCTTAGGATCTGTATTTACATTTACAACATTACTTATTGCAATTCCATCTGCAGTAAAAGCATTTAACTATATTACCACTTTATGGAAGGGTAATCTTCAAATGAATCCTGGAATGTTATTTTCTATAGGTTTAGTATCAACCTTCATTACAGGTGGATTAACTGGTATTATTTTAGGGGATTCAACTTTAGATATTAACGTACATGATACTTATTTCGTAATTGCCCACTTTCACTTAGTAATGGGTATATCTGCATTGTACGGATTATTTGCGGGTGTATATCACTGGTATCCAAAAATGTTTGGACGTATGATGAGTAAGAAATTGGGTTATGTACACTTTTGGGTAACTGCAGTTGGAGCATACGGAGTTTTCTTCCCAATGCACTTCTTGGGTATGGCAGGTCTACCTAGACGTTACTATACAAACACAGCTTTTCCTTATTTTGATGATTTAGCTGATATAAATGTTTTAGTTACTATTTGTGCTATCATTACTGCAGCAGTTCAATTAGTATTTATTTACAACTTTTTCCATTCAATGTTTTATGGTAAGAAAGCAAAACAAAACCCTTGGAAATCTAATACTTTAGAGTGGACTACACCAGTAGAGCATGTCCATGGTAACTGGCCAGGAGAACTTCCTGTAGTTTATCGTTGGCCTTACGATTATAGTAAAACTAATCAAGATGGTGAATATGTTATTAAGGGGCAAGATTTTGTTCCGCAGACTGTTCCTGTCCAAGATGGTGAAGAAGATTTACAGCATTAATAAAATAGATTCTATTTTTCATAAAAGCCTTTTCTTTATAGAAGAGGCTTTTTTATTTTATATTTGTTGAAGCCTGAATTAAAGGAGCTAATTTATTTGCAGTATGAACGAGAATTTGGATGCTAATGGTGATAACTTTTCTTCGGAAGAGTTTGATATTGAAAGGGCTTTAAGACCCTTAAGTTTTGAAGATTTTACAGGTCAAGAACAGGTTTTAGATAACTTGATGATTTTTGTAAAGGCAGCTAATTTAAGAGGAGAAGCTTTAGATCATACCTTATTACATGGTCCTCCTGGTTTAGGGAAAACTACTTTAGCTCATATTCTTGCTAACGAACTTCAGGTAGGATTAAAAGTGACTTCAGGTCCTGTACTAGATAAGCCTGGAGATTTAGCAGGACTTTTAACTAACCTTGAAGAACGAGATATACTTTTTATAGATGAAATCCATCGATTAAGCCCTATTGTAGAAGAATATCTTTATTCCGCAATGGAAGATTATCGAATTGATATTATGATTGAATCAGGGCCTAATGCCCGTACCGTTCAATTAAATTTGAATCCGTTTACACTTATTGGAGCTACAACTCGCTCTGGTTTGCTAACAGCGCCTATGCGTGCTCGTTTTGGTATTTCCAGTAGGCTTCAATATTATTCAACTGAACTATTATCTGATATTGTACAGCGTAGTGCAAAAATTTTAAACGTTGCAATTAGTATGGAAGCAGCAATTGAAATTGCAGGTAGAAGTAGGGGAACACCCCGTATAGCTAATGCTCTTCTGCGTAGAGTTCGAGATTTTGCACAAATAAAAGGTAATGGCAAAATAGATATGGCAATTTCTACTTATGCTTTAAAAGCTTTAAATGTAGATGAACACGGGTTAGATGAGATGGATAATAAGATTTTAGAAACTATTATCGATAAGTTTAAAGGTGGGCCGGTTGGTATTACTACTCTAGCTACTGCAGTAAGTGAAAATGCGGAGACCATTGAAGAAGTTTATGAACCTTTTTTAATACAACAAGGTTTTATTTATAGAACTCCACGAGGAAGAGAAGTGACTGATGCGGCTTATAAACATTTAGGAAAAACACGAGGTACTAAACAAGGTGGTTTATTTTAAGTTTCGATAAAATTCTGTATTATTTTTGATGATTTTGATTTATGAAGAAAGAGATTCCACAGGTTTCAACCTTAACGTTTTTAAAAAACGCCACAAGGATTTTAAAAAATCCACTGCCATTTCATCATGAAAATTTTCAAAAGCATGGTGATATTTTTAGGTTAAATGTCGGACCGAAAAAGTCGGTTATTTTTTGCCGCGATGCTGATTTTGCACAATATGTACTTCAGAAGAATCAAAAGAATTACATCAAATCTGAAATTCAGACCAAAGATCTTGTAAAATATGTAGGGCACGGATTGTTAACTTCAAACGGAGAACATTGGCAAAAACAACGTAAACTAATCCAGCCTGCATTTCATAAAAAACATATAGCTAATTTACTAGATACGGTTTTAGAAGCAATTCGAGTGGAGTATTCCAAACTTCCAATTGGCCAACGTATAGATATTTTTCCTGTTTTTAATGATCTTGCTTTTCAAACCGTAGTGAAATCTTTATTTAGTTCAGCTGCAAATCAAGAAGAAATTAATCGCTTGCAATATGTCACTGAAGCTAATCAAAAAATGCTGGTTAAAGAACTACGGCAGCCTTATAAAAGCTTATGGTTTAAGATAAGCGGAGAATTGAAGCATCATTTAAAATTGAGTGAGGAATCTAGAGAAATTTTAAGGAAAATCGTTCATCAGCGAAAAGCTAATCCTAAGCGTTTTGATGATCTTCTGGATATGTTATTAGGTGCAAGGTATGATGATGGTGAACCAATGGGAGAGGAGCAGCTAATCGATGAAATTTTGATTCTTTTTGTCGCAGGACATGAGACTACATCAAACTCACTTAGTTTTACCACGCAACTATTAGCTCACCATCCACAAATTCAAGATAAAATTTATAAAGAGGTGAAGACTGCTTCAGATAATTCTGAAGGTTTAATGGAATTTCTTCAGCAATGTCCTCTCACCCAAAATGTGATTTTGGAAAGTATGCGATTGTATCCTCCGGCTTATTTTATGGATCGAGTGAATTTGGAAGAAGATGAATTTAAAGGATTCAAATTCGATAAAAAATCAGATCTTTTATTTTCATTCTATGAAATTCATCGCAGTGAAAAGCATTGGGAAAATCCGGATGAATTTAATCCCGATCGTTTTGCTTCAGAAAAGAATCCTCCGGCCTATTTTCCTTTTGGTGCCGGACCAAGAAAATGTATTGGAAGTAATTTTGCAATGTATGAGATGATCTTGGCAGTTTCTGAATTAATTTTAAACTATAAAATTCTACCGGTAAAAAAAGAGATTGAGATCTTACCACTGATCACTCTAAAACCCAAAAATGCTTACGTGGAATTTAAGAAAAGAACTTAATGGTTGCAGGAAACAAAGCAAGTTACACTAATCTTATTAAAGAGGAAGCGAAGCGCCTTGGCTTTATGTCCTGCGGGATTAGCAAAGCTGAGTTTTTAGAAGAAGAAGCACCACGTTTAGAAGATTGGTTAAACAAAAATAGAAATGGGGAAATGCGCTATATGGAAAACCATTTCGATAAACGTTTAGACCCTACTTTATTGGTGCCTGGTGCAAAAAGTGTGGTTTCGATGTTATTGAATTACTATCCGAAGGAAACGCAGCGAGACGATTCTTATAAAATTTCTAAGTATGCTTACGGAAGAGATTATCACTTTGTGATTAAAGAAAAGCTAAAAGACTTGTTAGCTTTTATTCGGGAACATATAGGTGAAGTAGATGGGCGTGCTTTTGTAGATTCGGCTCCGGTTTTAGATAAAGCCTGGGCAGCTAAAAGTGGTTTGGGTTGGATAGGAAAGCACAGTAATTTACTCACTAAGCAAGTAGGATCGTTTTATTTTATAGCTGAATTAATTATAGATCTAGAGTTAGATTATGATACTCCGGTAACCGATCATTGTGGTTCCTGCACTGCTTGCATAGATGCATGTCCAACACAGGCCATTGTAGAGCCCTATAAGGTAGATGGGAGTAAATGTATTAGTTATTATACCATCGAGCTTAAGAATGAAATTCCGTTGGCTGCGCAAGAAAATTTGGACGACTGGATGTTTGGTTGTGATATTTGCCAGGATGTTTGCCCTTGGAATCGGTTTTCTAAACCACACAACGAACCACTCTTTAATCCGAATCCAGAAATTCTTTCTTATTCAAAGAAAGATTGGAAAGAATTAACTCAAGATGTTTTTTCTGAAATATTTAGAAAATCGGCAGTTAAACGAACAAAATATTCAGGTTTGCTGCGGAATATTAAAGCTGTTTCACAATAGATAAACAGGACTTTTACCCTTTGATTATAAAAGCCCTGTTTGAAATGTAAAGAGCTATTTTCGGTTTTTGTGACTTACCTGAAAAGCTCTTGAAATATTAAAACCTAAATGAATATCGCCTTTAAAAAAACTATCGGTAGTTTCAGTAATAAAAGAATTTTCAACCATAGTAATGGCATTCGAGAGCATAATCTGGAAAACATGCCCACCAGTTTCTATATCTACACTTACCGCAAATGAATTTTTAGTATTGATAGACTTTAACGGATTCATGGTGTAAAAATATTCTGCATTAAAAGATACGCGGTTACTTAACTTCATACGCGCTCCTGTTCCTATTGCAAAAATATCATGTGGGTCTTGACTTTTCTGAACGCTGTTTTTATGAATATAAGTTGGGGTGAGTTGCAACGAGAATTCATCACTAAACTTTCTGGCAATTAATACCTGTGAGGTATAATAGAGTCTGTCACTAAAATCAGGTTTTTTATCGGGCGCATAATTTTTTATGGTTTTTCGAGCAATGCTCCCAAACAAAGAAATACTTATCGGTGTAGGTTGCAATCCGGTAGTTTGTTTTAATAATCGATATTTGACAAAACCATCTAAGGTTTTTTCAAAAGAACTTCTACCCAAACCTAAGGTTAAATCATCAATTAGTGCATATTCTAAAGCAAACCTAATGTTAGATTCATCTAGACCAAATAGCTGGTCTACGCCATCGTTAATACGCCCGAATCGATGCGAGATTAAGAATTCTAGAACGCCTTGTTTTCTATTTTCTATAGAATGGCCATTAATTATTCGAGTGCCTTTGAATGTAGAACTAACTGGTGTAGTTTCTACAGGAGTTTCATCTTCTAATATCGACATCAAGTTTTGAGCAGATGCAGTTATCGGAAAAATTAAGAAAGGAAGAATGTAAAGTATTTTCTTCATGATTATAAGTACATTTAATTATAAGGCTGATGAATGAATTGGAAAGAAGTTTCAACTTCATCTGAAATATTATTTCGAACCACAGCAGGAACTTTTATATCGTAGTCTTTAATATTGATAATGAATTTGCCTTTTAAACTGACTTCTTTTTCACTTTTAGTAAAGATGCTTTCTATAGTCATGGTTTTTTTAACTCCATGAATAGTCATTTCTCCGGTTATTTTAGCAAGACTTTCTTCTCCTGAAAGAAGTTCTTTTAAATTTTTAATAGTACCTGAGAATTTGGCTTTTGGGTATTTGTCTGATTCTACATAATTTTCATTGAAATGTTCTTGCATAAGTGCTTTTTCAAAAACGAAAGATTTCATAAGCACATTAATAGCTATTTCTCCAGATTCTAAATCTATAATGCTTAAAACCTGATTGTTCTCTGCTTTAATATCTTCAACAAACGTGTGTGAGAAAAAGGATACTTTTCCGTTCTTGGTAAGAAACTTTTGTCCGAAAAATGAAGTAGTATTCATTAAACAAAAGAATAGTAGTAATGTGAATGCTGTTGTTTTATTTATCATGATTTGAGGGGATAATAGAGGAGTCTATTAGTACGACGTCTAATAAAAAACCGGTACAAATTCCTTTAATTTTAATTTTTTGCCCTATTTTTAATTGTAGGCTTGCTTTGTTACTGCTAGGGTTTAAATTACAGGTTACGCTGGCAGAAGAGTCGGGATATCCAACCGACAATATTTGAACGCCATTAGAAGAATCTATCTTCTGCAAAATTCCTTCTACGGCTATTAATTTATCTAAATAATTTGTGTTAGCTTGGTCTTCATTGTTGGTGAAATCATCTATTAATTCCTTGGCACTTATAGAAATATTTGGTTTTTCAAGTATTACATTTCTATGCGGTTTATTAAACATTTGGATACCTATGGTTACTACCAATAGCAATAAAATACCTAAGATGATTGCAATAGAATACCCTATTTTTTTTCTTTTTTTTAGACTCATGCTTTAGTTTATTTTAGCGCCATTGTCTACCCAGCAGGCAATGGTTTTAATTTGCTCATCGGTAAGTCTTCCGTTTAACGGCATCGTTCTGTTTTGAGTTACGGCTTTTATAGTCCCAGCATTGTTTTGTAATACAGTTAAATTTTCAAAATTTAGTGGGTGTACTGTTCCATTATGGCATTTTATGCAAGAATTGGTAATAATGGGCTGTATGCTTTCTTGAAAGGAGATCTCCGGATTACAATCCGGAGAATCTATAATTGCTGTATCATCATCAATAACGTTGGTTTCACAAGCATTTAGAAAAAACAAAACAGCTAAGAAACTTAGATAAAGAATTTCTTTACAACCTATTTTACTAGCTAATTTCATGGTGGAATTATTTAATGTGAAATAAAACAGTTATTTAGTTTTTGGGAGCTTCTATACTATTATTGTTTACAATAGGCCATATGCCAGGAACCGGAACACTTACACCCTTATTATCTCCTTTTGTTGAATCTCCTCCGAAGTAGTATAAAGGCCATCCTTTATAAGTAAGTTGTTCACTTTTGTTGTGTACCGATATGGTATTAAAATCGGAACGGTTTAAAATACTAGGAACATTTTCTGGGTTTATGTTGAAGATTGGCCAAGCGGCATCGTTGGATAAATCTTCAGAGGTGTACGTGTTTGTGTCTTTTTTATCTGGGGAAAAAGCATAAAGTGTATTTCCAGCATTATCGGTAAGGTACTTTGTAAGTCCTTCTCCTTCTACATATTCATTATCACTATTAATGATGTAATTTTTACCATCTGCACCCACCAATTGAGAATTAACAAACATTAGTGAATAATCTGGTTTTGCTACATACCAAATTTCTCCTACACCATCACCTTTTATATCGCCGGTTTGGGTATCGTTGACATAATAGTACAAAGGCCATCCTTTATAGGTAGTTTGTTTTTTACCGTCGGGACGCGTAATCGTAGCGAAATCACTTGTGTCTAAATCATCATCTGTTTTTATAGTTTCTTGATAAAAAACCGGCCATGCAGATAAACAACCCGAGGTACAGGTAGAATTGTCTTTTGCGTCATTCGAAAAGAAATAAAGCGTTTTTCCCGATTCATCGGTTAAAATATCTCCAAATGTACCAGTGTTGGTTAAGGTGACATTTGCTGAAGTTTTTTGTTCTGTTTCAGAGTTGGTAATAGTTTCAGAAGCATTATCGTCGCTACTACAAGATTGGATGAATAAAGCTGCGAAAGCCAAAATAAAAATCGATTTTTTCATTGTTTACAATTTTTTAGTATTGAGCCACAAATAAAATTTAGTTTTCTGTTTTTTAGGTTATTAAAGTTTGTTAGTGGGAAGAAATAAGCTTTAAAAGGGAATTTTTTAGCTTGAATGAAATGAGGTGTTTAGTGAGAGCAGGGTATTTTCTTAGAAAAGAAGATCAATTTTTTTCGATTTTGGAAATTGCTAATTCCTGAAATTTCACAAAAAAACACCTCACAATTTCAATAAAAAATGTGAGGTGTTTTTGAATACACATATTCAATTATAATAAAGTTGTCTATGCTATTGGTTCTCCTCTAAGCCATTTTTTAAATAGCGAAGCTTTATGTTTGCTAATGAGTATATCAACAGGAGATTTGGGCTGCATTTCTATTTTTAGTTGGTTGTTTCCGTATTTATATATTTTATCAATCGCGTTAATATTCAATATAAATCTTCGGTTTGCTCTAAAGAAGTGTTGGCTGCTTAAGTCGGAATAGATTTCTTCTAAACTATTGTTGCTGTTATATACTTTCCCATTGTTACAGCAAATGTAAGTAATGGTATTTTCCATATAAATAAAAGCAATTTCTTTAGGATCAATCGAAACAATCTGGTCTTTTATATAGGTTAGAATTCGCTTTCTAGAGGCGGGTTTACTGTCTTTACTCTTTTTCTCAATCTCTTTTTGTTTTTGCTGTTGCAAAATTAAATTTTGATTAAGTTCAGATAGGCTTAAAAGTTTTTTAGAAAGTCCTTTGTTTTCTTTCTCAATTTTTTTCTCATAACTTCCATTAATTAGACGTACCATAAATAGCGATATAGTGACAATGAGATTACCCGAAATACTACAAATTATGGTAAAATTCAACTTCAAATTACCAATTTGTGCTTTTAATTTATCGAGGTTGGCATGAGCCGCAATAATCCAATCAGTGCCTTTAATGGGGTATAGGTAGATAATTTCAGAATAATCATTTTCTAACACATTTTGATCTTTGGTAAGAAGGCTGTAAAGCTCATAAATTTTGGGCTCTTTATTTATAGGTTGAATTAGTGATTTTTCAGTATAAATCTTTTCTCCAATTTTGTGCGGGTCAGGATGACAGATTTCTTTACCAGACCAATCAATCATACAGATATAGCCTGACTGTGAATTGCTACGCTCGATGGTTTTTTGCAGATTTTGAATAACAATATCATGCTCAATACCATTCTCTAACTGAAATTTTAATAGAGAAGATATTTCTTGAGCTTCCCGTTTACTTGCCTCAACCTGATTTTTTAAAAAATTTTCAGAAGTATATTCGATTAAATAATAAATACTGAAATAACTCATCACAAAAGTTATAGTCGTTAAGCTCAAGAAAGTGAAAATGTAGACTTTGTCTTTCTTCATCTGTATGTTTGAAATTAATTTTAGCGTGTTCAAACTTAAAGAAGAAGCCGTTTAGTAATCCTATTCAGAAATACTAAAAATAGATGGTATTATAAGTTTATTTTATTCACAAATACTCACATAATAAGTATATTTATCTTTTATAGCTTTATAATCGTATGAAAAGGGAAAAAATTCAGTTACCTTTTCAACTAGTTGCACTAATTTTAATTGAGAAACCTATACAATAATGAGTAAAGAAAATAAGCGGCAGGAGGCTTTAGCCTATCATTCCGAGCCTACTCCGGGTAAAATTGCGGTAGTTCCTACTAAAAAATATTCGTCACAACGAGATTTGTCTTTAGCCTACTCTCCAGGAGTAGCGGTACCTTGTCTTGAAATAGAAAAGGATAAAGAGAATGCATATAAGTATACAGCTAAAGGAAATTTAGTAGGTGTAATTAGTAATGGTACAGCAGTTTTAGGTCTTGGAGATATCGGTCCGGAAGCTTCTAAACCTGTAATGGAAGGGAAGGGCTTGCTTTTTAAAATCTTTGCTGATATTGATGTTTTCGATATAGAGGTAGATACCAAGGATGTTGATAAATTTATCGATACCGTAAAAAATATAGCACCGACCTTTGGAGGTATTAACTTGGAAGATATAAAAGCCCCTGAAGCCTTTGAAATTGAGAAACGCTTAAAAGAAGAGCTCGATATTCCGGTAATGCACGATGATCAGCACGGTACAGCGATTATTTCGGCAGCGGCATTATTAAATGCAGTTGAACTGTCTGATAAAAAAATGGAAGACGTAAAAATTGTAGTGAGTGGGGCGGGAGCAGCAGCAGTTTCGTGTACAAAACTTTATAAAGCTTTTGGAGTAAAATCTGAAAATATAGTAATGTGCGATAGTAAGGGAGTTATTAGAAAAGATCGTACTAATCTTACAGAACAAAAACTAGAGTTTGCTACAAGTAGAGATTTAGATACTTTAGAAGATGCACTTGAAAATGCAGATGTTTTTATAGGACTATCAATAGCTAATATTTTAACTCCAAAAATGCTAAAATCTATGGCTGATCGGCCTATTGTTTTTGCAATGGCAAATCCAGATCCGGAGATGGAATACGATTTGGCAATGAAAACAAGAGACGATGTAATTATGGCAACTGGCCGGAGTGACCATCCTAATCAGGTAAACAATGTATTAGGATTTCCATTTATTTTTAGAGGAGCTCTGGATGTAAGAGCTACCAAAATAAATGAGGAGATGAAAATGGCAGCGGTAAAAGCATTAGCCGAACTAGCTAAAGAACCGGTACCTGAACAAGTAAATGTAGTTTACGAAGAAACTAAACTTAATTTCGGTCCAGAATATATTATACCCAAACCTTTTGATCCTCGGTTAATTTCTAAAGTTCCGCCTGCTGTTGCTAAAGCTGCTATGGATAGTGGAGTTGCTAGGGAAGGTATTACCGATTGGGATGCTTACGAAGATGCATTGCTAGAGCGAATGGGTAACGATAATAAAATAGTTCGCTTATTAATAGAGCGAGCTAAAAATAACCCAAAACGTGTTGTCTATACAGAAGCCGATCAATTAGATGTTTTGAAAACAGCACAAATTGTTTTTGAAGAAGGTATAGCTATTCCTATTCTTTTAGGAAATAAAACAATTATACAGGAATTGATGCAGGAAATTGGGTTTACAGGAGATGTTGAAATTATAGATCCAAAATCTGATGATGAGGAAGACAAATTAGGAAAATATGCGAAGGCTTATTGGCAATCTCGAAAACGAAAAGGTATTACTCTTTACGATGCAGAGCGATTAATGAGAGAACGTAATTATTTTGCTGCGATGATGGTGAACGAAGGAGATGCAGATGCATTAGTGTCTGGGTATTCTAGAGCCTATCCTTCGGTAGTAAAACCAATGCTTCAGCTTATAGGGACTGCAAAAGGAGTAAGTAAAGTAGCAGCTGTAAATGTGATGAATTCTAGTAGAGGTCCATTGTTTATTGGAGATACTTCTATTAACATCGACCCTTCTGCTACCGATTTGGCTAAAATTTCTTTATTAACAGCACGAGTGGTTAAACTATTTGGGTTGAAACCTGTAATGGCTATGTTATCATATGCTAATTTCGGATCTTCTAATCATCCTCAAGCAAAAAAAGTGAAAGAGGCTGTAGCTTATTTGCATGAAAATCACCCAGATTTGTTAGTAGATGGTGAATTGCAAAGTGATTTTGCTTTGAATAAAGAGATGCTAACCAAAAAGTTCCCTTTTTCAAAATTAGCAGGTGAAAAGGTGAATACATTAATTTATCCAAATTTAGATTCAGCTAATAGTGCTTATAAATTAGTTAAAGAATTAAATGACACAGGTTCTATAGGGCCTATTATGGTAGGAATGCGAAAACCAGTACACGTATTACAACTAGGCGCAAGTGTTGAAGAAATGGTGAATATGACGGCAGTAGCTGTTGTAGATGCACAACAGCAAGAAAAAAAAGAAGAATAAATTATTTAACATTTTTGAAGACTAAGGAGGGGAGCGAATGTTTTCCTCCTTAGTTTATTTTAGTACATTTGGACTTTAACTTTTTGTTACCAATGATTCATCACTTAAAAGGTAAACTAGTAGAGAAAAAGCCTACTTTTATTGTAGTAGAATGTAATGGAGTAGGATATTTTGTTCATATTTCTTTACATACTTTTTCACAAATAAAAGATGAAGAAGCGGTTTTTGTTTATACACATTTGCAAGTTCGGGAAGATGCGCAAACACTTTTTGGCTTTAAAGAAAAATCGGAACGCGAAATATTTAGGCTGCTTATTTCCGTAAATGGTATAGGGGCGAGTATAGCTAGAACTATGTTGTCATCTCTGGACCCTATTCAAATTAGAGATGCTATAGCAACTTCAGATGTACAAACAATTCAGAGTATAAAAGGAATTGGTGCTAAAACAGCACAGCGTGTAATTTTAGACCTAAAGGATAAGATAATTAAGATTTTTGATATTGATGATGTTTCTTCAATTACCCAAGATAATACGGTGAAAGAAGAAACCTTAGCAGCTTTAGAAACGCTTGGTTATGCAAGGAAACAGTCTGGTAAAGTTTTAGATAAAATTCTTAAAGACACAGAAGACCCTACTGTAGAGATATTGATTAAATTGGCCTTAAAAAAATTGTAGAGAATTGAAGAATAGGTGTTTGAGGTTATCTGCAACAGCAAAGATTCTTGTTTTTATACTGTTGTTTTTAATTTCTTTTAATGGGGTGGCGCAGGAAGAAGAGACTGAACAAGATACCACTGAAACTTATAAAGAAGGTGAAATTATTTTGCCGGATGCATCGGGTATTTCAACAAAATATGAATACGACCCTGTTTTAGATCTTTATTTTTATAAAAAAAGTTTAGGCGAAACTAATATAGGGTTACCATTAGTACTTTCCACTAAAGAATATCAAAATTTAATTCTTTCTAAAGATATACGAGACTATTTTAAACAGAAAAATTTAGCGGTATCTGGTCGGACAGATAATGTGGAAGAAGCACAGCAAGATTTACTGCCTAATTTTTACGTAAATTCAAGGTTTTTTGAAAGTATTTTTGGGGGGACTAATATAGATATTATACCCCAAGGATCTGTTGGGTTAGATTTAGGCTTGTTATATACTGAACAAGATAATCCGGCTTATTCTCCCACAAATCGTTCTAACTTAACATTCGATTTTGATCAACGTATTCAGTTATCGTTATTAGGTCGAGTAGGGAAACGCTTAGGAATAACGGCTAATTACGATACAGAATCTACATTCGATTTTCAAAATCAATTAAAATTAGAATATACACCTACCGAAGATGATATTATCCAGAATATTGAAGTAGGAAATATTAGTATGCCTTTAAACAATAGCCTTATACAAGGGGCTCAAAGTTTATTTGGTTTTAAAACCGAATTGCAATTTGGGAAAACTAGAATAACAGGCGTTTTTTCGGAACAAAAATCGGAGCAACGAACCGTAAATGTAGAAGGTGGTGCAGCAGTTCAGGATTTTGAGACTTTTTCATTAGGTTACGATGAAAATCGACACTTTTTTTTAGCTCATTATTTTAGAGATAATTACACAAAATTTGTTGCTAACTATCCATTTGTAAATTCTGCCATACAAATTAAACGTATTCAAGTTTGGGTAACTAATCGAACTAATAATGTTCAGAATTTGACCGATACTCGTAATGTAATTGCTATTCAGGATTTAGGAGAAGCAACAACAAAAAATATAGGTTTAAGCCAAATCCCGGCAGGATTTTTAACGCAGCCATCAGGATCTTATCCAGATAATGGGAGTAACAAGTTTAATCCATTGGGTATTGAAGGTAGTGTGCCATCTGTTTTAACTTCAGCAATTAGAGATATTTCTACGGTTGAGAATGGTTTTGGAACAGTGCGCGTTTCTGAAGGCTTAGATTATGCAAAACTAGAGAATGCACGTCAATTAAATGCTAATGAATATACTTTAAATTCGGAACTAGGATATATATCACTAAATCAACGTTTAAGTAACGATGAGGTTTTAGCCGTTGCATTTCAATACACAGTAAACGGAAGTGTGTATCAGGTAGGGGAGTTTGCTAATGACGGGGTAGCTGCTACCGGAGACGAAAGTCAAGTTCAACAAGGTAATATTGGAGCCAGAGTAAGTAAAAATTTAGTAGTAAAAATGCTAAAAAGCTCTGTTACTAATGTACAAGAACCTATTTGGGATTTAATGATGAAAAATATTTATAACTTAGGAGCTTATGATTTAGATCCTGATAATTTCAAATTAAATATACTATATACCGATCCGCAACCATTAAATTATATAAAGCCTGCTGAAGATGGAACTCCTCTTCCAGATGATGTTAAAGAAACATCATTGCTGAGAGTTTTTAATTTAGATAATTTAAACTCTAATAACGATCCTATAAATGAAGGCGATGGTTTTTTCGATTTTGTTCCGGGATATACTATAGATCCTAAAAATGGTTTGGTTATTTTTACTAGTGTAGAACCATTTGGAGAGTATTTATTTAATAAATTAGATAATACGCCAAATAACAATTCAGAACGTTACGATAATCCTAATACTTGGAATAGTAACCAAAAGAAATATGTATTTCGGTCTTTATACCGAACTACAAAAACACAAGCAGAACAAGAGCAAGCTGAAAAAAATAAATTTCAGCTAAAAGGACGTTATAAATCGGCAAATATCGATGGTATTTCTATTGGATATAATGTACCTAGAGGTTCTGTAACGGTAACTTCAGGCGGAAGAATATTGCAAGAAGGTGTAGATTATGTTGTTAATTATGAGCTTGGTTTAGTAAAGGTTATTAATGATGCATTATTAGCTTCAGATACACCAATTCAGGTAACTACAGAGAGTAATTCGTTATTTGGGCAACAATCAAAACGCTTTACCGGTATTAATGTAGAGCATCAATTCAATCAAAATTTATTGGTAAGCGGTACTTTTTTAAATTTAAGAGAAAAGCCACTAACTCAAAAATCCAATTACGGATACGAGCCTATCAATAATACGATATTAGGCTTTAATTTTAACTATTCTCAAGAAGTTCCCTTTCTAACAAGATTGGTGAATAAATTACCTAATATTGATACAGATGTGAAATCTAATGTATCGGTTCGTGGTGAGTTTGCTTATTTGCTGCCTGGATCTCCAAATGCAAGTGATTTTAATGGAGAATCTACAACTTATCTAGATGATTTTGAAACTGCACAGACTTCTATAGATATTAGTTCGCCATTAAGTTGGGAGCTGTCTAGTGTGCCCATTGGTTTTGGAGGAGAATTAGCAAATGGAGATATTAAAGTAGGTGATAAACGAGCTAAATTAGCTTGGTATACAATAGATCCTAGTTTTTATAACAATAGAAGACCAAGCGGAATTTCTGATGCAGATTTAAGTACTTATGCTACAAGGCGAGTAGCTCTAAATGAAATTTTTCCAAATACCGATATCTCTCAAGGACAATCTCAAGCTATTTATACAATGGATTTAGCGTACTATCCTAGCGAAAGAGGTCCTTATAATTATAATCAACAAGCTTTAACAGATGTTGTGCCACAGCCCGAAGCTAATTTCGGAGGAATAATGAAAGGTATAAATAGTACAAATTTTGAACAGTATAATGTAGAATACATTCAATTTTGGGTAATGGATCCTTTTATTTATGATAATACTAACACGGGTGATGGTAAAGTTGTTTTCAATTTAGGGAATATAAGTGAAGATGTACTTAAGGATGGTAAAAAACAATATGAAAATGGATTACCTCCTGATGGATCTTCTTTAAATACAGAACAAACAAATTTAGGGAAAGTGCCTTCAGATCAATCTCTAGTTTACGCTTTTGATACTGATGGGCAAGAACGTTTTAATCAAGATATTGGGTATGATGGTTTGTCGGATGCTGAAGAAGCTCAGAGGTTTCCAGATTTTGCAAATCTAGATGACCCCGCTGCCGATAACTATCAATATTTTTTAGATAAAGATGGAGATATCTTAGAAAGATATAAGAATTATAATGGTATCGACGGAAATTCTCCTGGAACCTCCAGTAGTAAGCAGGGAAATACAACCTTGCCTACTACAGAAGATATAAATCGCGATAATACCATGAACACCATAGATAGTTATTATCAATATGAAGTTCCGTTTTTTTCAGGGATGAATAACGAAAATAACGACTATATAGCAGATGTTAAAGAGCTTAATGTTACTATGGCTAATGGGAAACAGCTTCCTGTACGCTGGTTACAATTTAAAATTCCTATTTACGAACCAACAAAAGCAATTGGTGGAATTGCAGATTTTCGGTCTATCCGATTTATGAGAATGTTCCTTACCGGTTTTAATGATCCTACAATATTTCGGTTTGCTTCTATGGAAATGATTAGAGGAGATTATCGTCGATATAACGGAATTTTGGATGAAGATAATAACCCTAATCAACAAGATTACGATGCTGGTTTTGAAGTAACAGCTGTTAATATTGAAGAAAATGAAAATAGAGAGCCAATTCCGTATGTATTGCCTCCTGGGGTTAGGCGAGAGCAACTTTATCAAAATAACTCTAATGTAAGGCAAAACGAGCAGTCGTTATCTATGCAAGTTTGCGGATTGCAACCTCAAGATGCTCGAGCAGTTTATAAAAACTTTCAAGTAGATATGCGTCAGTATAAAAGCCTAAAAATGTTTTTACATGGCGAAGGTCTTGTTGGTCAACAAAAACCAAAAGATGGAGATTTAGTTGCATTTATACGAATAGGGACCGATTTTACAAACAATTTTTATCAGATAGAAGTTCCATTAACAATCACCGCTGATGGAAGTGTAAGAGCAGAAGAAATCTGGCCTGAAAATAACGAGCTAAATATTAAACTGAAATTACTTCAAGATGTAAAAAGTGCAGTGCTAGGAGATCCATCATTTAAAGCTACGGATTTAAATTTTTTCGATGAAGGTATGATGCCTGTTGCTGCTGATGATGAATATGAAGTTGGGCGTATACGAGTAGGAATTAAAGGAAATCCAAGTTTTGGAAATGTTCGCTTAATTATGTTGGGTATTAAAAATGGAACTGATCCGCAAGATATGAAAGATATTTGTGGAGAAGTTTGGTTTGACGAACTACGCTTGGCTGATATGCGTAACGAAGGAGGCTGGGCAGGTGTATTAAATATGGATACTAATTTAGCGGATTTTGCAACTATTTCAGCAACTGGTTCAAAAAGTACCGTAGGTTTTGGATCTTTAGATCAAGGACCAACACAGCGTAGTTTAGAAGATGTACAAAGCTACGATTTAGTAACAAATATTAATATGGGGCAATTACTTCCGCAGAAATGGGGGCTTAAGATACCTGTAAATTATAGTAGAGGTGAAGAATTAATTACGCCCTTGTATGATCAGGAATATTTAGATATTGAATTAGATTCGCGATTAGATGGTATTGTAGATTCTAAAGAGAGAGATCGAGTTGAAAAGCAATCACAAACGTATACAAAAAGGCAAAGTATTAATTTAATTGGGCTTCGTAAAGAACGAGTAGGAGAAAAAAAGCCACAGCCTTACGATATAGAAAATTTGTCGGTTTCGGCAACTTATGTGCAACAAGATTACAGAGATTTTGAAATAGAAAAATCCTTAGATCAAGATGTAGGTCTTGCTGCAACTTACGAGTTTAATTTTTCACCAAAAACAGTAGAACCTTTTAAAAACATAAAGGCTATAGATAGTGGTGCTTATTATTCATTATTTAGAGATTTTAATATTAATTTATTGCCATCAAACATCAATGTAAGTTCTTCAATTAATAGGCAGTATAATTCACAAATTTTTCGTTCTATAGAGTTAAGTGAAAGTGATATTGAAATTCCTACCTTATATCAGCGTAATTTTTTATTTGATTGGGAGTATGGCCTTAACTATAACCTAACAAAGTCTTTAAATTTTTCGTTCAGCGCCTCTAACAATCGTATTGTTCGAAATTATATCGATCAGCAAGGGAATACCGATAATACAATAGATGTTTGGGATGGATTTTTTAATACTGGGGAGCCAAACTTCCACTATCAAACCCTTCAGGTAAATTATCAAATCCCATTAAATAAATTACCGGTATTTGAGTTTGTAAAAGCAAAATATTCGTATACGGGAGATTTTCAGTGGCAGCGCGGATCGTATGTTTATGATAATTTAGAAGATGTTCCTGCAATAGGAAATTCGGTACAAAATTCAAATTCGCATCAGATTACGGCAAATTTCGATTTACAGAAACTTTATAATTATGTAGGTTTAAAAAAGAAAAGTAACGAAAATAAAACTTCTATTGCAGAGCGAAGCAAAAGTATGCCTTCGTTACGTCCTCCGGGTAGTCCGGCAGAACAGTCTGCGACAAAAAGTAAGCCTACCAAAAAAGTTAAAGGAAATAAGGTGTTTAATACTGCTATAGATATTGTTACAGCCGTAAAACGTTTGCAATTAAATTATAGAAATAATAAAGGAACATTTTTACCTGGTTATACCCAAAGCATTGGCTTTATGGGTACTTTACGTCCCTCAGCTGGTTTTACATTTGGTTTGCAGGATGATATACGTTATGAAGCTGCTAAAAGAGGATGGTTAACAACCTATCAAAATTTTAATCAGCAATATACAACTGTAGAGAATGAACAATTTTCTTTTCAAGGTTCTATAGCACTATTACCCGATTTAACGTTAGATTTTAATGGGGAGAAATTATATTCAGAAACCAATTCAGAGAACTTTAGAGTAGATCCTGTTTCTTTAGAATACAAGCCACTAACGCCGTATACATTTGGTAACTTTAGCGTTTCAACAATTATGCTTAAAACAGCATTTAGCCAAAGTGATGAGGAGTCTTCTAAAAACTTTGAGCAATTTAGAGAGAATAGATTAGTTGTAGCAAAACGATTAGCTGAAGAGCGAGGCTTAAATCCGGACGATGTTGGTGAAGATGGATATCCTAGAGGGTTAGGGAAAAGTAATCAAGCAGTGTTATTACCAGCATTCTTAGCGGCTTATACCGGTAGCGATGCAAAAGATACCAAATTAGGTGCCTTTCGTAATATTCCTTTACCAAATTGGAATTTAAAATATACGGGATTAATGCGTATTAAGTGGTTTAAAAATAATTTTAGAAGATTTTCTTTAAGTCATGGTTATCAGTCTACTTATACCATTAATCAATTTCAAAGTAATTTAGATTACGATGAAAATAATCCTAATGAAGTAAATCAGGCCAATAATTTTAAAAACCCGACCTTGTATTCTAATATTGTACTTTCCGAATTATTTACACCGTTAATTCAGGTAGATTTAGAAAGTAATTATAATATTCAGTTTTTAGGAAGAGTAGAAAAAGATCGTCAGTTATCCTTTAGTTTTGATAATAATATTTTAACAGAAATATCAGGTAACGAATATACCGTAGGTCTGGGATATCGTTTAAAAGATTTAAAAATTGCAACACGTTTATCCGGCCGAAATAGAATTTTGAGTAGTGATCTCAATTTTAAAGCAGATGTATCATACCGGAGAAACAAAACAATAGTTAGGTATTTAGATCTGAGTAATACCCAAGTAATAGCAGGACAAGATATTTGGTCTATAAATTTTGTGACCGATTATGCAATAACAAGAAATTTAATAGCTAAATTTTATTATGAACATACATTTTCGGAATATGCTGTTTCAACAGCCTTTCCGCAAACTACAATCCGAACCGGATTTAGTTTGCAATATAATTTTGGAAATTAATAGAATGCTATTTGAACAATTAACTTAAAAATTTAACTTTGTTGATATTTAAAATAAGACTATGAATATTCCAGAAGATTTAAAGTACACTAGAGACCACGAATGGGTTAAAGTGGATGGTGATACCGCAACAGTTGGTATTACTGATTTTGCTCAAGCAGAACTAGGAGATATTGTTTATGTTGAGGTTGAAACTCTTGATGAGACCTTAGATAAAGAAGATGTATTTGGTACTGTAGAAGCTGTGAAAACTGTTTCTGATTTGTATTTACCACTTTCAGGAGAGATTATCGAGGTTAATGAAAGCCTAGAGGATGAGCCTGAGAAAGTAAATAATTCACCTTACGAAGAAGGATGGATGGTTGTAATTAAATTTTCTGATTCTTCTGAGCTAGATGAATTATTATCTGCAGAGGAATATAAAGAAATTATAGGTGGCTAAAATAGCCCTAGCCTGGGCTATCTTATATACGTTAGTATTAACATTTTTTTCGTTATATAAAATCTCTCCCGGCTTTCAGTTAGGAGAATTTACTATAACTGATAAAATGTTACATACCGGAGCTTATTTTGTATTAATGGCATCGTGGAGCATCTCAATATTGTTACAAAAAGAAGGTTGGTTACAAAAAAATAAAAATTTATTATTAATTATTTTTTTTAACATAGCTTTTGGTATATTTATTGAAGTTATGCAGGGTGTATTAACATCATATAGGCAGCCAGATTTTTTTGATGTTATTGCAAATACAACCGGTGTTTTATTAGCGGCTCTTATATTTTTAATCTTTAAGCAAAAATTAAAGGTTAAAAAGTAAGTTTTATTTAATTTTTTAGAAAAAATATTTAATTTAGCGAACCTTATTAATCAATAACCTATGGAACCTAAGAAAAATCCAAAAGCAGATTTATCGAAAAGGAGTATCCTTTTTCTTCAAATAGGACTTATTCTGGTTCTTTTTGTTACTTGGCAGGCCATCGAATGGAAAACTTATGACAAGAAACAAATCGAAACGGGGCAAGTACAAATGGACCAACTAGAAGAAGAGGATGTGCCTATTACTGAAATGCAAAACACGCCACCACCGCCACCGCCACCGCCACCAGCACCAGAAGTAATTGAGGTTGTTGAAGACGATGCAGAAGTGGAGGAAGACGAAATAGAATCTACAGAAACTAGTCTTGAAGATGTAGTTGAAGTAGAGGAAGTTGTTGAAGCTCCTGTTGAAGAAGAGGTAGCTGATGTACCTTTCGCTGTTATTGAAGATGTGCCAATCTATCCTGGTTGTGAAAATCTAAAAAATAACGAAGAGCGTAAGCAATGTATGAGCCAAAAAGTAATGAAATTTGTACAAAAAGAATTTGATACAGATTTAGGTTCAGAATTAGGTCTTTCTGGTGTTACTCGTGTAATTGTTCAGTTTAAAATTGATAAAACCGGAAAAGTAACCGATATTAAATCTCGTGCCCCTCACCCAAGATTACAAGAAGAGGCGGCTAGAGTGGTAAATAAATTACCTAAAATGCAGCCAGGTAAACAACGTGGTAAGCCAGTAGGGGTGGTTTATTCCTTACCTATCGTATTCCAAATACAAGACTAAAAAACTACTTATATAAGTATTAAATCCCGATAAAATATCGGGATTTTTTATTTTTAAGATAATTTTAAAAAAAATGTATCTTGTCGCAATAATTTTGGTTCTAATATGAAGTTCATTTTTTTACTTTTCGCTTTTCTTTTAGGGGTTAGTGCATTTGCGCAAGAGAGAGAAAACTATCCGCAATTTTCTAAATGTGAAAGTGTTTCAGCTACAGAACAAGAGAAATGTTTTAGTCAGCAATTACTAAACTTTATAGCAGATAACTACAGCGATAACAAACCAAAATTCTCTTCAGAAGAAAGTAAAAATATTACAGCAATTTTTGAGGTTGATACAGCCGGACAATTTCAAACCTTATATATTTCAGCAAATAGTGCTAATGTGAAGAATGAGATTGAACGAATTTTTAAATTGTTGCCTAAAATTAAACCAGCTACTTATCAAGGAAGAGCTATTTCTATGCAATTTCGATTACCAATAGACTTGTCTATTAAATCTCCAGAATATTCAATTGCAGAAACTCGAATTATTGATTTGCCGAAACAAGAGAAGGTTGTAAAAAAGTCTTTTACAAATCCTTTAATTAAAGCTTCCGAAGAATACGATAGTATAAAATCTTCTACTTTTACAAATCCTCGTTATTCTAGCCAATTAAATATTCCATTATCCCACGAATATTATTCTCGGTTTGATGAAGCCATGAATAGATTAGGTGTAAATAATCATACCGCTACAAAACCATTCTTATTTAGTGAAGTGTCTAAATATTATAATCTAGAACAAGCATCTAAACAATTATATAAAAGTAAAAAATCGTTATTAGGGCGTAAACTTTGGAATGAACATTTATTACGTTTTCAAAATAACGATTATTGGTTTACTGTAGATTTTGGGCTAGGCTTACAAATAGGAAAAGATTTTAAAGATGATTCCCAAGATTATACTTATAATAATTCGCGTTCACTTATTTTTCAAGGAGGATTAGGTAAGCACTTAAATTTTTATACTGTGGTCTATGAAAATCAAGGTAGGTTTGCTGGTTATTATAATGAATGGGCAAATTCTTTAAAACCTTTTGGAGGAGACCCGGCTATTATCCCTGGTAGGGGTGTTGCAAAAGAGTTTAGTGGCGATGCTTATGATTATCCTGTAGCAGAAGCTTATTTATCGTATTCCCCTTCAAAATATTTTAATTTCCAATTTGGACACGGAAAAAATTTTATTGGTGATGGCTACCGTTCTTTGTTTTTAAGTGATGTGGCTTCTCCTTCTCCGTACTTTAAAATAAATACAACTTTTTGGAAAATGAAATATACTAATACTTGGATGTCGCTTCGAGATGTAAGGCCTGAAGTTACAGAGAATGGAAGTTTTCGAACTAAATATATGGCAAATCATTATTTGAGTTTAAATGTAACCAAGCGTTTAAATATTGGTTTATTTGAATCGGTTATTTGGCAAAATGATAACGACAGAGGATTCGATGTTAATTATTTAAATCCAGTTATTTTTTATCGAGCTATAGAGTTTTCAACCGGCTCTAAAGGAGGGAATGCAATAATTGGATTGAGTGGAAAATATAAAGTTAACGACAAGTTGAACGTATATTCTCAGTTAATTATTGATGAGTTTTCGACAAGTGATATTTTTGGAGGAACTAAAAGTTGGAAAAATAAATTAGGGTACCAATTAGGTCTTAAATATTATAATGCTTTTAATGTGCCTAATCTATTTTTAAGATTGGAATATAACCAAGTGAGGCCGTATACCTATTCGCATAGATTAGAAGTACTAAACTATGGTCATAATAATCAGTCTATGGCGCATCTTTGGGGTGCTAATTTCAGAGAATTTATTGCGATAGCAAGATATAAAAAGGATCGTTGGTATGGATCGGCTAAATTTATAATTGGAAAAAGAGGATTTGATTTTAGTGATTCTGAAAATAGTGTTTCTTACGGCGGTAATATTTATCGAACCTATCAAGATCGACCTTTTGATGAAGGTGTAAAAATTGGGCAGGGTAATACAGCAAATTCATTTTTTGGTAGGTTAGAAGCTGGATATATAGTTAATCCAGAAACAAATTTGAAATTTTTTGGTAGCTTTATATATCGTGATTTTAAGGTGGATACTAATACAGCTCTAAATTCAGATCAAACAACACCTTGGTTGAGCTTTGGTATACGTACCGATATATTTAATTGGTATTATGATTATTAAGAAAAAAATAGGCTTGAAAAATTAACAATCTTGCATACTTGCTAGAATACATTTTAAAAGTATCTTTGCGCCAATTATAAAAAATGTATTTTTGAGAAGCGCAGGTTTACATAGTTCTTACTCTTCTAATTTATCAGACTTAAAAAAGATTACTAAATTTCGCTTAGCTATTAGTGTTGTTTTTTCATCTATAGCTGGATATTTTTTAGGAGCTGAAACAATTAATTTTACTACATTAATTTTACTGGCTATAGGAGGGTATCTTATGGTAGGTGCGTCTAATGTCTATAATCAGATAATAGAAAAGGATTTAGATATTTTAATGGATCGAACCCGAAACCGGCCTATTCCTGCCGGAAGAATGTCTGTTACTACAGCTTTTATTATAGCTACGGTTTTTACTGTTTTGGGCTTAGTTGTATTATATATTATAAATCCAAAAACCGCTATGTTTGGTGCTATAAGTATTTTCTTGTATGTGAGTATTTATACGCCTTTAAAAACCAAAACCCCATTATCTGTTTTTGTAGGAGCCTTTCCGGGAGCTATCCCATTTATGTTGGGTTGGGTTGCCGCATCTGGAGATTTTAGTATTGAACCAGGTACATTATTTATGATACAGTTCTTTTGGCAATTCCCGCATTTCTGGGCTATTGGTTGGTGGTTGTATGACGACTATAAAAAAGGTGGTTTTTTTATGCTTCCTACCGGAAAGCGCGATAAAGGAACAGCTATTCAAATAGTTTTGTATACAGTTTGGACAATACTGACTTCGATAATTCCTGTTTTTGGAGTTACGGGGAGGTTATACTTAACGCCTTTTTCAGGTGTAATTATTTTTATTTTAGGGTTAGGAATGTTGTATTTTGCTTTCAATCTTTTTAAAAAACGGAGTACCTTAGCGGCAAAGCGTTTAATGTTAGCAAGCGTTTCTTATATTACATTAGTACAGATAATCTATGTATTAGATAAAATTTTTAGAGAATGGATTTAACTCAAGGAACTGAGCAAGAAAGAACAATCAGAGCCAAAAAAATGATGCTTTTATTTGGTATTATTAGTATGGTGATGATGTTTGCTGGTTTAACAAGTGCCTATGTTGTAAGTAAAACAAGGCCAGATTGGCTTTCCGATTTTGAATTACCACAAGCTTTTATTTGGAGTACAATAATTATTTTTTTAAGTAGTGTGACCTTTTGGTTCGCTAAAAAGAATATTATTAAGGGGAAACAAAAAAATGGTTCTGCTTTTTTAATAGGTACATTAGTTCTAGCTATTTTATTTATAGTTTTTCAATTTCAGGGTTTTTCAACTATTATTAAGGCTGGTTATTATTTTACAGGGAGCGAAAGTACTATTACAACTAGTTTTATTTATATACTTGTTTTGGTACATTTAGCACACCTATCTGTCGGATTAATAGTGCTTTTGGTTGTAATTTATAATCATTTTAAACTACGGTACGAAAATGGACAAACACTTGGATTAGAGCTAGGTGCAACGTTCTGGCACTTTTTAGATGTGGTTTGGGTTTACCTGTTTTTATTTTTATATTTCTTTAGATAAGAAAAATACGTATTTTTGCTCATCACTAAAAATTAAATGACTTCTTTTTATGGACGCGACTGTTGTTAGAACAGGCACCGAAGGTAAAACTTGGGGTGGTGGTAATCAGCCACTTGGGGCCAGCTATGGTAAAATAATGATGTGGTTTTTTATCCTGTCAGATGCACTTACCTTTACAGGCTTTTTATCAGCATATGGTTTTTCACGATTTAAGTTTGCAGATTCTTGGCCAATTGCCGATGAGGTATTTAATCACTTTCCTTTTTTACATGGAGTAGATGCTCCTATGTATTATGTAGCGTTTATGACGTTTATTTTGATTTTTTCTTCTGTTACAATGGTGTTAGCTGTAGATGCAGGGCACCAGTTAAAACAAGGGAAAGTTGCTACTTATATGTTTTTAACGCTAATAGGTGGGATCATATTCTTAGGCTCTCAAGCTTGGGAGTGGACCAATTTTATTCAAGGAGAATATGGAGCTGTTAAAACAAAAGGAGATAAGATATTACAATTTGTTAATAGCGAAGGAGAACGTGTAGGTTTAGCAGATATTGCAATTGTTCAAGGTTCAGAACGTACTACTCACGAAGCTAGTAAAGGCTTGTGGTTTGAGGGTGAAAGTTCTATCCCTAACTATACCTTAGAAGATGTAAAAGCAGGATTTAAAGCTGATGAAAGCTTGCAAATTAGAATGCTAGATAATAATGCCGATGGTGGGAAAACTATCTTATCGAGAGCGGAGTCTATTAAATGGTTAGATAATCAAGCAGTAGGAGTAGTTGAAGGAGCTAATTTGACTGAAAACGAATATGGTCCACCTTTATTTGCGGACTTTTTCTTTTTCATTACTGGATTTCACGGTTTTCACGTACTTTCAGGTGTTATAATCAATACTATAATATTTTTTAATGTTGTTTTAGGAACATACAAACGTCGTGGAAATTATGAAATGGTAGAGAAAGTTGGATTATACTGGCACTTTGTAGATTTAGTTTGGGTGTTTGTATTTACTTTCTTCTATCTAGTTTAATTTCAAAAGAAACTTATATTATGGCACAAGAAAATATAGCAACACATAACGAACATAAATCGAATTCTAAGAGAATTTGGCAAGTATTCGGAATACTTTCAGTAGTAACTATTGTAGAGGTAATTTTAGGTATTGTACGCCCTACTTTTTTGGTTGAGACTAGTATTGTAAGTATGCATCTTTTAAATTGGATATTTATTTTATTAACACTTTACAAAGCATATTATATTGCTTGGGCATTTATGCACTTAGAGCATGAAAAGAAAAGCTTACGTAGAGCTGTAGTTTGGACAGGAATATTTCTTGGTATATATATAATTTTTATTTTACTTACTGAAGGTAATTATGTATACGAAGTTTATAAAAATGGCTTTATAGATTGGAATTTCTAAGATCTAAAGTTAAAAGTAAATGAAAAGGCGGTTTTTTTAAACCGTCTTTTTATTTTTGCACCAATTCTATTTAAATACAATGAAAAAATTTTTTGTATTAACTATCCTTTTCGCTTTACCTATTGTAACTTATTTGTTCTTTGCATCTGGTAAAAATAATTTTGCAAAGCTTCCAATACTTACTAAAAAGGTTAGTGAAATTTCTTCTTTACATAGCTTTAAAGACGATTCTATTAGTTTTGCAAATCATATAAGTGTTGTTGCTTTTTTTGGAGATAATCTCGATAACTTAAAAGGAAATACATTTAATCTTGATAAGAAAATTTTAGAAAAATACTACGGATTTAAAGATTTTCAATTTGTAATTGTGCTTCCAGAAAAAGCACGTAGTAATGCAAAGGATTTTAAAAATGCTTTCGATAAAATTACAAACGCCGATAAGTGGAAATTTGTTTTTGGTGATGTAGAGGATATTGAAATGCTTTACCAAAGTTTTAAGGCTCCCTACAAACTATCTGAAACCGGTTATACACCATATGTTTTTATTGTTGATAAAGATAGAAATTTACGAGGTCGTGATGATAGTGATGAGTTAGAGGTTTATGGGTACGATTCTCGAGATATTGCAGAATTAACAAATAAGATGAATGATGATGTTAAAATTATTTTGGCAGAATATCGTTTAGCTCTTAAAAAAAATAATGCTGAAAATTCTATAGACAAATGAAAAAGAAATATTCATACATAGGAATTGCTTTTATCATTTTAGTATTTGGAATTATTTTTATTCCAAAGATAATTGAAAGAATCTCTGATGGAACTGTGGTTACTGCAGATCGTTTAAATATTAAAGGATCTGAAACTTCAAAAAAATCTACCGGGGAAGATTTAGCTTATATCAAATTAGATGGTAAAAAAAAGAAGGCTCCATATTTTAAATTTGTAGATCAGCATGGCGATACGATAACTAACAAAGATTATTTAGGTAAAGTGTACGTGGTAGAATTTTTCTTTACAACTTGTCCAACTATTTGTCCAATCATGAATGACAATTTGGTTGAAGTTCAAAATGAATTAAAGGGAGAAGAAAATTTCGGCGTAGCTTCATTTACTATAGATCCAACGCACGATACTCCTGAAGTTTTAGCAGAATATGCCGAAAATAAGGGAATAACAAATCCAAATTGGCATTTAATGACTGGGGATAGAGATGCAATTTATAATCTAGCTAATGTAGGGTTTCAAACTTATGCAGGAGTAGACCCTAAAGCAAAAGGTGGTTTTGTGCATTCTGGAATGTTTGCTTTAGTAGATAAAGATGGTTATTTACGTTCTAGAAAAGACAATTTTGGAAATCCAATAATTTATTACAGAGGTTTTGTTGAACGTAATAAATCTATTGCTGAAGATGAAGAAGAACCACAAATCGATATATTAATTCAAGATATTAAAAAACTGCTGTGAAAAAGTCCCTATCTATAACCGATAAAGTTGCGGTACCTATAATTGTTGTTATCTCTATTTTGGTCCCTATTGTTGTTCTGGTATTAATGAACTTACCAGAACGGTATAATATATTAGGAATTCAAGCCGGAGCTTATCCTTTATTCCATGCTGTTTTAAATGGTTCAACGGCTATTTTATTAGCTATTGGCTATTATTTTATGCGAATTAAAGATTATAAAAAGCATCGTAATGTAATGATTACTGCTTTTATACTTTCAGCAGTGTTTTTAGTAAGTTATGTATTATCTAAAATAAGTAATGAACCTGCGCATTATGGGGGAGATTTTAAATATGTATATTATTTTATCTTAATAACTCACATTGTACTTTCAGCCATAATCCTGCCTTTAGTACTATTTACCATGTATCGTGGCTTAAGTGCAGAATATACAAAACATGCTAAAATAGCAAGATGGACTTTCCCAATATGGTCTTATGTTGCAGTAACAGGAGTTTTGGTTTATTTATTTATGTATCCTTATTACTAAAAAGATTAATTATGAGTAAGAAATGGCAAAAATCGATACTATTTTTTGTAATGGTGTATTTGATCCCTATCGTTTCTAATGCACAATGTGCAATGTGTCGTGCTGTGCTGGAAAGTGAAGGTTCTCAAGATGCGGCAAAAGGAGTTAATGATGGTATTGTTTACCTGATGGTTTTTCCATACTTATTAATAGGTGGTTTGGGGTACTATATTTACCGAAGTTACAAAGCAAAAAAGTCTTAAAATATCATAAGCTATATACTTAGATTTAAAGCAATAAAGTAAAGAGTAAATCTTTATATTTTCTGTAGTAATATCGTTTAAATCTAAAAAAACATTCTTTTTCTTATAAAATAACCTATTGTAGTGTAACAAGTTTTCCTTTTAAAAGACATATGTTTTTAGAATATATAGTATGAGGAAATATAGTTTGTTAGTAACACTACTTTTTATAAGCGTTTTTGCAAATGCTCAAGAAAAAAAGTGGACATTACAAGAATGTATCAATTATGCGTTAGAGCATAATATTTCTATCAAGCAATCTGAGCTTGATGTAGAAGGAGCTGAAATCGAAAAGCGTGGAGCAATTGGTAATTTATTACCAAACATTCAAGCATCAGCAAGTAACTCCTGGAATACTGGTTTAACACAAAATGTAACTACTGGGATTTTAGAGAATCAAACTACCCGAAATTTTTCTGCTGGAGCAACTGCTAGTTATACCATATTTGATGGTTTACGAAATATAAGGCAATTACAACAAGCAAAAATAAGCAAATTAGCGGCGCAATATTCACTACAAAAAATGAAAGATGATATCATTTTGTATGTAGTAGATGCTTATTTAAAGGTGCTATCTAACAAACAAGATCTAGATGTCATAAAATCTCAAAATGAAATTACTAAAGAACAATTAGATCGTACTAAAGATTTAGTAGAAGCAGGTTCCTTGCCAAAAGGAGATCTTTTAGAAATTAAAGCAACCAATGCCGATGAACGCCAACGCATAATTGTTGCCGAAAATAATATTAAAATATCTTTAGTTAATCTTGCACAAACTTTACTTATAAAAGATTATAAGACTTTTGATATCGTTAATCGAGATTACGAAATTTTCGGAACAGATGTTTTAGATCATTCTGTTTATGAAATAATAAATAAAGCCAAGGAAAATAGATCTGAAATAAAAGTTGCAGAAGCAAATAAAAAGTTAGCAGAGAAAAATGTAGAAATATCTAGAGGTGCTTATTTACCTACTCTTGGTGCTTTTATAAACTATAATACTCGTGAGTCTGGCTCTAATGGAATAGAGTATATAGAAACTCCTCCATCACAAGAAACCACGCAAATTGGATATGTAGAATCTACAGGAGAAGCTGTTGTTACTCAATCTCAACCTCAGAGTGTAACTAGAATTGTAGGGCCGAGACCATTTGTTGAGCAGCTATGGAGAAATGATGGTATATCGTACGGATTCCAATTAAGTGTGCCTATTTTTAATGGTTTTTCAATTAGAAATCAAGTAAACAGAAATAAAGTTGAAGTTCGTAGAGCCGAATATCAATTAGAGCAGGCTGAATTAGATTTAGAATCTAACGTATATCAAGCTTATTTAGATGCTAAAGGATCTTATGAAGCCTATGAAGCAGCTAAAGTTGCCGCTGAAGCTCAAGAATTAGCTTATAGTTATGCCAATGAAAGATTTGATGTTGGACTAACTAATGCATTCGACTTTAGTCAATCTAAAATAAAATACGAAAATTCACAGCGTGAAGCCGTGAGAGCTAAATACGATTATATATTCAAATTAAAGGTTTTGGAACTTTATTTCGGAGTTCCGGTTCCAGATCTTAAATTTTAACTCATGAAGAAAAAGACTCTTTTTATCATCTTAGGATGTATTGTACTACTTATCATTTTATTAATTGTGGGTAAAAAAGCCGGATGGTTTGGAAAAACCGGAAATTATAAACAGGTAGAAGTTACTGAAATTAAACCAATAGATATTGTAGAAACAGTTTCGGCAACTGGTAAAATACAACCAGAAGTAGAAGTGAAACTTTCATCTGAAGTTTCAGGAGAAATTATAGAGCTTCCAATTGTAGAAGGGCAATCGGTAGAAAAAGGAGATTTATTAGTAAAAATAAATCCGGATATTTACCAATCTAGCTTAAAAAGAAGCAAAGCGAGTATGGAAAATGCTCGTGCTAATTATGCACAATCTAATGCAACCCTAAAACAGGCTACCGCAGATTACCAACGTAATAAAACGCTTTTCGAAAAAGGTATTATTTCAAAATCGGAATGGGATGGTATAGTTTCTAATTATGAAGTAGCTCAAGCAGGTAAAGAATCAGCATATTATAACATGCAAAGTGCCTCAGCATCGGTTACCGAAGCACAAGATAACTTAGCAAGAACAACCATTTATTCTCCTATGACGGGGACTATTTCAAAACTAGATGCAGAACTAGGTGAACGAGTAGTAGGAACCCAGCAAATGGCCGGTACCGAAATTTTAAGAGTAGCCAATCTCGACAATATGGAAGTTGTTGTAGATGTAAATGAAAATGATATTGTTAAAGTAGCTGTTGGTGATTCAACAATTGTAGAAGTAGATGCTTATTTGCGTAAAGAATTTAAAGGTGTTGTTACCGAAATATCAAACTCTGCTGATAGTGAATTAGCTACCGACCAAGTAACTAATTTTAAAGTAAAAGTTCGCGTTTTAAAAGAGTCTTACGAATCTTTACTTAAAGGAAAGCCTGATAATTTTTCTCCATTCCGACCAGGTATGACGGCTACTGTAGAGATAATTACAAATCGAAAAGAAGATGTTTTAGGAATTCCGATTAGTGCTATTGTGATAAAAAATGATACGACTTCAACTAAAAAAATGGCACCTGAAAAATCTACAATTGATCAAGATTCAAAAATATTTGAATGTGTGTTTGTAAAACAAGGAGAAGAAGCTAAATTGCGTGTTGTAAAAACTGGAATACAAGATGATAAAAATATTCAGATTACAGAAGGTTTAAAATCTGGAGATAATATAATTACGGGGCCTTACAATACAGTAACTAAACTTTTAAAATCTGGAGATAAAGTAGAAGTAGCTTCTCCCGAGGAATAGTAAAAATAAAAATAAATTGGCTAAAATTCTTTGTTTAGAAACAGCTACCACTAATTGCTCGGTAGCTTTGGCATTCGACGGTAAATTAATTGCTGTTAAAGAGGATAATAGTAAAGGATATTCTCATGCTGAAAAGTTGCATTTATTTATTCAAGATATTCTAAAAGAAAATCAATTAAAAGTTGAAGATCTAGATGCTATAGCGGTAAGCAAAGGACCAGGCTCTTATACAGGGTTAAGAATAGGAGTTTCCGCAGCTAAAGGATTGTGTTTTGCTGCTGATATTCCGTTAATTTCGATTCCTACACTAACAGCTTTAGCTAAACAAATTCAGCCTGAGCAAGGAGATTTGATTATTTCGATGTTAGATGCTAGAAGAATGGAAGTATATGCTGCTATTTTTGATGCTAATTGGAAACAGCTTGATAAAACTAAGGCAGTAGTATTAACTGAAAATTCTTTTAAGGAATATTTAGACAACTATAATAAAGTTACGTTTATTGGCAATGGTGTTGCAAAGTTTAGTGAGATTTGTGATGCTTCTAATACAGAGTTTATAATAGAGACTTTGCCATCTTCAAAAGAAATGATAGCATTAGCAGAAGCTAAATATAAAATAAGCGACATCGAGGATGTCGCTTATTTTGAACCTTATTATTTAAAAGATTTTGTAGCAGGTTAAAAGTAGTTTAACTACTTTTCAGCTGGTTTGTCTTCAGAATTTTTCTTCTGTTCTTTTAATTGAGTTCCGCTCATTTTAGTTTGATCGTACAAATAAACATCACGTTGTGGGTAAGGAATTGTCATACCTGCAGCCTCTAAGCGTATTTTTCCTTCTTCAATAACATTCCAATGTAAATCCCAGAAAACACTGTTAGGAGCAAAATAACGCACATAGAAATTCACAGAACTATCTCCCAATTCTCCAACAAGAACCTGTGGAGCTGGATCTCTAACAATATCTTTCTGTTCGTCGATTAGTTTTGTAAGTACTTCTTTTGCAGCTTTAATATCGTCATCATAAGAAATACCGAAGGTTAAGTTTTCTCTACGTAAATTGTTATAGCTATAATTCGTAATATTATCATTACTAAGTTGTCCATTTGGAACTACAACACGTTGGTTTCCAAAAGTATCTATTTTAGTATAGAAAAGTGTAATCTCTACCACACTACCAGAAACACCTTGGGCTTCAATCCAATCTCCAACTTTAAACGGTTTTAAAACAATAAGTAAAACTCCTCCTGCAAAGTTGGCTAACGAGCCCTGTAAAGCTAGCCCAATAGCTAAACCGGCAGCACCAATTGCAGCTACTAAAGAAGTAGTTTCTACTCCTAAATTGGTTATTACCAGTACAAAAAGTAAGATTTTTAATCCCCAACTCAATAAATTGAGTGTGAATTTTTCTAGTGTAGGATCGTAGTCTTTTTTCTGAAAAAACTTGTCTACATATTTAATGATTAATTTGATAACCCATAAGCCTACAATTAGTAGAATAATTGTTCCGATAAGAGTAGGTAAATAGCTAAAAAATTTTTCAGCATATTTTTGAGCGATGTGGCTCCAATCGTTTAATATATCCATAAGAAGTATTGATTTTCAACAAATAGAGTCATTTTTTTTAACATTTAAAGAATGCTTTACGTTTAAATTTTGTTAAACAGCTTTAATTTTTTGTAAAACCTCTTCTGAATTTTCCGTAGGTTGTAGGCATTGCCCTTCTTTACAGGAATAAATTAGTGTTTTTCCTTTTTCAAAACGTTTAGTAAGTAGTGGTAGTTCTGATTTTGTAGTACTTCCTGAAAATATACAGTTAGGAAGGTAGTCTTTCTGAATATTTTGGTTGATTTGTTTTGCTTTTTCTCCACTAATAACAATTTCAAAATAGGGATTGCTGAAGTTTAAATATAATTGTAACCAATTTGAATAACCAGTAGGGTGTTTATGAATTTCAGAAGCAATAGTCAAAAACATATTTTTGGCAATGTCTCCAAAATTGGAAGTTGGGAAGTGTTTAGAAAGTGCAAATAGGTTTTTGGCCATTACAGAATTTGAAGAAGGAATCACATTATCTAGATATTCCTTTGGGTTGCTTATAAGTCGATTTTGGCTTTCATTTATAAAATTAAATAAGTTCTGGCTATGATCATAGAAATTAACTAGAGTGTATTCAGTTAAATTATTAGCTAAATGAAGCCAGGATTCCTTGAAAGAAACTTCATAAAGTCTTAAAAATGCTGCTATACTAAATGCATAATCCTCCAAATATCCCTCAATTTTACTTTTTTCTGATTTGTAGGAGTGGAACATACTAAAGTCATCATTAATTTGGTGTTCTTTTAAGAAGTATGCGTTTTTATTAGCGAGATCGAAATAAGTTTGATCTTGTAATGCAGTGTAAGCATCTAATAAACCAATTATGGTTAGTGCATTCCAAGAAGTTAAGCTTTTATCATCTAATAAGGGTTTTTGGCGTTTTTCGCGAGTTTTTCTTAGATCAGAAATCCAAGTTTTTTTTATTGCTGAAAATTCTTTAGCAGATATAGTATGTTTTTTTGTAAATGTAGCATCATTGGTTGTTTTATATAAAACGTATTGTCCATTTTCCCAATAACCAGTTGAATTAATATTGAAATATTCGCAAAACAATTCAAACTCTTCAGAAATTGTAGTTTTCAATTCTTCTTTTGTCCAACTATAAAAAACACCTTCTTCTTTCTTGCCAACGGAATTGATAGAGTCTGCATCTAAGGCTGTATAAAATGCGCCGCTAGCATCTGTAAATTCAGTTTCTATAAAATCAGCTGTTTTTTTAATAACCTCCTTATATTCTTCTTTCTGGCTAAGTTTATATGCATCGCTGTATAGGGATAGTAATTGTGCATTATCGTAAAGCATTTTTTCAAAATGGGGAATATGCCATTTTTCATCAACGCTATACCTGCTAAATCCACCATCAATAGGATCAAAAATTCCTCCTGAAGCTATTTTATCTAGCGTAGTCCATACAAAATTAGCGATTCCTGTATCTCGATTTTGATTGCTATAGCGCAATAAAAAAGCTAAATTATTAGGCATCATAAACTTTGGGGCATTACCTATGCCTCCATATTTAAAATCGAATTTTTTTTGCCATGTGCTGATGCAATTATTTAGATTGAAACTAGAAAAATCTGAGTTGGTAGGGATGTCAATAATGTTCATTTGTTCCAGACCATTTTCTAATTTCTCGGCATAGTTATATAATTGTTCAGGTTCAGATTTATATAAATACTTAATTTGTTGAAGCGCACTTATCCATTGGTGCTTTTTAAAATAAGTTCCGCCCCAAATTGGTCGTCCGTCAGGCAAAGCAACAATATTCATTGGCCAACCTCCCATGCCAGTCATTACTTGTACAGCTTGCATGTAAACTTGGTCTATGTCAGGACGCTCTTCTCGATCTACTTTTATGGCGATATAATTATCGTTCATTATTTTTGCTACCTCTATATCTTCAAAACTTTCATGCTCCATTACATGGCACCAATGGCAAGCTGCATATCCCACACTAATTACTAATAGTTTATTTTGCTCTTTGGCATCATTTAAGGCAGCATCACTCCAAATTCTCCAATTAACAGGATTTTTAGCATGTTGTAATAAGTAGGGGCTGCTTTCTAGAGCTAACTCATTAGTAGCTTTATTCTCTTTCATATAGGCGTTTTTTTAAAATATACAATAAAAGAATGAGTTTAATATTCAAATTACATAAGCTTAATATACAGCTTGGTTTTAAAATCCTTGATATTTCTATATTTGCGCAACTTTAAAACTACATGTGAAAAGTGATAATTTAAAGTTTTGGTAACCTTCGGGGAAATAATATGTAATTAAAATTCCAGATTTTTGCTGGTTCAAAATACTGCACTTATGGAAGATGTTTATGTGGTAATGCTAGTAGCTTTATTGGCTTTAGCTATTACTGATTTGGTGGTAGGAGTAAGCAATGATGCCATTAACTTTTTGAATTCTGCCATCGGTTCTAAGGCAGTATCTATGCGAACAATACTTATTGTTGCGAGTATAGGTGTTGGTATTGGAGCTATATTTTCTAGTGGGCTGATGGAAGTTGCTCGAAAAGGGATTTTTCTACCACAACAATTTTATTTTGAAGAGATCATGATTATTTTCATGGCAGTCATGATTACAGATGTACTGCTGCTAGACTTCTTCAATTCTATTGGATTACCAACTTCAACAACTGTTTCTATTGTTTTTGAATTATTAGGAGCGGCGGTTAGTATTGCTGTAATTAAAATCTATAATGATGGTAATAATCTGTCTATTCTTACTGAATATATAAATACCAGTAAAGCAACCGAAATTATTATAGGTATTTTAATGGCTGTAGTAATAGCTTTTCTAGTAGGTTTAATTGTACAATATTTTGCTAGGTTAATTTTTTCTTTTCAGTTTGAGAAAAAAATTAAATATGCAGGTGGTGTTTTTGGAGGACTTTCTCTTACAGCAATTCTATATTTTATTTTGATAAAAGGAATTAAAAGTATTCCTTATTTTTCAGATGGAATTATTGAATATATTAATACCCATACTGTACTAATTATTATAGGATGTTTTGTGCTGTTTACAATTATTAGTCAGTTATTAATTAGCGTATTTAAAGCTAACATTTTACGAATAATAATAGTAATCGGAACATTTGCATTAGCTTTAGCCTTTGCAGGAAATGATTTAGTGAACTTTATAGGTGTACCTATTGCTGCTTGGCAATCTTTTACACTTTGGCAAGATGCTTACGCGGCAACCGGTATATTACCTTCGGAATTTTCAATGTCAGGTTTGAGTGGAAGTGTAGCTACACCTGAGTTTTTATTGATTATTGCAGGAGGAGTTATGATTATTACTTTGTGGTTTAGTAGTAAAGCAAAATCTGTAGTAGATACTAGTGTTAATTTGGCACGTCAAGGCGACGGGGCAGAACGATTTGAACCAAATTGGCTTTCTAGAAAAATTGTACGATATTCTTTAATAGTAAGTAGCTCATTTTCTACATTGGTGCCAAGAGCCGTAAAGCGAAAAATTGATTCTAAATTTGAAAAGCCAGAGCATCATGTTCGCACAAAGCGTTTAGATGCGCCTGCTTTTGATATGGTTAGAGCTTCTGTAAACCTAGTTGTAGCTAGTATTTTGATATCAGTAGGTACTAATTTGAAATTACCATTATCTACTACTTATGTAACATTTATGGTGGCAATGGGTTCTTCTTTGGCCGATCGTGCTTGGGATAGAGAAAGTGCTGTATATCGTGTGGCTGGAGTGTTAAATGTAATAGGTGGATGGTTTGTAACTGCATTAGTAGCATTTAGTGCAGCCGCAATTTTTGGAGCTATCATTTATTATGGAGGAACAATCGCATTAGTGCTATTAATTATTCTAGCTGTAGTATTGGTAGTAAGAAGTGGAATGATACATTCCAAAAAATCTAAAGAAGAAAAACAAAGTAAACGTTATAACCGTACAGATATTATTACTATTAACGAGATAACTACTGAAACTTCAGAAAATATCTCTAGTGTAATTAAAGGTATAAATAAGTTATACACTAAAACTGTAGTAAATTTAGGTTATCATGATCTAGGTAAATTAAAGAAATCTAACAAATCTATTGGTAAGTTAGAAGTTGAGGTAGATGAGTTAAAAGGGAATATATTTTACTTTATTAAATCGTTAGATGAAAACTCTGTAGAAGCCAGTAAATTCTATATACTTATTCTAGATTACTTACAAGATATGGTTCAATCTATTGGTTATATAACTCGAAATAGCTACAATCATGTTCATAACAATCATAAGAATTTAAAGTTTAATCAAATTCGGGACTTAAAGAAAGTAGATGATAAAATGCAAGTGCTTTTTGATGAAATTGAATATACTTTTAATCAACATGAGTTTGGAAAAATAGAGCAAATATTAAATGATAAGCAAGAGTTGCTAGATTATGTTTCAGATTTAATTCAGAAACAGATTAACCGAATTCGAACTTCAGAAACCAGTCCGAAAAACAGCAAATTGTATTTCGGGTTATTACTAGAGACGAGAGATTTAATTACTTCTTCGATGAATTTATTACAATTGTTTCAGGAATTCTATCAAGAAGCAAAACGAACTTTATAGTATTACAGTTTAGTAAATAAAAAGAAACCCGAAATAATTACATTTCGGGTTTCTTTTTATCTATGTATAAGGCAGTTTATATACTAGCCATTAATAGCTTCTACATATTGTACTTTATCGCGAAGCATGTCACGGAGCATAGTTTCAATACCATTTTTAAGTGTCATTGTAGAAGATGGACATCCGCTACAAGCTCCTTGTAATATTACTTTTACAGTTTTATTTTCTTCGTTATAAGAATCAAATAAAATGTTACCACCATCGCTTGCAACAGCCGGTTTAATATATTCTTCTAGGATTGCTACAACTTGTTGAGAAGTATCGTCTAAATCTTCTATTTTCACTTTAGATGCTGGATTAGTACTTTCTTTAAGAGTAGCGTTTTTAGAATTGCTATCTACAGATGTAGTTATTGCATCATCAGTAAGTACAGTTTTACCATCTTCTAAATACGTTCTGATAAACTCTCTAAGTTCTAATACAATTTCTTGCCATTCAGCAATATCATATTTATTGATGCTAACATAATTTTCTGTAAAAAAGACTTCTTTTACAAAAGGAAAATGAAATAATTGTTGTGCCAAAGGAGAGTCTTTAGCTTCATCAATATTTTTAAATTCAGCAGGATTAAGTACTAATTTTCTATTAGCAACAAATTTCATAACCGAAGGATTTGGAGTGCTTTCAGCATAAACCGTTACTGGTACTTTCTGATTTTCTTTTACTTCTTCTTTAATGACCACACCACCTTTGTTAAGGTAGCTTTCAACTTGCTCTGCAACTTCGTTTTCTATATCTGCCCATTCTACAATATCATATTTCTCAACAGCAATAAAATTCTGTGAGATATAGACAGTTTTTACAAATGGTAAGTAAAATAATTGTTGAGCAATTGGAGATTTTGAAGCCTCATCGATATTTTTAAATTCAAAATTTTCATGTTTAGTGAGAAATTTATTTGCTTCAAATTTTACAATTTCAGGCTGTGTAGTATGTTGTATATTAATTGTATATCGTTCCATTTTCTAATTTTTGGTCAAAAATACTAAACTAAGTTAGCTAATTCATATATTTAATGATTGAATATTATGTTTAATTCCATTACAGGATAATTCTCGTTTCAATTGACTTTAAAAAAAGCAAAATCGAAATACCACATTATTTTAATAGTGCTATTTTCTATGTATAATGTGTATACTATTAGTGCACAAGAATTAATGCCCAATTATTCGGATTATCTAACTGATAATCTGTATTTATTATACCCCTCCATGGCTGGTGCAGCTAATTATAATCAGGTTCGATTAACAGCTAGACGCCAATGGTTAGACGTTGCCGATGCGCCAAACTTACAAACTATAAGCGCTAATGGTAAAATTGGAGACCGAGTAGGGATAGGTGGAATATTTTTTAGAGATGAAAATGGATATACCTCAAAACTGGCAGTTTATGGTACTTTTGCTTATCATTTAATGTTTTCTCGTGATAATATAGATTTAAACCAGTTGTCATTTGGAATTAATGTAGGGCTTATTCAAAAACGGTTAGATGAAAGTGAGTTTGTTGAATTCGATCCTATTTTTGGTAACCAAAAAAATAATGAGGTTTTTGCAAATATCGATGTAGGTTTATCGTATTATTATTTAGATTTTTATGCGCATATAGCTGCTAAAAATCTATTAAATGTGTATGAAGATATATCTAGTCCGTTAGCATTACCAACTAATCAACGTAAATATTTAGCTAGTTTGGGTTATGTGTTTAGCTTAGAAAACGATTGGTCATTAGAGCCTTCAACGTTGTTTCAGTATTTAGATTTTTTATCACAATCAACTTTAGATGTTAATTTAAAAACGTATAAGAAACTCGATTTTGGTAAAATTTGGGGAGGTTTTTCTTATCGATATAGCTTCGACTCTCTAAAAAATTCAATATCGGGTGTGTCAGAATCTTCTAGAAATCTTCAGTATTTAACACCTTTTGTAGGAATTACTTATAAGCAATTTTTAGTAGGATATACGTATAGCAATCAATTAAACTCAATGGTTATTAGCAATAGCGGTTTTCATCAAATAACTTTAGGATACAACTTCGGTAAAAATCGACAACGTTATGATTGTGAATGCCCAGCAATTAATTAAAAATCTAAATAATCAATCGAAGCTTTTTTAGCTTTTATAAAATATTCTAATACTTCTGGGGATTTATTGCTGAAGAATAAATGAGACGTTTGTTGCAGTTCAGTATTCGTACTGAATAATTTTTTCTTTTGAAGAATAGTTTTTGTTTGTCTAGCTACAGCTTCTCCTGAATCGATAATCGTTGTATTGGGAAGTAATTTTTGAAGTATTGGAATTAGGTAAGGGTAGTGGCTACAACCAAGTACTAAATAATCAATATTTTTTTTGTCGAATTGTGAAATTAACTTTTGAAGTAAATTGTATAGTTCTTGACTTTCAATTCTTCCGCTTTCAATAAGTTCTACGAGTCCATTTCCTTCCACTTCTGTAACTTGTAATCCAATTGTGTAATCTTTAGAAGTTTTGCTAAATAAAGCGCTACTGAGTGTCCCTTTTGTAGCTAAGATTCCAATGTTTTTTGTTTTTGAAAGTAGTGCAGCCGGTTTTATTGCTGGTTCTATACCAATAAAAGGTACATTGTATTCATTACGCAGTTCGGTAATAGCATTAGTGGTTGCTGTGTTGCAGGCAACTATAATTAGTTTGGCTCCAAGCTCAAGTAACTTTTCAGTGTTTTTACGACTTAATGCAATTATTTCATTTTTACTTTTTATACCATACGGAGCATTTTTACTATCTGCTAGGTAGATGGTATCTTCAGACGGAAGTAGTGTTTTTACTTCTCTCCAGATGGAAGTCCCGCCAATGCCTGAATCAAAAATTCCTATTGAGCCTGTGTTATTCATAATAGTCTAAAATTAAAAAACTGCACAATATTGCGCAGTTTTTTAAATAGCTTTAACTAAATAATTCTTTCGATATTAAATACCTAATTCTTTTTTAACGTCAGGCATTAAATCGTACCCATCAGCCATTATTACACCAGCTCCTGTAGTAGAATCTAATACATAGTCATATCCTTTTGCACGAGCTACTTTTTGAATAGCATTACGAGCTTTTTCTAAAATAGGACGAATTAAGTCTTGTTGTTTTTTCTGGATATCTTGGCTTGCCTTTTGGCTATGCTCTTGAATTCTTCTTTGTGCACCTTGTAATTCTTGAGAACGTTTTGCGTTTTCTTCATCAGTTACTGTTTCAGCTTCAGCTTCGTAACGTTTAAGAGTTTGTTGTGCTTCGTTCATCATATCTTTAATCTCAGCATCGTATGTATTACGTAGCTTATCTAATTGAGCCATAGCATCTTTATAAGCAGGCATCGTTTCAATTAGTTCTTGTGTTGCGATATGAGCAACTTTACTGTTTTGTGCATTTGTTAGCGTGGTAACTCCTAAAGTTAGCATTAACGCTATAAATAGTGATCTAAATTGTTTCATTTTTTTCTTAGTTATTAAGTGTTAAAGTATTATTTATTATTATTTTCTGCTATTGGTTATTCCGAGCAGCATTTATACTATCTTTTCTTTGTTGTCTTTCTTCTAAAATACGTGCTCTTCTTACTTCAAATTCAGCTTTTCGAGCTTCTCTAACAGAATCAATTTTTCTACGTCTTTCTTCAATGTATAGTTGGCGTTCAGTTTTTAAAGAATCGGCACGTTGGTATCTTTCATCGATAACCTTATCTTGTTCTGCTGTTCTATTTTCTTCTTTTCTTAATTCAATTAAATCTTTGCGTTCCTCAATTTGTTTTCTATTAGCAGTACGTTTTATAATTCGTAATACTTGTTCGCTCACATCAAAATTAGATTTGGCATAAACCATACCAATTTCTGAAGTTCGATCAAAAATAATATCAATTTTACGATTTTCAGCAATTTCTTCTACAGCATTATATACTTGATCTTGTACTGGACGGACTAATTGTTTTTTCTGAATAATGTAATCACCATCAGGTCCAAATCGTTTTTGTTGATAATCTAATAACTGGTCTTGCAGGTAAGTAATATCATCTTCTCGTTCCTCAATTAATTCTTTTGTTAATAAAGGTCGCTCATTTTCAAGTTCCTGCTTAAGTTGGTCGATTTTATTTTGTTTCTCGTTTATTTCTGAACGCCAAGTTTGAACTTTATTTTCTAATTGACCTGATGCTTGTTGATATTCTGGTACATTTTTAAGAATGTAATCCATATCAATATAAGCGATATTCATACCACGTTGAGCCCAACTTTGCAGTGGGATTATAAAAAGTAATACAATCAGTTTATAATTTTTCATTTGGCATCGAATATAGAAATTATCCCAATATTATTAAAATTGTTGTCCAATAATAAAGTGTGTTTCCCATCCGTGAGCTCCACCAGATTCTCCTGGGATAGGATCGAATCCGTATCCAAAATCGATACCTAATAAACCAAAGGCTGGCATAAAAATACGTAGACCTGCACCGGCAGAACGATTTAATTGGAAAGGATTATAATCTTTAAAATCATCGTAAGTAGCACCACCTTCTATAAATGTTAACGCATATATCGAGGCAGATGGTTTTAATGTTATTGGGAAACGAAGTTCTAATGAAAATTTATTATAAATAGTAGCACCATCATCATTAGAAGCTTGGCTTAATGAAGTTCTATCTAAAGGTGTAAGTGAGTTATTTGGATAACCTCTTAGTCGAATGGTTTCACGACCATCTAAACTATAGGATCCTAAACCATCTCCACCTAAGTAAAAACGTTCGAAAGGAGGAATACCACGATCGTTATTATATGCTCCTAAATATCCAAATTCAGCATTTGTTCGAAGTACTAAATTTTTACTTTGTCCGAAGTTTGCTAGTGTAGTGTACCAGTCTCCGTTAAACTTAACTTTATAAAATTCTAACCATTTGTATTTTTCTTGATCTATTTTGGATTGATCACCAACTGCATTCTGAGGGAGTACTCGATTACCGTTTCTATCGATAAGTTTTCCGTCTTCATTCTCTAACTGAAACTCTCGTTTGTTGGCTAAACTATTATAATCTGTACCATTCCATAGTGAATATGGAGGAGTTAATTTTGCTGTTAAACTAAATAGCGAACCAACTGTTGGGAAAATCTGGTTAACTCCACGATTATCACGTGTTATACCAAATGTATATGAGAAGTTGTTAGAGAATCCATTCCCATAAGTAAACAATCCGGTGTTATAGTTATTTAAATCGTAACGTTGGAAACCAACAGTGTGAGAAACGGTTAAATAAGGATCTGGAGTTGTTAATCGTTTAGCAAGACCTACTGAAATTCCAAGGATATCGAAACTCTTGTCTTTATTAGCTTTTCTTCTTCTATAATCATATAGAAATTGTCTAGTGTATGAGAATGAAGTAGAAAATTGTACCGGTTTTTTACCTCCTAGCCAAGGTTCCATAAAAGAAAGACTGTAGGTTTGATAATAGGTACTAGCCTGAGCACGTAACGATAAACGCTGTCCGTCTCCCATTGGTACCGGTTTATATGCATCTTTATCAAATAATCCTTCTATAGAGAAGTTGTTAAAAGATAATCCTAACGTACCGATGAAGCCACCACCACCGTAACCACCTTGCAGTTCTATTTGACTGGCACCAGACTCAACTACATTATATTCTAAAGATAAGGTTCCTGTTTGCGGATCTGGATCTACAAACTCAGGACTAAGTTGCTCTGCATCAAAAAATCCTAAAGCGCCTAATTCACGAACAGTAGAAACTACATCTTGTTGGTTGTATTTTTGGCCCGGTTTTGTTAGTAATTGTCGGTAAATAACATGATCCTTCGTTCTGTTATTCCCTACTATTCGAATTTCGTCAAAATAAGCCTCTTTACCTTCAGTAATTCGTAATTCAAAATCGATTGTATCGTTGTATACATTTGTCTCTACTAAGTTAAACATAGAGAATAAATATCCATTATTTTTATATATAGAAGAAACATTAAATGCATTAGGATCTTGAGGATCTTCAATACGCTCGTTTAAAAGAACTCCGTTGTAAGTATCTCCTTTTTTTATCCCAAGTACACGGTGTAAATAATCATCAGTATATACTGAATTTCCTACAAAATCAATATCTCCGATATAATATTTATCTCCTTCAGCTATTTCTAATTTTAGAGCAATATTTTTTTTATCTATTTTAATTAAAGTATCAGATAGAAGACGAGCATCTCTATACCCTTTTTCTTTATACTTGTTTACTAATTTTTCTTTGTCTTCTGCATAATCTTCTCTATTGAATTTAGAGCGTTTCCAGAATCGATAAAAGCGCTTTTCTTTAGTGTTTTTTAAAGCTTTTCGCAATTTACCGTCAGAAAGTTTTTCATTCCCAATAAACTCAATGTCTTTAATTTTAACACGATCACCTTTATCAACATTCACCACCATATTTACTTGGTTGGCTTTAGCAGTATCTTTAACAGGAATAGTGTTTATAGCTACTTTAGTATTAAAATAGCCATCTTTTTTATATTTATTTTCAATATAATTTTTGGTAGTAGTGATGACGTTTTCTGTCACTTTTAAACCTGGTTTCAACTTATTCTCTTCAATAAGCTCTTCCTTTTTCCGTTTTTTCTTAACCCCTTTGATACGAATTTCAGCTAATTGTGGAACTTCTTTTATTTCTAATTCAAGATCCGCTACATTACCATTTACGTTAGTAATATAAAAATTGATATCGCTAAATAAATCTAAATCCCATAATTTTTTGATTACGTTACTTAGTCGTTCTCCGGGAATATAAAGTTCATCTCCTTTTTTTAATCGAGTGAACGATATTACTGTTTGTTCGTTAAAACTAGTAGTGCCGGTTACTTTTATATCACCAATGGTGTACTTTTTTCCATTTCCGATAGCAATATCTTGTTGTGCCAGTGCAGAAATGCTAAAAGCAAAACTTAAAATAATGAATGTAAATAGTTTTTTCGTCATATATGAACTAACTAAGTTGTTCGCTTGTTTTTCCAAATCTTCGTTCTCTGTTTTGATAATTGTAAATAGCTTCAAATAAGTCATTTTTTCTGAAATCCGGCCAAAGTACTTTAGTAAAATATAATTCCGCATAAGCGATTTGCCATAGCAAAAAATTACTTATTCTTTGTTCGCCACTTGTTCTAATTACTAAATCTACATCCGGCATCGAATTTGTGTATAATGCCTGATTTATAGATTCTTCATTAATCTCATTAGCCTTTAACGTGCCATTTTCAATATTATTGGCTATTTTTTTAAATGCAGACGTTAATTCTTCCCTTGCTCCGTAGTTTAGCGCCAATATTAACGTCATTCGAGTATTATTTTTAGTTTTTTCAATAACATCTAATAATTCTCTTTTGGCTTTATTGGGTAATGTTTCAATATTTCCGATAGCTGTTAATCGGATATTATTATTTTGTAGTGTTTTAATTTCTTTCTTTAAAGACGACACTAATATTTTCATTAAAGTGTCTACTTCTAATTTAGGACGGTTCCAATTTTCAGTAGAAAAAGCGTAAAGCGTTAAGTAAGAAACACCAATTTTAGCGGCAGATTCTACTGTTTCTTTTACTGATTTTACGCCTTCATTATGCCCCATGGTTCTTAAAAAACCTTTCGATTTTGCCCAACGACCATTACCATCCATAATAATCGCAATATGGGACGGTAGTTTTTTTAAGTTTATTTGGTTTTCAAAATTCATTCTTAAAATCTAAAATAACAAGGTTTTCTACCAAAGGTTACCGTAAATGTAAGCCCGGTAAATACATACCAATCGTTTCTACCTGAGTTACCAAATGTTGTTACAGAGTCTAATTTACCAGTAAATTCTTCGGGATTACTTCCGTCTAAATTATCAGTAAAAGTATATCGAGCACCAATTTCAAGCCCTCCGATTAAATGTTTACTAAGGCTCGTTTTCCATCCGATAACTAAAGGAATTGCGAAATTCCAATTTTTTTCATTAGCTTTTTGTAACGGACCTGTTCGCGTATTTCCTAAGCTAATATGGTCTGCCATAAAATACGTAACACCAGTGTAAAGGTATGGTGTATTTTGTGGGCTTTGTTTATTTAAATCGAAATCCCAAAAATTAAATTCCAGTCCTAAAGATGCTTCAGCAATAGTATTTGAGAAAGAATACCCTCTTTCTTTCCTACGATTATCATCGCTATCTAAATCATTAGCTTTTATTTTCCCGACTAATAGGGAGAATCTAAATGCATGTCTAGTGCTGCGGTTCCATTTAAAAACACCACCTGCAACTAACGAGTTAGGGTTTATATAATTAGTTTTACCCACATCGCCTATGTAGTTAGCGCCGCCAATAAAAGGCCCTACCTCGTAGGTTTGGGAATGTAAATTGGCACACGTTATTAACATTGAAATAAAAGCTATTAGATAGCGCATAGGTTCTTAAAAGTTTGCAAATATAACAATTATGTTTGGCTTGCAATAATTTGAGTACATTAGTATTACTTTAACAATTATAATTTATAAATATTTCCTAATTACGTTTGTCTTCACCCCAAAGCAATTTTTTTCGTAAAGTTTGTAAAAAACTATTATCGTTGAGTTCTACTAAATTAATAGCGTAAGGAGCTTTTGTAATAATAATTTCGGTATCGTTTGGTAAACTTGCTAATCGAGAATCCATCGATAATAGGTGGGAATCTTCTCGTCCACTCACTTTTAACGTAATTTTTGTATCGTCTTTAATAACTAGCGGTCTTGCATTTAAGTTATGTGGAGCTATAGGTGTTATTACTAAAGAATCTGCATCTGGCGTTATTACAGGGCCACCACTGCTAAGCGAGTAGCCTGTGGACCCTGTTGGTGTAGAAATTATCAATCCATCTGCCCAATATGAAGTTAAATATTTATCATTCAGCCAAGTGTCTACCGTAATCATCGACGTGGTATTTTTTCGACTTACAGCAATTTCATTAAGGGCTACGTTATCAAATATTTCATTATCAAAATGCGGTTTTGTTTCTACTTGTAAAACCGCTCTAGGCGATATGCTGAAATCTTTTTTTAAAATAGTATGTATAGTATCGCCAATTTGTTCTTTCTGAATTGTAGACAGAAATCCCAAACGGCCGGTATTAATGCCTATAATAGGTATATCTAAATTCTTTGCATAATTTATAGATTTTAATATGGTTCCATCTCCACCAATGGTGAAAAATAAATCGAAAGTTGGGTCCAAACATTTAAAAGTATCGAGATCTTCATATTCTCCCTTTATACTTTTGTTTCGATTAATGAGACCTAAAAAATCTTCTTCAATAACAATATCAACCTGTTCTTCTTTTAGAAGTTCTAAAAGCTGATTAATATACTGTTCTGCGTTTTCGTGATAAAACTGGCCGTAAATGCCTATTTTCATATTAAATATTTAAGTATTTATCCAGATACTTAGATCGGTCTTTTAAATTTTTATTATAGCTGTCTTCCTCATGTTTAGAAAGAACATGATAGCCATATCTTCTTAATGTCTGAATAAGTTCATTTATACTACTAGGACTTATTTTAATTGTTATTTGAGCTAAATCATTCTCAACTTTCGATACAAATAATCCCAGCAAATGTAGATTACTAGATTCGACAATTTGGCTTATTTCACTTAATGAATAATCTTGAAATCCTTTTTCAATAACCAAAATATTACCCGGTTCATTTAAAAAAGGAGTTTCATTAAATAAACTGATTATTTCAGAAAGCTCTACATATCCTAGATATTCATTATCGGTATTTAAAACCGGTAAAATATTAGTGTTATTTTGAGCAAATGCTTCTAGAATATCTAGCCAATAATCGGTTTGTCTTACAAAAAAACCTTCTAATGCATATTGGTAATCTACTATGCTTTTTTTTGCGTCAAAACAACGAATGTCATTTTCAGAAATACAACCCATGTACACTCCATCTTTTTCCACGGGTAAATGCGAATAGGTTAATTGATTAAAATCATTCTGCAAATCCCCAATTTTATCAGAAATATCACGGATAGTTACATCGTTAAGTATATAGTCTTCAGTACTCATAAATCTTACGTCATTTCATTGCAAATTAATTAAAATAATATTCAAATCCGCACCTTGATCTTTGTATTTTTGTTATGCAAAAAAATGAATTATGACTAAATTAAGCGTAAACATCAATAAAATTGCTACTTTGCGAAATGCAAGAGGCGGAAATATCCCAAATATTGTACAAGCTGCTAGAGATATTGAACGCTTTGGTGGGCAAGGAATAACAGTACACCCAAGGCCAGATGAGCGGCACATTAAATATCAAGATGTAAAAGATCTAAGTCCTGTACTGGAAACAGAATTTAATATTGAAGGAAACCCGATTACTAAGTTTATTAATTTGGTTCTAGAGGTAAAACCAGCTCAAGTAACCTTAGTCCCAGATGCAGAAGATGCAATAACTAGCAATGCAGGCTGGGATACTATTGCGTATAAAGAATTGCTGACAGAAATTATTTCTGAATTTAAATCTCAAGGTATTCGAACCTCTATATTTGTTGATCCTGTTGAAAAAATGATTGAAGGTGCAAAAGTAGCAGGAGCAGATCGGATTGAATTATATACTGAAGATTTTGCAAGAAAATATGAAGCAGGAGATCGAGAAGCTGCAGCAGCACCTTACGCAAAAGCAGCAACTTTAGCTCATAATATAGGATTAGAAATAAATGCAGGACACGATTTATCTTTGGATAATATTCAATATTTTAAAGAAAATGTACCACATGTAGCCGAAGTTTCAATAGGCCATGCTTTAATTGCAGAGTCTCTTTATTTAGGTATGGAGGAAACTATAAAAAGATACCTTAACTTTCTAAAATAATCAGTCAATTTTTAAAAAGAAGCTATGAAATTACATGTTAATACTATTGGGCAGGGCAGGCCATTTGTTATACTTCACGGATTTTTAGGAATGGGGGATAACTGGAAAACCTTAGGTAAAATGTTTTCCGATGAAGGTTATGAAGTACACCTTTTAGATCAGCGAAATCATGGTAAAAGTCCGCATTCGGATGAGTTTAATTATCAGTTACTAGTTGAAGATTTAAAAGAATATTGTTCAGAAAATAATTTGAAACATATTGTGCTATTAGGACATTCAATGGGTGGTAAAACAGCCATGTTGGCAGCTACATTATATCCAGATTTAATCGATAAATTGATTATTGTAGATATAGCACCAAAATATTATGAACCTCATCACCAACAGATCTTAAAAGGATTAACACTTTTAGATGAAGCAGATCTTTCTTCAAGAAGAGAAGCAGAATCTTTAATGGCAGACTATGTGCCTGATAAACCTACACAGCTATTTTTATTAAAAAATTTACAGAGAGATGGTAAAGAGAATTTTAAACTGAAGATAAATTTACCAGCTTTAAAATCGAATATTGATAATATAGGTGAAGGTTTATCAGAAGAAAAAAGCTATGATGGAGCAACTCTATTTATAAAAGGAGGTAAGTCAGGTTATATTAAACTCCCTGAAGATGAAGCTTTAATAAAAAAACATTTTCCAAATAGTGAAATAGTACCAATAGATGGTGCTGGACACTGGGTTCATGCAGAAAATCAGAAAGAATTTTTTAAACAAGTAATGCGTTTTATTTAAAAAAAATACAGTAAAATTAATTATAGTTAAAAAATATATGTATTTTGTTGCATAATTCTTATTCTTGTGTATTTTTGTACAATTTACCTAATATTTTAAAGTAATTAATTTTATAGCGAATGATAAAAAAACTAGTAAGTTTGATTCTTTTTGGCCTCCTGAGTTTACAAATATTTGCAGGTGGTTATCGAGTAGGGTTACAAGGTCAACGCCGGTTAGCTATGGGGCATGCGGGTGTTGCTGTAGTAGATAATGCAGAATTAGCATTTTTTAATCCAGCCGGCTTAGTTTATTTAGAAGATAAAATAAATATTGCCTTCGGAGCAAGTGCTGTATTTTCTGATGTGGTGTGGCAAAATAGCGAATTTGGAGAAATGGCTAGAACCGATAGTCCAGTGGGAACTCCATTTTATGTATATGCTTCTTATAAAGTTTCTGATTGGTTAAGTGTAGGTCTTGCTGCTTATACGCCTTACGGTAGTTCCGTAGAATGGCCAAACGACTGGAGTGGTTCGCATTTAGTAAATAATATTGATTTGCAAGCTATTTATGTTCAAGCTCTAGCTTCCATAAAAATATCAGATAAACTAAGTGTTGGAGGTGGACCAATTTATGTAAACGGAAGTGTAGATTTTAATAGAAACTTAAACAGAACACTTTCAAATTTAGAAGGAAATAGGGCTAATGTTACTGTTAAGGCTTCGGGAGTTCATTCTTGGGGATGGTCAGTTTCTGCAATGTATAATCCAATTGATAAATTACGTTTAGGGATAAACTACCGTTCAGAAATTATGGTAGAAGCTGAAAGTGGAGATGCAGTTTTTAGTAATGTTCCTAATTCTAGTTTAACACCTCCGTTTGAAAATACTAAATTTGATGCATCTTTACCATTGCCTGCAGAACTTTCTGTGGGTCTTTCTTATGAAATATCAGATAAATGGTTAGTAGCTTTCGATTACAATCGAACATACTGGGATGTATACCAATCTTTAGATATCGATTTTGCAAAAGCAGGTATACCAGATTCTAAAAATCCACGAAATTATAAAAACTCTTCAGTATATCGTTTTGGGGCTCAGTATGTAGCTAATGATATGTTTACACTAAGAGCAGGTTACTATTTTGATGAGTCTCCGGTTCAAGAGGGATATTTTGCTCCAGAAACGCCTCGTAATGATGCACATGGATTTACAGCAGGATTGTCGGTAAATATTAATAAAAATATTGCGATAGATGCTTCTGTTTTATATAGTAGATTTGAAGAAGTTGATGCTTCTTACGATTATTATTCTGAAAATGGCCAAAGTGTTTCTTTCGAAGGAACCTACAAAACCTCTGCTTTTGTTCCAGGGCTTGGTGTGACATTCAAAATTTAAACTTACAGGAAATGATTAAAAATTATAAATTTTTAGCAATTAGCTTATTGGCTTTGGGAATAGTTTCTTGTGAGCCAGATTTAGATAATCCAATAGATGAAGTTGGAAGTGCATATACTAATGGTGAAGCCGATTTTACCCACTATGTAGCATTGGGGAATTCGTTAACTGCAGGTTATGCTGATAATGCATTGTATATGGAAGGACAAAAAAAATCGTATCCAAACATACTAGCAGGTCAATTGGCATTAACTCAGAAAACTGATGAGTTTACGATTCCTTATATGAATGATAATTCAGGTGGGTTGTTATTAAATGGAACTCAAATTCAACAAAATCGATTAGTATTAACTAACGAGAATGGTTCTCCTAGTCCTAAAGTTTATACCGGTAAAGCACCAACTACAGACATAACTAATGTTTTAGAAGGACCTTTTAGTAATATGGGAGTTCCCGGAGCAAAATCATATCATTTAGGGCTTCCTGGTTATGGAAATATTGCTAGAGTGACTACAGGCATGGCCAATCCGTATTTTGTTCGATTTGCTTCTTCGTCGGAAACAAATGTTATGGCCGATGCAATGGCACAAAATCCGACGTTTTTTTCCTTATGGATTGGTAATAACGATGTGTTGGGTTATGCAACCTCAGGAGGTGTAGGGGTAAATCAAACAGGAAATTTAGATCCTAATACTTACGGGTCTAATGATATTACCGATCCAGATGTGTTTGCAAATGTATATTCCGATATGGTACAGACTTTAGTTTCAAACGGAGCAAAAGGAGTTTTATTAAATATTCCAGATGTAACTTCAATAGCATTTTTTAATACTGTACCAAATAATGCTCTACAGTTAGATGCCCAGACAGCAGCAAGTTTAACCTCTTATTTTGGGGCGGTTTCTCAGGTTTTTGCCGGTGGTTTAATGGCTCAGGGAGTTTCGCAGGAACAGGCAATGGCTTTAGCTGCACAATATGCAATTACTTTTAATGAAGGTCCTAATAGATTCATAATCGATGTCCCTGTTACCCAAGACAATCCTCTTGGGTTTAGACAGATGACGGCAGATGAATTAATTCAACTTCAGGTAGATCAATCAGCTTTGGCTGGTGGGTATGGTTCTGTTAATTTAACCACGGAGGTACAACAAGTATTAGGACTTTTAATGTCTGGAGGGACACCAACTCCAGAGCAGGCTAATATATTATTTGGAGGAGTGAATGGTTTAGATGATGCTGATGTTTTAGATAGTACAGAAATTTCTGAAGTTCGGACAGCTACTGATGCATATAATGAAACTATATCTGCAGTGGCTAATGCAAATGGACTTGCAATGGTGGATACTGATACTATGCTTAAACAACTTGCTAATGGAGGCATATCTTTTGATGGTGGTAGTGTTAATGCTGCTTATGTAACTGGTGGAGCATTTTCTCTGGATGGAGTGCATTTAACACCTCGTGGATACGCTATTGTAGCTAATAAAATAATAGATGCAATTAATGCGGAATATAATTCAACTGTTCCAAAAGTAAATGTAGGGCAATACGGAACCACTACATCTTCAGCTTTAAGTGATGAGGTTAAATAATAATAAACTTTTATTAAAGTGATGAAAGCCAGCTGAAAAGTTGGCTTTTTTTTGCAATTTAGAGTTCTAAACTAAAAATAAATATGAGACTTATAGCAAAACTTTTACTTACTGCATTGGCAGTTGTAATTTTATCGAAACTTTTACCCGGTGTAACGGTAGATAGTTATTTCACAGCAATTATAGTTGCAGCAGTTTTAGGGATATTAAATATCTTAGTAAAACCTATTTTAATAGTATTTACATTACCTGTTACTATTTTAACACTAGGCTTATTTTTATTAGTTATAAATGCTATAATAATTTTATTGGCAGATAGCTTTATAGGCGGTTTCGGAGTTAGTGGTCTGTTTATGGCAATAATTTTTAGCCTGTTATTATCCTTATTTCAATCTATTTTATATTCACTTCTAGATAAAGATTAGAAGCAAGCTGAAATTCAATATTTTGAAACTTTGTAGGCTGCTGAAAAAAGCTTAATTTTGCAGACCAATTTTTTATAATAAGTCAAGATGAATATTACCAAAGAGAATATTGATGAATTAAACGCGGTAGTAAAAGTAGATATCGCAAAAGACGACTATGCTCCTAAAGTAGAAAAAATCCTTAAAGATTACCGTAAAAACGCTAATGTTCCTGGCTTTAGAAAAGGTCATGTTCCTATGGGGATGGTGAAGAAGCAATATGGTCAAGCTGTTTTAGTTGATGAAGTAAATAAACTGTTACAAGAAAATCTAAATAAATTTCTTACCGAAGAAAAACTTGATGTTCTAGGAAATCCAATTCCAAAAGAACAAGAGAATTTTGATTGGGATAAAGAAGATTACACTTTTGAGTTTGAAATAGGATTAGCTCCTGAATTTGAAGTGAATCTTGACTTAGAAAAACCAGTTACTAAATATACTATTGTTGCTGATGATGCTATGGTCGATAACCAAATCGAAAGCATTCAAAAACAATACGGGAAGTTAATAGCTAAAGAAGAGGTTGAAGAAGGTGATATTGTTGCCGGAACTTTCAAAAATGAAGAAGAAGGAATTGAGAATGAAACTTCTGTTGAGTTAGAAAAAATTAAAGGAAAAAGAAACCTTAATAAATTCGTAGGTGCTAAAGTAGGAGATGTTATTACTTTAAAAACCAAAAGTCTTTTTGAAGACGATCACGATTTAATTCAGCATTTAAAAATAGATCATGATCAAGCTCATGATCTTGATATCGAAGTAGAATTTACTATTTCAGAAATCAATAAAAGAGAGCTTGCAGATTTAGATCAGGAATTATTCGACAAACTTTTCGGAGAAGGGAAGGTAACATCAGTTACTGAACTTAAAGACAAAATAAAAGAAGATGCTGAGAAGCAATTTGTTCAGCAAAGCGATCAGCAACTAATGAATGATGTTACGGAAACATTAGTTGAAAATACAAAATTCGATCTTCCAAAAGAGTTTCTTCAAAAATGGATTAGAACTGTAGGTGAAAAGCCATTAACAGAAGAAGAAGCTGTAGAAGAATACGAAAAAAGTGAGAAAGGACTTCGTTACCAATTAATCGAAGGAAAGATTGTTAAGGAAAAAGACATTCAAGTAGACTTTGAAGCACTTAAAGCTTTTGCTAAAGATAAAATTAAAGAGCAAATGGCTCAATTTGGTCAATTGAATCCATCTGATAAAGAATTGGATGATATTGCAGCTAGAATTTTATCGAATCAAGATGAGGTAAAACGCCTTTCTGATCAACTAGTAAGCGAAAAGCTATTAAATTTTTACAAAGAGAATATGAAGTTTGACGAAAAGGAACTTACTTACGATGAGTTTGTGAAAGAAATCTATAAGTAAGCCTTTTTTATAATTTATACTTATCTTTAGAGGCGTTAAACCATATCGGGATAACGCCTTTTTTGGCTTTATATATTAAAGGAGTACATGAAAAATGATCTTCTTATAAATCAAATAAGTATAAGTAATAAAATATTTTATAAATTCGAGGTATACCTCGGGTAATAAAAACCCTAATTGGGAATTAAAAAGGAAAATTGATGGACTACGAAAAAGAATTTGAAAAGTACGCAACTAAACATCACGGAATAAATAGCAATTATTATAACAAGATCGTTAGCAGCATGACCCCTACGGGAATGACGCCTAACATTATTGAAGAGCGCCAAATGAATGCGGTTGCTATGGATGTATTTTCTAGGTTGATGATGGATAGAATTATTTTTATGGGAACTGGTATTAACGATCAAGTTGCCAATATTATCCAAGCGCAATTATTATTTTTAGAAAGTACTGATTCTTCAAAAGATATTCAAATTTATATAAACTCTCCAGGGGGTAGTGTGTATGCAGGTTTGGGTATTTACGATACTATGCAGTTTATTAAACCTGATGTTGCAACTATTTGTACGGGTATGGCAGCCTCTATGGGAGCTGTATTACTTTGTGCAGGAGCAGCAGGAAAAAGAAGTGGATTACCACATTCTAGAGTAATGATTCATCAACCACTTGGAGGAGCGCAAGGTCAAGCAAGTGATATTGAAATTACAGCAAGAGAGATTCTTACTTTAAAAGAAGAATTGTATCAAATAATTTCAAAACACTCAGGACAATCATACGAAAAAGTGCATAATGATAGTGATCGTGATTATTGGATGAAAGCCGATAAAGCGAAAGAGTACGGAATGATTGATGAAATCCTTACCAGATAGAATTAGAACTGGTTAATCAAACAGAATTTTAGATAGTTAATTCTAAAACAGAATTAGAAAATTAGAAAAATGGCGAAAGAAGAATTAGAATGTTCCTTTTGTGGACGTAAAAAATCGGAAACCAATTTATTGATTGCCGGTTTAGATGCTCATATATGTGATCGATGTATCGAACAAGCACACGGAATTGTTTTAGAAGAATCGAAGCAAGGGGAAGCAGACGAATTATCTTCGGAATTAGTGCTAAGTAAGCCTAAAACAATAAAGGCTTTTTTAGATGAATATATTATTGGCCAGGAAGCCACAAAAAAAGTAATGTCTGTTGCCGTTTATAACCATTATAAACGATTGTTACAACCCGATAGCGATGATGATATCGAGATCCAAAAAAGTAATATCGTAATGGTTGGGGAAACTGGTACAGGTAAAACCCTTATGGCAAAAACAATTGCTAAAATGCTTAATGTGCCTTTGGCTATTGTTGATGCAACGGTATTAACTGAAGCTGGTTATGTTGGAGAAGATGTAGAAGGGATTCTTACTCGTTTATTGCAGGCAGCCGATTATAATTTAGAGAAAGCACAACGAGGTATTGTTTTTATTGATGAGATCGATAAAATTGCTCGTAAAAGCGATAACCCTTCGATCACCAGAGATGTTTCTGGAGAAGGTGTTCAGCAGGCTTTACTAAAACTATTAGAAGGAACTACAGTAAATGTTCCGCCTAAAGGAGGAAGAAAACATCCCGATCAAAAATTTATCGAGGTAGATACTGAGAATATTTTGTTTATCGCTGGTGGAGCTTTTGATGGTATCGAGAGGAACATCAGCAAGCGCCTAAATATGCAAGCAGTAGGATTTAGTGCTTCCAAAAGTGATGATAATATTGAAAGAACTAATCTTTTAAAATATATCATCCCTAAGGATTTAAAAGATTTTGGGCTTATTCCTGAAATTATTGGTCGTTTACCGGCGCTTACATACATGAATCCGCTAGATAAAGATACGCTTCGTTCAATTTTAACGGAACCTAAAAATGCCATTATAAAGCAATACACAAAATTGTTTGAAATGGATGAAATTGAGTTTAGCGTAACCGATGAAGCTTTAGATTATATTGTAGAAAAAGCGGTAGAATACAAACTTGGTGCACGTGGTTTGCGTTCGCTTTGTGAAGCTATCTTAACCGATGCGATGTTCGATCTTCCGGAAAGTGACACAAAGGAGTTTGAGCTTACTAAAAAGTATGCAGACGAGAAATTAAATAAATCAACTATAAATGCATTGAAAGCTGCATCATAATTAGATAATTAATAGCTATTAAAAAGCCTCATGAATTTTAAAATTTATGAGGCTTTTTTAGTTCTCGAAATTAGATAATTTTCAGCATGATTTTTTTTAATCTTAAAACTTAACAGATTTTATTTTTCCATTTTTGAAAGCTTTAGCATAGCACTATAATCTTCTGTTAATCATTTGAAGTCGATTTTATTAATTGGTAACTTCAGAAGAATAACCACTCTAGTACCAACTAATAAATTTCAGAACATGGCAGAGGATAAAGCAGCAACAGCCGAAATTGAAAACCAAGAATGGCTGGATTCCCTTAAATGGGTTTTGCAAAATGAATCGAAAGAACGAGTAGAAGAAATATTAAAATTATTAAGAGCAGAAGCTCAAAAGCATGGTGTAAAATCAGACTTACCTTTAACGACGCCATATATAAACACTATTAGTCCTAAGGATGAAGAACAATATCCCGGGGATATCGAAATTGAAGAAAAAATACTGGGATATATTCGTTGGAATGCAATGGCGATGGTCGTAAGAGCCAATAATAAAAGTAAAGGTATTGGCGGCCATATTTCAACATATTCTTCTATAGCGCATTTGTGGGAAGTGGGTTTCAATCATTTTTATAAAATGGATCGTGAAGCGGGATCAGATATGGTGTATTTTCAGGGACATGCGTCACCTGGAGTGTATTCACGAGCTTTTTTAGAAGGTAGATTAACCGAAGAACATTTAGAAAATTTCCGTAGAGAAATTGAATCAGATAAAGGATTAACGTCTTATCCACACCCGCATTTGATGCCGGAATTCTGGAATTTCCCAACCGTTTCCATGGGATTAGGGCCCATAAACGCAATTTACCAGGCACGTTTTAATAAGTATCTTGAAAAACGTGGATTAATAGAAAATAACGATCAGCAAATTTGGGCATATTTAGGCGATGGTGAAATGGATGAGCCTGAAGCTCGAGGAGCCATTAGCGTGGCAGCCAGAGATAAACTGGATAATCTAACCTTTGTTGTAGATTGTAATTTGCAACGCTTGGACGGTCCTGTACGAGGAAACGGAAAAATTATTCAGGAATTAGAAGGTTTGTTTAGAGGTGCCGGTTGGAATGTGATTAAATTACTTTGGGGAAAAGATTGGGATCCTGTTTTTGAAAAAGATACTGAAGGTAAACTTGTGAGTTTATTAGATGAATTACCTGATGGGCAACTTCAAAAATATGCATTTTCTGAAGGTGATTTTATTCGTGAAGATCTCTTCGGAAAAGATAAAAACTTGACTGACATCGTTAAGAATTTATCGGATGACGAATTGAAACGCTTAAAGCGTGGTGGGCACGATCAGCAAAAAATTTATAATGCTTATAAGAAAGCAACCGAACATAAAGGTCAGCCTACTATAATTTTAGCTCAAACTATTAAAGGTTACGGGCAGGGAAAAGCAGGGGAAGCTAGCAATGTATCCCATAAAACCAAAAGCTTTAAGGAAGATGAATTAAAAGCATTTAGGGATTTCTTTGGTCTGCCGATTTCAGATAAAGAAATAAAAGATATTCCGTTTTTAAAGCCAGAAAAAGATAGTAAAGAGCTTAAATATCTACATGAAAAACGAAAAAAATTAGGTGGTTTTCTTCCACAGCGAAAAGATACTAGCGAGCCAGTAAAGCAACCAGATAGAAAAGTATTTAAAAGCTTTTTAGAAGGTTCTGGAGACGATGAAGCAGCTACAACTATGGTGATGATTCAAACGTTGAGCCGCTTATTTAAAGATAAAGAAATAGGAAAATATATTGTGCCTATAATTCCTGATGAAAGTAGAACTTTTGGAATGGAATCGCTTTTTAGACAAGTTGGTATTTATGCGCCCGGTGGTCAATTATACGAACCGGTGGATAAAGAAAGTTTGTTGTTTTATAAAGAAGCTGAAGATGGTGTAATCATGGAAGAAGGAATCACCGAATCAGGTTGTATGGCTGAATTTATTGCAGCCGGTACCGCTTATTTAAATCAGGGTATTCCTATGATCCCGTTTTACTTCTTTTATTCTATGTTTGGTTTTCAAAGAACGGGAGATTTAATCTGGGCAGCAGCAGATGCTGGAGCAAAAGGATTCTTAGTAGGAGGTATTTCAGGAAGAACAAGTCTGCCAGGTGAAGGTTTGCAACACCAAGATGGGAACAGTCATTTATTTGCTTTAGCATTTCCAACGGTAAAAGCTTACGATCCTGCTTTTGCATACGAACTGGCAACTATTGTAAAGAACGGAATACAGGAAATGTATATCGACAAAAAAACATATCAATATTATATCACGCTTGGAAATGCGACCTACAAAATGCCAAAAATGCCTAAAGACAGTGAAGAGGGTATTTTGAAGGGTATGTATAAATTTCAGAAAACCAGAAAACGAAAAACCGATAAAAAAGCACATCTTTTTGGTAGCGGTTCGATTATGGCCGAGGTTTTGGAAGCTGCTGAAATTTTAGAAAAAGAATATGATGTTGCGGTAGATATCTGGAGTGTTACAAGCTACAAAGCGCTTTATGATAATGCGATAGATACCGAACGAGACAATCGCTTAAAATCGCAACTGAATAAAGATAAAAATTATATTCAGGAGTGTTTAGAAGATGAAAATGGTGTGTTTGTAGCGGCTTCAGATTATGTAAAAGCCTTGCCGGAATCTATTGCGAAATGGTTTCCTGCACATCTTGCAACTTTGGGAACCGATGGTTTTGGACGTAGTGATGCAAGACCGGAGTTGCGTAACTTCTTCGAAGTAAATGCTGCACATATTGTATTTACCACGCTTTACGAATTAGCGAACGAAGGAAAAATTAAAGCCAAACAGCTTAAAGAAGCAGCTAAGAAATTCGATATCGATGCTAAAAAAGCAAACCCAAGAACATCCTAACCAATAAAAGAAAAGAAAAATGGCTAAAGAAATTAAAGTTCCACAAATAGGAGACGGAGTAGAATCTGCAACAGTTTCTGAGATATTAGTTGCTGAAGGAGATAAAATTGAAAAAGATCAGAGTGTTATTGCTGTAGAAAGTGATAAAGCTTCAGTAGAAGTTCCAAGTTCGGCAGCGGGGACCATAAAAGAAATTAAGATCAGTGAAGGTGATGAGGTAGAAGTAGGTCAGGTAATTATTCTGTTAGAAGACTCTGATGATGGTGACGAGGAAGCTGAAGATAACAAAGAAACTTCAGAAGAAGAAAGTGAAGATACGGATGATGATGATGAAAAACAATCCGATAAGAAAAAGAAAAAAGTAGAAGAAGAAAAGTCGGAAGATAGCAAAGACTCTGCCGATGACGAAGATGAAGACTCTGATGAGGATGATGAAGGCGAGGAGGAAAAAGAGTCAGAAAATGACGAATCTGAATCTGAGGATGAAGATAAAAAGGAGAAGAAAAAATCAGGTAAATCTTCCGGGAAATCTACTGGAGCAGGTATTCAGGCTTCGCCGGGTACGCGTCGTTTAGCGAGAGAACTTGGTGTAGATCTTAGCGAGATGGCAGAAGAAATTTCAGGAAAGATTTCAGAAAAAGACGTCAAAGAATTCGCTAAAGGAGGAAATCAAAAATCTACAAAATTAGCTTCGGTCTCTTTACCCGATTTTGAAAAATGGGGAAGTGTAGAGCGTGAGCCACTAAATAATATTCGAAAAGCAACGGCTAAAAATGTAACAGCTTCTTGGCAATCTGTACCGCATGTTTTTCAGTTTGATGAAGCAGATATTACCGATATTCAGCAATATTTAGAAGCGAATCAGGATAAAGCTGAAAAAGCCGGCGGGAAATTAACGATTACCGCTTTGCTGACTAAAATTGTGGCGAGTGCATTGGTTCGATTTCCAAAATTTAACGCCAGCGTAGATATGGAAAATCAGGAAATGATCCTGAAAAACTATGTAAATATTGGGATTGCAGTAGCAACAGAAAAAGGACTTTTAGTGCCGGTTATTAAAAATGCCGATAAGAAAAGCATCATAGAAATTGCCGCGGAATTAACCAATATCGCCGAAAAGGCAAGAGATGGTAAATTGAGTAAAGAGGATATGGAAGGCGCTAATTTCTCTATTTCTAATCTTGGCGGAATTGGCGGGACTAATTTTACACCTATCGTTCCTGCACCACAATCTGGGATTTTAGGAATTTCACGCTCAGCTAAAAAGCCGGTTTATATTGAAGATGAATTTAAACCTCGAGAAATTTTACCGCTTAGTTTATCCTACGACCATCGTTTGATTGATGGCGCCGATGGTGCTGCATTTATAAACTGGATCACTCAGGCACTTGAAGACCCTTACAAAGCTTTGCTTGGGGCATAACATGAGAAATTATGGCAAATAGCAAGAAAGATAAAAAAGAATTAGTAGTTATTGGTTCAGGCCCCGGTGGTTATGCAGCGGCATTTAGAGCGGCCGATTTAGGAATTAAAACCACTCTAATCGATCCGGAAGCGAATCCCGGTGGCGTATGTTTATACCGAGGATGTATTCCGTCGAAAGCCTTGTTGCATGTAGCGAAAGTGAAAAAAGAAGCTGTAGAATTATCGAATTTTGGGGTGAGTTTTAATGATCCTGAAATTGATGTCAAGAAAATCGGTAAATGGAAAGATAGTGTTGTAAAAAAATTGACCGGTGGATTGGGGCAGCTTAGTAAAGCTCGAAAAGTAGAATTTATTCAGGGAAAAGCTTTTTTTAAAGATGAAAAAACGCTGGAAGTTGAAGAAAATTCAGGAGAGTCCTACGAGTTAGAATTTGAAAATGCAATTATCGCAACCGGATCTACGCCAACCGAATTACCCAATATCGAAGTAGATCACAAACTTATCTGGAATTCTAAAGATGCGCTCGATATTAAAGAAATTCCGAAGAAATTATTAGTGATTGGTGGTGGTTATATTGGATTAGAACTGGGGAGTGTTTATGCAAATTTAGGAAGTGAAGTTTCTATTGCTGAAATGACTTCCGGATTTTTGCCGGGAGCCGATCGAGATTTGGTAAAAGTTTTTGAGAAAGAACAGCCTTTTAAAAATCTGTATTTTGATACTAAAGTTGAAAAAGTAGATCCTAAGAAGAAAAAAGTTGAAGTCGTATTGAAGTCAGGCGATAAAGAACAAAAAAAGAAATTCGATCGTGTTTTAGTGGCGATTGGAAGACAGCCGAATACAAAAGCCAGTAAACCACAAAATGCGGGAGTAGAAATTGGAGAGGATGGTTTTATAAAAGTTTTCAGTAATCGTAAAACTTCAGCAAATAATATTTACGCGATTGGTGATATTACCGGGCAGCCCATGTTAGCGCATAAAGCCTCGCACGAAGGGCGTGTTGCTGCGGAAGTGATTAAAGGCGAGAAAGGTTCTAGCTACGACGCAAAAGTGATACCTGCTATTGTATTTACCGATCCTGAAATTGCCTGGTGTGGTCATACAGAACAGGATCTAAATTCATCGAATATCGATACAAAGGTGGTGAAATTTTCATGGTCAGCTTCAGGGAGAGCAAAAGCTTTAGGAACCGATAATGGTCTCACAAAACTAATTGTAGATAAAGAATCTGAAATTATTCTTGGCGGAGGCGTTGCCGGTAAAAATGCGGGGAGTTTAATTCCTGAAATTGCTTTAGCCATAGAGATGGGTACCACAGCAAGAGATCTGGCGCTTACCATTCATCCACACCCAACGCTTTCTGAAACTATTATGGAAAGTGCCGAATTATTCTATGGAAGTCCAACTCACATTGTAGGGAAATAAATGTGAAAATTAACTGCTAGTAATAAAGTGAGATTCTAAAAAAATCTCGCTTTATTTTTAAACTCTAATTATTGTATAATCTTATTATATACAATAAACAGTTACTCTTGAGTTTACGGCTATTTTGCTTACTTTTGAAGTTTATAAGCCAAAGTTTACATGAGAAATAGATTACTTTCTTTACTTTTTATTGCGTTGGTATCCTGTAATTTTGAGACAAAAAAAATTTCTTCGGAAGATGTTTTAGAACAGGAGTCGCAGTCGCTTAATTGGAAGGAGGTAGATGAATATCCTGCTTTTGAAATTTGCCAACAAATAACAGCGCTTCAGGAAGCTCGCAAATGTTTTGAACGCGAAGTGGCTAAAAACATTTATGCATATCTGGCCAAGCAAAAACCTGTTGTAAATAAGAGTATTAGCGATACTATTTACTTGTATATAGAAATTACGAAAACCGGAACTCCGGAAATAGACTCTATTTCAGCAATAGATTCGACGGTAGTTCAGCAATTACCGAAAATTAAAAATTGGTTAATCGAGAGTATCAATTCATTACCTAAAATTTATCCGGCTAGTAAACGAGGAATTCCGGTTTCAACAGCTTTTAAAATGCCAATTGTAATTGAAGCAGAATAAATGTCTATTCACCTCCAATTACTACATTCCATTTTCTAACAGAATATTCCTTAATAAGTCCATTTTTATTGTACGGATCGTTTTCTGCAAAAGTAGTTGCAGGAGTTTCATCTTCAGCTTTAAAAATAAAAACAGCTTTATCAGCCGGATTATCTAAAGCTCCGGCCATAATAACTTCGCCTTTTTCTTGAGCTTTTTTAATAAGCGCTAAATGATCGGCACGATATTTTCCGCGTTCTTCTAAGTAACTGTCAACTAAATGGTAAGTTAAAATGTAATAATTCATATTGGTTAGTATATTTTATATAAAAATACGATTAAATTTAGATTTCTAAATTGGTTTTATACCTGAAAATATAAGAAATAAATAGCTTTTTTTATCGTATCAGAATCAACTTACATTTTAACTATCGAGAAAATTGTCGCCCTTTCCATTGATATCCGCCAAATAGGGATAAAATAGCTACATAGATGGTGAAAAATGGGTATAAAATGGAGCTTATTAGGTAATTTTTCATCAGTTTTTCGCATTTAAAGAACGAAGCAGCTCGGTGTAGCACTACAAAATCGATATTAAATTTCACCAAAAAAAGAATCATAAAATAGAAGAATGGAAAGAGTTTAAATATGCCTGAAACTAATCCTACAGCAAAAGCGAAATTCATTAAGAACACTATAATTCCGGTAAGTTTTGCAAAATTGCTAGTATACGCTGAGGTTTTTGAGGCCCAACGGATACGTTGTTGTTTGAGGGCTTGAAAACTAACTTGTGGTGGTGTGCTCACAATTGCATTTTCATCTTTTAAGAAACTTACCTTTTCATTACTAGCTATAAATTTCTGTAATAAAAAAACATCGTCGCCGCTAGCAATTGCAGTATTTCCGGTAAATCCATTTTGGGCAATAAAAGTATCTTTCTTATAACATAAATTAGCTCCGTTTGCCATAAAAGCTTTTTGCAGGCCGAAAGCCCCGGCGCCACAAAGTTGTAAACTCAGAAAATCGAGTGCTTCAAAAGCAGTTAAAAACCTTGAATTTTTAGCATCAATTTTAACCGGTGCAGCAAGCATTGCCGGATTTTGGTTTATAATTTCCGTATTGAGACTTTGCAACCAATATTCCGGGAGCTCACAATCGGCATCGGTAGTAGCAATATAATCGAATTCTGAAATTTCTATAGCGGTTTGTAATGCATCTTTTTTAGGAGAAGGCGAGCGTCGTTTATTTTGCAGTAACCTCAAGTTAATAGCTAAGTTTTTTTTAATAAATTCAGTAATAATTTTTTCTGATTCATCCTCCGATGCATCATTTACCAGCATCACTTCAAAATACATAGTCGGATAATTCAAAATCGATAAACTTTCCAGTAATTTGGGTAGATTATCAGCTTCGTTTCTAAAAGGAATTATAATTGAAAATCGAGTTTTTGGAGTTGCATAGTTATTGGAAGTTTCGGGTAATTTTTTCCAACCTATTAAAAAGCTAATCATTAAACTAGCATAAGAAAGTGCAATTAAAATAATTAATATCAGCATATACTCGAATTTACTGCAAAGATAGATTTCCGTAACTTTGCATAGTTGCAGATGTAGTATAAATTATTCCAAATAAAAAATAGCCGTTTGAACGAGAAGATAATTTTAGGAATCGATCCCGGAACTACCATTATGGGGTTTGGATTAATTAAAGTGAAGAATAAGCAGATGGAGTTTCTGCAGCTTAACGAGTTGCAACTAAAAAAGTATGATGATCATTACTTGAAATTGAAGCTTATTTTTGAACGAACTATCGAATTGATTGATACGTATCATCCTGACGAAATTGCTATAGAAGCACCATTTTTTGGGAAGAATGTACAGTCGATGCTAAAATTGGGGCGTGCACAAGGTGTGGCAATGGCTGCAGGGCTGTCGCGACAAATCCCCATTACCGAATATCTTCCGAAAAAAATTAAAATGGCAATTACCGGAAACGGAAGTGCCAGTAAGGAACAAGTGGCTAAAATGCTACAAAATTTGCTAAAACTTAAAACCTTACCTAAAAACTTAGATTCTACCGATGGTTTGGCTGCAGCTGTTTGCCATTTTTATAATTCTGGACGAACTGAAATTGGAAAAAGTTATACCGGTTGGGCAGCTTTTGTAAAGCAAAACCCGAAAAAAGTTAAAAAATAACTTAGTATCGTAATTGTAAATTGATTGAAGTGAGCGGAATTTATATTCATATCCCATTTTGTAAGCAGGCGTGCCATTATTGCGATTTTCATTTTTCAACTTCTTTGAAGAAGAAATCGGAACTGGTCACTGCGCTTCAAAAAGAGTTACTACTTCGGAAAAACGAATTACCGAAAGAACCATTACAAACTATTTATTTTGGAGGGGGAACGCCCAGTTTATTAAATTCTGATGAATTAAAAGCTATTTTTGAAACTATTTATTCGAATTATGTAATTTCAGAAAATCCTGAAATTACCCTAGAAGCCAATCCAGATGATCTTTCCAAAGAAAAAATAAATGAGCTGGCAAATTCAAAAATAAATAGGTTAAGCATTGGTGTGCAATCTTTTTTTGAAGACGATTTAAAATTGATGAACCGTGCGCATAATGCTGAAGAAGCGCTACAATCAATTCAATTAGCAAAAGCCAAATTCGATAATATCTCGGTTGATTTAATTTATGGTATTCCCGGAATGTCGATGCAGCGTTGGCAGAGAAATATTGAAATAGTGCTCGATTTAGATATTCCGCATATTTCTAGTTATGCGCTTACTGTAGAAGAGCGTACTGCGCTTAAAAAATTCATCGAAAAAGGACTGATTAAGCCAGTTGACGATGCATTAGCAGCTGAACATTTTGAAATCTTAAGAAGCACTTTGAAAAAGGCTGGTTTTCAGCATTACGAGTTTTCGAATTATGGGAAACTAGGTTATTTTTCTGAAAATAATACCGCTTATTGGTTGGGGAAGCCTTATTTAGGAATTGGGCCTTCAGCACATTCTTATGATGGGAATTGTAGAAAATGGAACATTGCTAACAATACGTTGTATATAAAAGCACTTGAAAAAGAAGAATTAAGCATAGAAATTGAGAAATTAAATACAACCGACCGTTATAATGAATATATTATGACGCGTTTGCGCACGCATTTTGGTGTAGATTTACAGGAGGTGCAATCCAAATTCGGTAACAAATATCTAGATTATTTACAAGAAGAGTCGGCGGTGTTACTTCAGAAAAAATTAATGAGAATTACTAATAACACACTGCATATTACTGAAAAAGGAACTTTTTTAAGTGATGGAATTGCTGCCGATTTATTTTATATTGACTAAAATTCCAATAATAATGGGAAGCAATCAATTTTCGCAATGAATAATACATTAAAACTGGAAGAATTAGCCATGTTTGGTTTAAGTGTTTTTGCATTTAGTATGTTACCCTATTTTTGGTGGTGGTTTGCTATTCTATTTTTTGTCCCCGATATTGGAATGGTCGGTTATATTTGGGGAGCAAAAACCGGAGCTTTTGTATATAATGTATTACATCATAAAGCGCTGGCTATTGTTTTAGGAGTAGTAGGAATTTATCTTGAAATTGATATTTTACAATTAATGGGTGTAATTTTATTTTCTCATTCAGCTTTTGATCGTATTTTAGGATACGGACTTAAATACGAAAAAGGATTTAAATTTACTCATTTGGGAGAAATCGGAAAATAAACTATGGAGTTACTTTTTATTGGATTAGCCGCAGGAGCAATAGCAGCTTATTTTATTTTTATGGCGTTTAATAAAGATCGTTCTAAGTTAAAAAACAAAGAACAATCTGTTGTATTGATGGATAAAATACGAAGCGTTTGTAAATTTATAACTATAGAAGGAGATTTCTCTGAAATTTACCATTACGAAAATTTAAAAGAAAAATACATAAGTTTAATTTTAGGTAAAAAGAAAGCCATTGTCCTTATCACCGCAAAAGCATATGTAGGATTCGATTTAAGTAAGATTAAAATGGAGAGTGATAATGAAGCCAAAAAAATTCATTTAACCAATTTTCCGCAACCTGAATTATTAACTATAGAGACCGATTTTAAGTATTACGACAAACGCGAAGGTTGGGCCAATCCATTCACAACTTCAGATCTTACCGATATTAATCGTGATGCTAAAAAGCATATTGTCGATAAAATTCCAGAAAGCGGATTGTTTGAAAAAGCGAAAAAAGAAGCTTTAGATACTGTTTTATTAATGGAAAATATCGTGCAAACCATCGGCTGGAAATTAGATTATTCTGCTTTAGTTTTAGAAGAGGTAGCACAAGAAAAATTAGAAAGAACTAACGAGAAATAACCGAAAATGGATATTGATACGTTAAGAGTATATTGTTTATCTAAAAAAGCAGTAACCGAAGAATTACCTTTTGGTCCAGATGCTTTGGTTTTTAAAGTAATGGAGAAAATGTTCGCCTTAGTTTCTTTAGATACAATGCCGTTACGCGTAAATTTAAAATGCGATCCGGAAGAAGCAATTGTTCTTCGAGAAGAATACGACGGATTAATAATCCCTGGATATCATATGAATAAAAAACATTGGAATACAGTAATATTTTCAGGGAAACTTTCACCAAAATTGATTCATAATTTAATTGATTCTTCGTATAATCTTGTAGTAGATAAACTTACCAAAAAACAAAAAACCGAATACAATCAATTATAATGGCAAAGCATCTTCAATTTTATAGAGATCAAATTCAATATCATCAAAAAATAGCTTCCGGACTTTCTAAACAATTATTAGTTTCTAGTTTAGTTCGACTAGCTGTATTTTTAGCGGCTTGTTTTCTAATTTATTTTTTCTGGGGAAACACACAAATAGTGGTTGCCATACTAATTGTTTCGGTAGTATTATTCTTGTTTTTAGTATCTCGACATACTAATCTAAAATTTAAGCGTGATAAAGAAAATGCGTTAATTCAATTAAACCAGACTGAGATTGACGTGATGGAATCTAGGCAATTTCACGACTTACCAGAGGGGAGCGAATTTGAAAATCCGAATCACGAATACGCCCAGGATATCGATTTATTTGGAAAAGGTTCTTTTTTTCAATACACAAACCGAACGGCACTTTATGAAGGCAGTAAAAAACTTTCGGCTATTTTATTAGAAAATAATATAGATGGAATTCCGGATAAGCAAGAAGCCATTCAAGAACTAGCCAAAAAAGCAAAATGGCGCCAAAATTTTAGCGCTACGGCAAGTTTAGTAAAAACATCAGAGTCTTCAGATACTATTGTAAACTGGTTTAAAAATTATAAACCTTTTGTGCCAAAGTTTATAAAATGGCTTTCACCAGTATTTTCGATAGCTTCAATAGCTATTATTTCAGGTTATATAGCAGGAATAGTTACCCAAATGCAATTAGTACTTTGGTTGATTGTAGGAATATTGATAACCGGTTTTTTCCTGAAACGCATAAATATGCTTTCCAGTAGCGTGTCTAAAATTCAAGATACCTTTCATCAGTATCATAAATTATTGGCAATGTTAGAAAAGGAAGAATTTTCTTCGGAAATGATGAAGGTGAAAAAACAAATTATACGAACCAAAATTAAAAAGGCTTCGCAAATATTTAAAGAATTTTCGAAAGCTATTGATGCTTTAGATCAGCGAAACAATTTTTTATTCGGCTTTTTAGGAAACGGATTTTTACTTTGGGATTTACGCCAATGTTTACGTTTAGAGAGTTGGATTGACACCTATAGAAACCATGTAGAGAATTGGTTTGATGTAATCGAATTTATAGATGCTTATAATTCGTTAGGGAATTTTGCATTTAATCATCCAGATTATGTATTTCCTGAAATAGTTTCCGAAGCGAAAGGTATTTCAGCTAAACAATTAGTGCACCCGTTATTAAATCCAGAAAAGCGTGTAGCTAATGATTTTACGATAGGAAGAGATGAGTTCTTTATTATTACAGGTGCTAATATGGCCGGAAAAAGTACATTTTTACGAACGGTTTCACTACAAATTGTAATGAGTAATATTGGATTGCCTGTTTGTGCTACCGCTTGCCAATACTCACCAATAAAATTGATTACGAGTATGCGAACTAGTGATTCCTTAAATGATGATGAATCGTATTTCTTTTCAGAATTAAAACGATTAAAATATATTGTAACTAAAATTACAGATAATCGATATTTTATAATTTTAGATGAAATTTTAAAAGGAACCAATAGTACCGATAAAGCTAGCGGATCTAAAAAGTTTGTAAGAAAATTAGTAGGCGCAAAGGCTACCGGAATTATTGCTACACACGATTTAAGCTTGTGTGAAATTACATCGGAATTACCCCAAATCAAGAATCATTATTTTGATGCTGAAATTAGTAATGATGAGCTTCATTTTGATTATCAATTTAAAACTGGAATTTGCCAGAATATGAATGCTTCCTTTTTATTACGAAAAATGGAAATTGTAGATGAATAGAGATAAATAAAAACATAAAATGGATTCATTAACGCAAATAGTGTTAGGTGCTTCGGTTGGCGAAGTTGTTTTAGGAAAAAAAGCAGGTAATAAGGCGATGTTGTATGGCGCTATTGCGGGTACTATACCAGATTTAGATATTCTTAGCAATTATTTTACAGATGTAATAACCGCTAACGAGTTTCATCGAGGTTTTACCCATTCTATACTTTTTGCGGTAATATTTGCACCTATTTTTGGATGGATAATTTCAAAAATAGAAAAGAAATTAGCAATTGATTGGTTAGATTGGACAAAGCTGATGTTTTGGGGATTGTTTACCCATCCGTTGCTCGATATGTTTACTACTTGGGGAACCGAACTTTTTTGGCCGGCTAATTACCGCATAGCTTTTAAAACTATTTTTGTAGTCGATCCGCTTTATACGGTTCCTTTTTTAATTTTCACCATTTTGGCAGCATGCAGACCTAAAGGATCTTTAAGCCGTAGAAAATTAAACACTGTGGGTCTTCAGTTAAGTTGTTTTTATTTGTTTTGTGTAAGTGTGCCACTTAAATTATATGCTGATAATGCTTTTCAGAAAACCTTAGATGCTCAAAAAATTGATTATCGAGATATTATAGCCAAACCAACACCATTTAATACTATTTTATGGTCAGCTAATGTAGATACTAAAGATGCTTATCTTATCGGAAATTATTCGGTGTTAGATGGTAGACCAATTAGCTTTAATCGGTATCCTAAAAATCGAGAGCTTGCTAAGAGTTTTAAAAGATATCCTGATTTTAGGCGTTTAGAAGAATTATCTAAAGGTTGGTACACGCTTACCAAAGAGGGGGATGATATTTATTTTAATGATTTACGATTTGGAACCTTAAATCCAACAAATCCTGATTCAGAATTTGTATTTCGGTATCAATTAAAAGAAAAAAATGGAGCCTTACAGGTTACTGAAGTAGAAAAGGACAGAGGTGATGCCAAGCGAATGCTAAGAGGATTATTTAAACGAATGCACGGGAATTAATTATAAAATACGAAATTAAAATAATGCATAAAATTTTTAGTTTTTTACTGCTATTCGGAATGTTTAGTATTACTGCAATATCACAAACATCAACCGATTATGATACTCAAGCAGAAAATTTAGTTGATCATTATAATGCAGCCCAATACCATACTATTTTTGATAGTTTTTCTGCGGAAATGAAAAAGGCATTACCACTCCCTGAAACCCAGAAGTTTTTTGAGAAACTTCATTCTAAAGCAGGAAAAATAACCGATTCAGAATTTTTAATATTTCAAGATCCTTTTGCAACCTATGCTGTAACCTTTGAAAAAGGGGCTTTTTTATTGAATCTTGCTTTATCAGAACAATCTGAAATTACTGGGTTTAAAGTAATTCCTTATGGGCAAAAAACCAATCTACATGAAGCAGAGACTTTATTAGATTTACCGTTTAAAGAAGAATGGTATGTAGTGTGGGGAGGTGATAATAAAGAAGATAATCGGCATTTTGAGACCAAATCACAAACTGGAGCTTACGATTTTTTGAGGATAGATGATGATTTAAAAACACATAGAGGAGATGGTTCTATAAATAATCAATATTATGCATTTGGAGCAGAAATTTTTTCACCAGCTAGCGGAGAAGTTGTAATGGCAGTAGATGGTGTTTATGATAATAAACCTGGAAATACAAATTCCAATTATGCATTCGGAAATACAATTGTGCTAAAAATTGCAAAAAATGAATACCTCTATCTTACGCATTTAAAAAATCATACTTTAAAAGTAAAAGAAGGCGATATAGTAAAAAAAGGAGATTTACTGGGACTTTGTGGTAATTCTGGAAACTCTTCCGAACCTCATTTGCATATGCATGTTCAAGACCGTTTTGAAAGTATAAAGGCTACTGGTTTAAAAGCATTTTTTAAACGCTTAAAAGTAGACCGTAAATATATCGAAAATTATGCACCAGTTCGAGGGGATCTTGTAGAGGCTATTTAGTAGTTTTCCAATACTTAAATTATATATTTGCGTTTCTTAAAATACTAATGTGGAAATAAAAGAATTAGAAGCTAGAAGTAATTCGCAATGTGAATTATCTGGCGCTACCGAAGATTTAGTAGTGTATCAAGTTAGTGAAGCTCCTGAAAATATGGATGCTGATATATTAATTAGCACTACATGTAAAGAACAAATAGAAGAACCGGAAAAAGTAGATCCAAACCATTGGAGATGTTTAAACGATAGTATGTGGAGTACCATTCCTGCTGTACAAGTTATGGCTTGGAGAATGCTTTATCGATTAAAATCTGAAGGTTGGCCACAGGATTTATTGGATATGATGTATATGGAGCCGGAAATAGAAGCTTGGGCAAAAGCAGGAATTAATACCGAAGAGAAAACAGAAGTGATACATAAAGATTCCAATGGTGCAATTTTAGAGGCAGGAGATACCGTTACATTGATAAAAGATTTAAATGTAAAAGGAAGTAGCCTTACTGCAAAACGAGGTACAGCTGTTCGAAGAATAAGTTTAGTACACGATAACCCGGAACAAATAGAAGGAAAAGTAGAAGGACAACAAATTGTTATTTTGACAAAATTTGTAAAGAAGAATTAATAAAAAAGCCGATTCTAAAATCGGCTTTTTTTATATCTAATTTCAAAAAAGATTTTCAATAACTATACTATTGGAAATAGTAATTTTTACTTTTTAGCTTCAGTGAAATGTTTATAGAAATTAGGAATAGTTTCGATTCCTTTTAAATAATTCCAAACTCCAAAATGTTCGTTAGGAGAATGTATAGCATCGGTATCCAAACCAAATCCCATTAAAATTATTTTGCTTTCTAACTCTTTTTCAAATAACGAAACAATCGGAATACTACCTCCGCTACGTTGTGGTATTGGTGTTTTGCCGAAAGTATCTTCATAAGCTTTGCTAGCAGCCTGATATTCTTCTGTGTCGATTGGTGTTACATATGGGAATCCACCATGGTGTGCGGTTACGTTTACCGTAACGGCTTCCGGGGCAATACTCTCAAAATGCATTTTAAATAATTCAGAAATTTTTTTCCAATCTTGATCAGGTACTAACCGCATTGAAATTTTAGCAAAAGCTTTAGCTGGTAAAACTGTTTTTGCACCTTCGCCAATATAACCACCCCAAATTCCATTAACGTCTAAAGTAGGGCGGATAGAACCACGTTCGGTAGTACTATATCCGGCTTCTCCGTATACATCGTTAATATTTAATTTCTTTTTATATTCTTCTTCATTATAAGGCGCTTCGGCCATTTTTGTCCGTTCTTCTGCAGAAAGTTCTTCAACCTTATCATAAAAGCCGGGTATAGTGATGTGGTTGTTCTCATCGGTTAGAGAAGCAATCATTTTAGAAAGAATATTTATAGGATTACCTACAGCTCCTCCGTATAATCCAGAATGCAAATCACGATTAGGACCGGTAACTTCAACTTCCATGTAAGCAAGTCCACGAAGTCCGGTAGTAATGCTTGGTACATCTTTACTAATCATTCCGGTATCGGAAATTAGAATAACATCATTAGCTAATTTCTCTTTATTGTTTTTGATAAACCAACCTAAATGTTCGCTACCAACTTCCTCTTCACCTTCAATCATAAATTTCACATTACAAGGAAGCTCGTTATTAGCCGTCATATATTCTAATGCTTTTATGTGCATGTACATTTGACCTTTATCATCACAAGCACCTCGGGCAAAAATAGCTCCTTCCGGATGTAATTCTGTTTCTTTAATTACAGGTTCAAATGGAGGAGAGTTCCAAAGATCTAATGGGTCTGGTGGTTGTACGTCGTAATGACCGTAAACTAATACCGTAGGTAGATTTTTATCGATAATTTTTTTCCCGTATACAACTGGATGACCAGGAGTTTCGCAGATTTCGGTAGTATCGCATCCTGCTTTTTGTAAGGCTTCTTTTACAGCTTCAGCTGTGGTAAGCATGTCCTTTTTATAGGCAGAATCGGCACTTATTGATGGAATTTTCAGAATATCAATAAGTTCATCTATAAATCGTTGTTTATGCTCATCAATATAAGCTTGTACATTTTGCATAGATTTCTTTTTGAAAGTTATTCAAAGGTACAGTTTTTAATTTTTTTTTAGAAAATTATGTTTGATTTGAAATATTTATTTATATTTGCATCCGCTTACCGAAAGGATAAGCATTTTATTGAAAACGCGGGTGTGGTGGAATTGGTAGACACGCTAGACTTAGGATCTAGTGCCTCACAGCGTGAAGGTTCGAGTCCTTTCACCCGCACAAAAAAGCTGACTTTTTAAGTCGGCTTTTTTTATTTTATAGCTCCAGTACTTTCTACTCTAACTCTTTTAAAGAAAGAAAATCAATAAAAAATTAAAATACAATTGTTTGAGAGTTATGCCGTATTACTTTTTAAAGGACTAATTGAAGTATGTTTTTGTAATCTAATATACTGGAACCATCGTTTACCGAATGACTTTTTTAATTAAATTGACTGTTTTTTTATTCGTAGCTCTATAATCTAAGCTTTATCCGTATGATTCTTTTAGTTTCTTTTGATAAATTGTAGTGTTTTGGAATCGATTGTTTGAATTTAGTAATTTATAAGAAGTAGAATTTCTTTTAATTTGAGATAGTTGAGTTGTAAATTAGAGTACCAAATTCATAATATCACTTAGAGTTTACTGTAACTCAAAAGCAAGCGTAACATTTTTTTCACCTAATAAGAATATAAAAAGTTGTAAAATAAAAAAGACCACTACAATGTAGCGGTCTTTTAAAGGTGGTGCCTCCAGGAATCGAACCAGGGACACAAGGATTTTCAGTCCTTTGCTCTACCAACTGAGCTAAGGCACCAGTTGCTTTTCTAAGCGTATTGCTTGTCGTAAGCGGTTGCAAATATAAATCCATTTTTAGGAACTAACAAAACTTTTTTTAAAAAAATCGTTTTGTACCTTAGCCTTTTTTAAAGATTAAATATGAATCTGGTAATAGATCTTGGTAATACTTTTGCGAAAACAGCTCTTTTTCAAGGTGATAAGATTTTAGAAGTGTTCAAAATTCCAAGAATGGATTTTTCGAGAAAAATTGAAAAAATTTTATCGAATTACCCTGAAATTAAAAAAGCAGTGGTTTGTAGCGTACTTCGGGATACTGAACCTATCAAAAAAAAGCTTAAAAATTATCCAATTTTGGATGTAAGTGAGAATCCGAAGTTGCCTTTTTGTAATAAATACAGTACACCGGAATCTTTAGGAAATGATAGAATTGCTTTAGCAGCAGCAGCAGCACATCAATACCCTAACCAAAATTGTTTGGTAATAGATGCAGGAACTTGTATTACTTATGATTTGTTAAACCAGAATAAAGAGTACCTTGGCGGAGGAATTTCTCCAGGTTTGCGGTTAAGATTTGATTCTGTACATAAGTTTACAGAGAAATTGCCGTTAATAACAGTAGATAATAATCATCTAAAATTAGTGGGAACTTCTACTGAAGAAAGTTTGCGAAGTGGTATTCAATTAGGTTTTGTTGCAGAAATTGATGGCATGATTTCCAATTATAAGTCAGAATTTAAAGATTTAACAGTGATTTTGACAGGAGGAGATAATCAATTTTTGTCAAAGAGACTAAAAAATAGCATATTTGCGAACTCAAATTTTCTTTTAGAAGGTTTAAACCATATTTTAGAATATAATAAATTTCAATGATAAAACGATTTGTTTTAATCGTAGCTTTTTTTTCAGGAATTGTAGCCACGGCTCAGGAAAACACGTCATCGCCTTATTCGTATTACGGATTAGGGATTACTAATTTTAAAGGAACTGTCGAAAACCGCGCTATGGGAGGTATTAGTGTGTTTTCAGATAGTATTCACTTAAACTTAAGGAACCCTGCTGCGTATGCCAGGTTGGGTAGAACTGTTTATTCTGTAGGAGGAAGTGCGGAATATACTACACAGGATAATGCACAAAATAGCGACAAGGCAAAAAATGTTTCTCTAGATTATTTATCGCTAGGAGTTCCAATAGGTAAATTTGGATTTGGTTTAGGGTTAATTCCTTATAAATCCGTAGGCTACCGTATTTTAGATATAGGGGAAGCTTCTGCTAGTCAATTAAAAGGTAGAGGAGGAGTAAATAAAGTATATTTTTCAGCAGCTTATGCAATAACATCAAATTTAAGTTTTGGAGTTACTGCTGACTATAATTTCGGAAATATTCAGCATGATCGTACAGTATTACGAGAGAATATTCAATACGGAACTAAAGAAATTCAACGTACAGATGTAAGTGGTTTCGATTTTAATTTAGGTTTGGATTATCAAACAAAATTGAATAACGGATTAAAATTTCATGCCGCTGCAACCTATACTCCGGAAACAGATTTTACTATTGATAATTTCCGAGAAATTGGGAATGTTTCATTTGTAGGTAATGGGCGAATGTTTAATTCCAAAGATTCAGAGGTAAGAGATCGCGAAGTTACTATTCCTGCTATATCTACAATAGGATTAGGTATAGGTAAGCCCAATAAATGGTTTGTAGGAGGGCAGTATACCAATTCAACTAAAATAGGAAATATATCAGTTTACAGTAATCCAATTTTAGATACTGAATATGGTGATGCTAACTCTTATCACTTAGGAGGTTTTTTTGTGCCGGAATTTAATTCAATAACAAGTTACTATAAAAGAATAGTTTTTAGAGGTGGATTGCGATATGAGCAGTCTGGTTTAAAGCTTAATGGAGAAGATATCGATGAGTTTGGCATATCTTTTGGTTTAGGCTTACCGATTGGAAGAGATTTTTCTAATCTTAATCTTGGTTTTGAGTACGGACAAAGAGGTACCACAAGTTCGGGTTTAATACAAGAGGATTATTTTAAATTATCAATTGGTTTATCATTGAATGACCGTTGGTTTGTAAAGAGAAAGTTTAATTAACCATAATAAACAAGAAAGATGAAAGTGAGATTAATTGTCTTATTAACTACAGTTCTTTACGCTTCGGGTGCTTTTGCCCAAGATTGTCGAACTACTGCGGCTTTAGCTTATGATGATGCCAGAGCCAAAAATTATGATGCGGCTTACGAGCCTTTAATGCAAGTTAAAAAAGATTGCCCTGATTACAGTCTTGCAACTTTTCAGTATCTAGAGCGAATATTGAAATATAAAATTGATAAAGCTCCAGAAGGAGAAAAAGAAAAATTTATTAATGAACTTATTGATGTTTATAAAGAACGTTTAGAATTATATCCATCAAAAACTAAAAAAGGGGATGTTTATAGTGATATCGCACTTTTGAAGTTTGATAATAAATTAGGAACTACTGAAGAAAAATGGGAAGCTTTTGATAAGGCATATACAGAAGATAAAAAGAACTTTACTAGTCCTAAAGGATTGTATGCTTATTTTGATTTAATGGTAAATATGCAAGATGCCGGTGATCGAGATTTACAAGACGTTTTCAATATTTACGATCGCGTAATGTCTAAAATTGAAGAGGAAGAAATTAATGAAGCTAATCTTTTAAACTCACTTTTAGAAAAGCAAGAAAAAGGCGAAGAGTTATCTTCTAAAGAAAAGAGAACCATTAAAATTGCAGAACAACGCTTAAATAACTTTAATGCTGTTAAAAATGCAGTTAATACAAAATTAGGTGTAAGAGCAGATTGTGAAAACTTAATTCCTATCTATTCTAAAGAATTTGACGCTAGAAAAGAGGATGTAAGTTGGTTGAAAAATGTAAATGCTAGACTTTCTGGTAAAGATTGTACTGAAGATCCACTTTTCATAAAAGTGTCTGAGGCGTTACATAAATTAGAACCATCTGCAGCATCAGCATATTCATTAGGTCAGTTATCTGAAGCTGATGGAAATAATGCTAAAGCATTGGAATATTATAATGAAGCAGCTCAATTAGAAAAAGAGCCAGCTGAAAAAGCTAAAATTTATTACAGAATAGCATCTAATTATCAGAATAAAGGAAGCTTCTCTCAAGCACGTAGTTTTTATAGAAAAGCGCTTAAAGCAAAACCATCTATGGGTAGAGCTTATTTAAAAATAGCTGAAATGTATGCAAAAAGTGCTAATAACTGTGGTTCAACTGCATTTGAGAAAAGAGCTGTATATTGGTTAGCTGCAGATTATGCTGCAAGAGCAGGTCGTGTAGATCCATCTTTATCTACACACGCTAGGAAAACAGTAGCCGCATATAATGGTAGAGCTCCACAAAAAGCTGATGTTTTCCAAGAAGGAAAAAAAGCAGGAGAAGCTATTAGTGTTGGATGTTGGATCGGTGAGACTGTTCGTATTCCCCAATTATAATATGAACACCACATACCGAAAAATAACTAAAAGCATTGCTACATTGTTTGGTGTAGCAATGCTTTTTTCATGTGAAGGAAATTTAGAAGAAATTAAAGCTTCTCGAAATGCTGCTGATGAACCCGCAGGCATAGCAGAAGGGATAAACTTAAAGTATACTGATTCTGGTCGTGTAGTAGCCACTTTGAAAAGTGATAAAATGCTTAATTACCAGAATAAAGATTTTCCATATAGGGAATTTCCTGAAGGAGTAAATGTTGCTTTTTTTGATGAACATAACGAGAAAAGCACTGTTATTGCAGATTATGGAATTGTATACGACGAAACTGGGCTTATAGACTTACAAGGAAATGTTGTAATAACTACAAGCGATAGTACGCTTTTAGAAGCAGAACAACTATATTGGGATCAAAATCAAAATTGGGTTTTTACCGATCATCCAAATGAGATAAAATTTCCAGATGGATCTTTTGCTAAAAGTTTAGGTTTTGATTCTAACCAAAATTTTGATAATTTCAATGCGCGTTCTAATAACGGAATTCAAATCATAAAGGAGTCCAAAAATGAGTAAATATTTTAGATATTTTGAATATGCTTACCTAATAATAGCTGTAGTTTTTATTTACGAAACCTTTGCTGTATGGTCAACTCAACGGCCTAGAGCCTATCTTTTTTTATTTATGGCCGCTTTGGCTATTTTCATGTATTTTTTTAAAAGACGTTTCCGTAAAAAAATTGAACAACGAAAATCGGGTAAGTAAATGAGTCCAGAAATCATTATTATTATCTGTTCACTCATACTTTCAGCCTTTTTTTCTGGGATGGAGATTGCTTATGTCTCTTCCAACAAGATTTATATAGAAATCGAAAAAAGGCAAAACGATTTTTTAGCCAATGTTTTAAAGAAATTAACCAAAAAGCCCTCTAAATTTATAGCTGCCATGTTGGTGGGGAATAATATAGCTTTGGTGGTTTATGGTTTTTTTATGGGAGATATTATTATGGATTGGTTTCATAGTATGCAACCTCTTAATAATCCATTTTTCAGTTATTTAATTACCGATTTAAGTCTTTTCTCTCAAACCGTTTTATCGACTTTACTTATTTTATTAACGGCTGAGTTTTTACCAAAAGTTTTCTTTCAAATTTATGCAAATTTGATGTTGAAATTTTTCGCAATACCTGCTTATGCTTTTTATTTACTGTTTAGTTTTATTTCTTCTTTTGTTATCTGGATTTCAGATATCATTTTGAAACGTTTTTTTAAAACCGATGGAGATGAAGTGCAATTGGCCTTTAGTAAAATTGAATTGGGTAATTTTATAAGCGAGCAGATGGAAATTGTTGAAGAAGATGAATCAGTTGATACCGAAATTCAAATTTTTCAAAACGCACTTCAGTTTTCAGATATAAAAGCTCGGGAAGTAATGATTCCGCGTACTGAAATTATTGCAGTCGATCAAAATGAAGATCCAGCCGCATTAATCGAAACTTTTACAGAAACCGGGCTTTCTAAATTATTAATTTATAACGATTCGATAGATAATATTATTGGCTATGTACACTCGTTTGAATTATTTAAACGTCCAGACTCTATAAAATCAATGTTATTACCTGTTGTTTTTGTTCCCGAAACAATGTGGGTAAAAGATGTTTTAAAGACCTTAACCAAAAAAAGAAAAAGTATTGCAGTGGTAATTGATGAATATGGAGGAACAAGTGGGATGATGACGATAGAGGATATTGTTGAAGAGCTTTTCGGTGAAATAGAAGATGAACATGATTCAACTATTATAATTGAAGAAAAATTAGGAGAAGATCATTACCTGTTTTCAGCCCGTGCAGAAGTAGATTATTTAAACGAGAGCTTTAAGTTGAATATACCTACTGAAGAAAATTATGAGACCTTAGGTGGTTTTATAGTTAACCATACGGAAGAAATTCCGCAAAAAAATGAGCAAGTTCGAATTGATGATTTTGAAATAATTATTAAAGAAGTTTCTAACACAAAGATAGAGTTAGTAGAACTTAAAATTAAACCTCAAGATTAAAGCGTTAAAAAGTTAAGATTTTGCTAATTATAAGTTTCATAATTAAGCTAAAAACCTTATTTTCGCCCACTATATTTTGATAAATTTTATTTAAAAATGGCAGTATTACATAATATTAGGCAGAAATCTGCTTTGATTATTGTGGTTATTGGATTTGCATTATTTGCATTCCTTGTTCCTAGTATAATTAAAAATGGAGGATTTGCATCGAAAAACAACTCGATAGCCACCGTAAATGGAGAAGATATTGATCGCATAGAATTTGCTCGACAGGTAGAAGCCTATCAGCAAAATATGCGAGGTAATATTTCTACCACTCAAGCTGTGAATAGAGTTTGGGAGCAGTTGTTGAGCCAAAAAATAATGGAAGAGCAAATTGAAGATTTGGGAATTCGTGCTGAAAAGTCACAAATTCGTCAAGTAATTAAGATGCAAATGTCCAACAATCCGCAATTTTTAAATAAAGCTGGTGTTTTCGATGAAAATAAGCTGAAAGAATATATTGCGAGCATTAAACAAACCTCTCCTCAAATGTACCAGCAATGGTTAAATTACGAAGGTGGTTTAGCAGAAACTGCATCGCAAAATATTTATGCAAATATGATACGTGCAGGAGTAGGTGCAACCTTAACAGAAGGAGAGCAAGCCTACAAAATGGAAAATAATACCATGGATCTTCGTTATGTACAAGTTCCTTATTCTTCTATACCTGATGATGAAGTTGAAGTATCTAAAAAAGATATTCAATCTTATATCAACGATCATAAAGAAGAGTTTAAAACAGAAGCATCTCGTAACATAGAATACGTTCTTTTTGAAGAAAAAGCATCTGATGAAGATAAAGAGGAAGCTAAAAATTCTTTAAATGAACTATTGAAAAACCGAATTGAATTTAATTCAGTAACTAATTCTAACGATACTATTGCAGGTTTTAAAACAACCGATAATGCTGAAGAATTTGTAAACGTAAACTCTGATATACAGGAACCTTTACGTTTCCGTTTCAAAAATCAGCTTCCAAAGGAATTTGCAGATAAACTATTCAACCTTGAAAAAGGTGAAGTTTTCGGTCCTTACCAAGAAGGTAATTACTGGAAGTTGAGCAAAATGGTAGAAACTAAAAAACTATCAGATTCAGTAAAAGCAAGTCATATTTTATTGAGTTACAAAGGAACTCGTGCTGGTGGTGACCGTACACAACCAGAAGCAAAAGCATTGGCTGATAGTTTGGCAAATGTTGTGAAACAAAACAAATCTAAATTTGAAAAATTAGCAACAGAATTTTCAGACGATCCTTCAGCTAAGCAAAACTCTGGAGATTTAGGTTATTTTGGACCTGGACAAATGGTTCCGGAATTTGAAGATTATGCATTGAACAATCCTGTAGGAAGTGTTGGTGTAGTAAAAACAGATTTTGGATATCACGTAATTTATGTGAAAGAGCAAACTGATAAAGAGCGTGCTGTTAAAATTGCAACAGTTTCTAGAGAAATTGAACCTTCTGAAACTACTAGAAATCAACTTTTCAATGAAGTTACGAAGTTTGAAATGGCTGCAAGAGAAGATGATATTGCTGAGCAAGCAAAATCGTCTAATTATAAAGTAAGAACTGTACGTAATGTAAAAGCTTTAGATGAAAATATACCAGGTGTAGGAGAGCAAAGACGCGTAGTTCAGTGGGCGTTTAACGACGATACTGATAAAGGAGATGTAAAAAGATTCGATACCTCTACAGGTTACTTAGTAGCAGAAATTACTGAGAAACATGGTAAAGGCTTAATGACACCTGAAGATGCTTCTTCTAAAATTATTCCTATTCTAACTAAAGAGAAAAAAGCGGCACTTATTAAAGAAAAAATAAGTGGAAAAACTTTAGCTGATGTTTCTAAAAATCAAAATAAAGTAATACAAACTGCAAAATCAGTTAACTTAAGTTCTCCAACTTTAGCAGGAGCAGGTAACGAGCCAGAAGTAGTTGGTGCTGTATATGCTTTAAAAGAAGGAGAAACTAGTAAACCAATTGTTGGTAATAAAGGTGTGTATGTAGTAGAGTTAGAGAAGAAAAGTGAAGCACCAGCTTTAGATTCTTACCTTCCTTTTGCGCAACAACAAACTAGTGTACGTCGCCAGATGGCTACAAGTAGAGCGCTTGATGCTTTAAAAGATAAAGCTGAAATTGAAGATAATAGAGCTGATTTTTATTAAAAAATTGCCCTTTATAAATATAAAAAATCCCTAAGTTTCTTAGGGATTTTTTTATGTATAGCGATAATTAAAAATCTTAAGCTCCAAATTGTTTAATAGAACTATTACAAAATTATTTCATCATATGGAATAATAGTTTCAAAGCCTTTATTTTTAAAATACGTTAATGCATCTTGTCGAGTTGCTAATACAAAATCTCCTCCCCAGGCGCCTAAACTTTTTACGCTTCCAGTATAATCAGAAAAGTGTTTAGCTTTAACTTTAGGTAAACCAATAGCTTTAGATACTATTGTTTCGTGAATATCTAATAATAATTCAAAAGCAGCTAAATCTTCACTTTTTAATAATTGCTGCGTGATATTCGATATTTTCAAAGTCAATTTTTGAATATCAACTGAAGTTTGATCTCTATAATGGGTAATAGCTTCTCTACTATTTTGCTTTTTATTTAAATAAACAAAAAATAGATCTTTTTTAAAATCAGGATTAAAAGAAGCGCTTAAAACAGTTTTTTCAGGGGTGTTTTCATACAGAATAGGTCCATTAGCTGTTGCGCAGGCTAAATCGTATCCGCTGCCACCAAACGTTTCTGTTAAGAGTGTATACGGACTAATTTGTAGCCATTGTGAAATGGTACTAATTAACGTTGATGAAGTACCAAGCCCCCATTTGCGCTCAAAATCTAAAAGAGTAGTAATTTTAAAACCTTTATTAGAAATATCGATTTTAGATAATTGCTGTGCTTTTTGTAAAATTTGAATAAGTCTTTTAGAAAATTTAGAATCGCTTTTAGCAATCAATTTTTCATTTTCCCAATAAAAAGAATCCTCAAACCATATTTTTTGATAACAATCGAAACTTTGCCAGAAAATTCCGGGTTGTTTGGTTTCTGTAACTTCTAGCGATTGGCCTAACTTAGTAGGTAAGCATAAGGCTTGTGCACCATCCAATACGGCATATTCTGCGGTTAGTAATAATTTTCCGTTTCCGTAAAACTTCATTGTCTTAGTTTTTCAAGTTGTATAGCTACATCGCTGTATGAAACTACATGATTTTTATAATAGTTTACCAATACTTTTTTTTCGGTTTCAGTAGCCTTGTATTGATTTAGGATATTCATTAGGTGCATTTTCATATGCCCTTCTTGAATTCCGGTGGTTATTAAAGATTGTATCGCAGCAAAGTTTTGGGCAAGACCTGCAACAGCTACTACTTCCATTAATTGTTTTGCAGAAGGATTTCCTAAAATTTGTAAGGCTAATTTCACTAATGGGTGTAATCCGGTTAGACCACCTACAGTTCCTAAAGCTAATGGGATTTCAATTGAAAATTTGAAGTTTTCGCCATCAATTTCAGCATGGGTTAAACTACTGTATTTTCCGTTTTTTGAAGCATATGCATGAGCTCCAGCTTCAATAGCTCTAAAATCGTTTCCGGTAGCTAATACCACGGCATCAATACCATTCATAATTCCTTTATTATGAGTAACAGCTCTATAAGGCTCTTTTTCGGCTATTTTAACAGCCCTGACAAATTTTTCTGCAAGTTGCTTTCCAGGAATAGTTGTAGTATCTGAAAATTCATTTAAAGGGCAAGACACTTCAGCGCGAACTAAACATTCAGGAACATAATTAGAAAGAATGCTCATAATAATTTCAATCTCTTTTTCTTCCGAAGAGAAATCGGTATACAACTGAGCTTCTTTTTCTAGTACATCGGCAAAGGTCTCTAAGCAACTATTTATAAAATTGGCTCCCATGCTATCTACTGTTTCAAATTCGCAATGAAGTTGATAGTAGTCAGGTAGTAAATTTGTTTTATCTTTCAGTTGTACACTTTTAATCCCGCCGCCACGTTTTTCCATATTTTGAGTTATGGGTTTAGCGGCTTCTTGAAATTTAGGTTGTATTTTCTTAAAGAAACTAGATAATTTATCGAAATCTCCAACGAAAGAAAAGTGAACTTGTCCTACTTTTAGCGTATCGATTATTTTAGTTTTAAAGCCTCCTCGTGTTCCCCAAAATTTAGCAGCTTTACTGGCAGCAGCAACTACCGAGCTTTCTTCTATTGCCATAGGAATGCTAAATAGCTTATTATTTATTAAGAAATTAGGGGCAATTCCGAAGGGTAAATAATAATTACTGATGGTGTTTTCAGAAAATTCATCGTGTAATTGTTGGAGTTTCTGATCGGTATTCCAATATTGTTTAATTATATTTTTTGCTTCTGGGGAGTTTTTTAAGTAGGTTTTTGCTAACCAATCTATCTTTTGTTCTTTAGATTGTTTTGAAAAACCGGAAATGGGCTGATACATAACTTCAATTTTTGCAATACAAAGATACAATTGTTCTGAAGTTTCCTATTTTAAATTGAGTTGTTTTCAATATTCATAATTTTCACTTTTTTATTAACAACTTTTTAGTATTTAACACCACTTACGACGTATTTTTCGCTAAAAATTAGTAAACTTGGCATCCAATAAAATTTCATCTTAATTTAATGAAGTTCTCTAAAATTTTCATGCTATTTATTCTTATGGCATCTGCAGCTATGGCTCAAGAAAAACAAGTTACACTCGAAGAAATCTGGAGTGGTAAATTTAGGCAACAACAATTACAAAATCTTCAATCTTTAAATAATGGTAAAGAGTACGTTGTGCTGCATAAAGATCGAACAAACGGTCGAACTAGGATAGATGTATACAGCTATAAAACGGGAAAGAAAACAAGTACGTTAGTTGATTCTGATAAGTTATCTGAAATTAAACAATTCGATGACTTTTCGTTTAGTAGCGATGAACGTAAAATTTTATTAGCAACTAATAAAACCTCAATTTACCGTAGATCCTCTAAAGCTGTTTATTATATTTATGATGTGGCTAGTGGTTCGGTAACAAAAATTAGCGATGAGCAAATTCAAGAACCTACTTTTTCTCCTGATAACAGTAAAGTAGCTTATGTTTTTGAAAATAATATCTATACTTACGATGTTTCTAATGGTAAAGTAAACCAAATAACAACGGATGGTAAAAAGAACCAAATTATAAATGGGGTTACTGATTGGGTGTATGAAGAAGAACTGTCTTTTGTTCGTGCTTTTAAGTGGAATATAAAGGGAGATAAAATCGCCTATTTACGATTTGATGAATCGGAAGTGCCAGAATTTTCAATGGATATTTTTGGAACGGCATTATATCCACATGAAGAAACTTTTAAATACCCTAAAGCTGGAGAAGCAAATTCTAAGGTATCATTACATATCTACGATGTTTCATCTAAAACTACAGAAGAAATTAGTCTAGGAGACTATAAAGATTTTTATATTCCCCGTTTGCAATGGACACAAAAACCATATGTGTTGAGTGTTCAAGTCTTAAATAGAAAACAGAATAAACTCGACTTACTTTTTGTAAATGCCAAAAGTAACAAAGCAAAAGTAGTACTTACAGAAACGGATAAAGCTTATATAGATGTAACAGATAATTTAACTTTTTTACAGAATAATGATTTTATCTGGACAAGTGAGCGTAGTGGTTATAACCACATTTATCTGTATAATGAAGAAGGTAAATTACAAAACCAAGTAACTGAAGGAGATTGGGAAGTAACGCAGTATTATGGTTATAATCCTAATAATAACCGTATTTATTACCAGAGTACAGAAGAGGGTAGTGTGAATAGAGATGTGTATGCGGTTAAGCCAAACGGAAAATCGAAGAAAAGGTTAACCCAACAAACCGGAATGAATAGTGCCGATTTTAGTGCCGATTTCACCTATTTTATCAATACTTTTACGAATACACAAACGCCTTACCAATACACGCTTCATTTAGCTAAAAATGGCAAATTAATTCGAGAAATTGAAGATAATACTCAACTTTTACAAGTAGAGAAGGCATATAATTTTTCTACAAAAGAACTATCTACAATCGAGATAAATGGAAACAGTTTAAATATGTGGATGGTTAAACCTTCCAATTTTGATGAAAATAAAGAGTATCCATTATTGATGTTCCAATATTCCGGACCAGGTTCTCAATCCGTTTCAAATTCTTATTATAATACTAATGATTATTGGTACCAACTATTGGCAGATAAAGGTTACATTATAGCTTGTGTAGATGGTAGGGGAACTGGATTTAAAGGAGCCGATTTTAAAAAGGTAACCCAAAATGAGTTAGGGAAATATGAGTTAGAAGATCAAATTTCAGCAGCTAAAAAATTGGGAGACAGAAAATACATCGATTCTAACCGAATAGGCATTTGGGGATGGAGTTTTGGAGGTTTTATGGCTTCGAATGCAATCCTTAAAGGAAACGATGTTTTTAAAATGGCAATTGCAGTTGCTCCGGTAACTAGCTGGCGTTTTTACGATACCATTTATACAGAACGTTTTATGGGGAAACCTCAAGATAATGCTTCTGGATACGATGATAATTCGCCAATTAATCATGTAGAAAAATTAAAAGGAAAGTATTTGCTGATTCATGGTAGTGGAGATGATAACGTGCATGTGCAGAATACCATGAGAATGGTAGAAGCGCTAGTCCAAGCCAATAAACAATTCGATTGGGCCATTTATCCCGATAAAAATCATGGTATTTATGGTGGAAATACACGCTTACACTTATATACAAAAATGACTAATTTTATTACTGAAAATCTATAAAAACTAAATTTAATCCTATGAATTCGAAAGCTGTAGAAGCTCATAAAAAAGAATTATTCGGTCATCCGGTAGGTCTTTATATTTTGTTTTTAACTGAAATGTGGGAACGTTTTAGTTATTACGGGATGAGAGCCATATTAACTCTATATATGGTTGCTGAAACAACAAAAGCTAACCCCGGTTTAGGATGGAGTACAGGTGAAGCTCTAGCACTTTACGGTTGGTACACGATGTTAGTGTATGTAATGTCGATTCCTGGAGGGATGATTGCCGATAAATTAATCGGGCAGAAAAAATCGGTTTTATACGGAGCAATTTTACTTTGTTTTGGTCACGGTGTTTTAGCTTTTGAATATGATTGGGCTTTTTATACTGGTTTAGGACTTATCGTTTTAGGAGTTGGTCTTTTAAAACCAAACGTATCTACATTGGTAGGTGGATTATATAAACAAGGAGATATTAGAAGAGATAAAGGATTTAGTATTTTTTATATAGGGATAAACTTGGGTTCTTTATTAGCAACAACATCAGTAGGTTTAGTAGCTAAAGAATATGGATGGCATTATGGTTTTGGCTTAGCAGGTATTGCTATGTTAATTGGATTGGTAGTATATGTATGGGGACAAAAATTCTTAACTCACGTAGGGAATCATGTAAAAGAAGATACCTCAAACGAAGTCTCCATTCCGGATTTATATAAAGATTTATTTAAATCGCCTTTACAACTAGCAGTAACAGGGGTTTTATTAATAGCTTCAGTATATGGCTGGTTTGTTTTAGGTTGGGCTTACGGGTTGCTTTTCATCTTTTTATCTGCTATTACCGCTTTAATGATGATGATTTATAAAGATTTAGAATTGAAAGTAAATAAAGACCGATATTTGGTATTATTGCTTTCCTTTTTAATCGTTATTGTTTTCTGGGGGGCGTTTGAACAAGCGGGAGGTTTAATGAGTATTTATACCCAAGAAAAAACAAATCGATTTTTATTCGGTTATGAGATTCCTGCTGCAATGTTCCAAGGGCTAAACGCAGGCTTTATAATTATATTTGCCACCATTGTAGCTGGTTTTTGGGCCAAACGAAAATTAAAAGGAAAAGAAGCTTCTTCATTATTTAAAATGGGGGTAGGAGTTATAATTATGGGACTTGGCTTTGTATTTATGGTTTTTGCATCTTTACAATATGAAGCAGTTGGAAGTTCTGCTATGTATTGGTTAGTATTTGCTTATTTATTCCATACCATTGGCGAACTTTGTGCTTCTCCGGTAGCACTTTCTTTCATAACCAAATTAGCACCATTACGTTATGCTTCTTTAATGATGGGGGTTTATTTTGCAGCTACAGGCTTAGGAAATAAAGTAGCCGGTTTGTTAGGAGAAGGCTCTGAAGAACTTGGTGAGAAAACAATATTTTTAGGAATTACTATTTTTACAGTAATTTTTGGGTTACTAGTAATAGCGCTTTTAAAACCGCTTAAGAGACTGACTCATGGAGCAGAAGATAACGAAAGAGAAATTGCTGATGAGCAAGATAATGCTCCTTACGAGATCGAAGAGAATATTTAAATTATAAATAATGAAATTAAAAAGCGTTTCTACTTAGGAACGCTTTTTGTTTTTAGAAATTGAAAAAGGACATAACATTTATGAAAAAGTTAGTATTACTTATTTTAATAGTTTGTGGAGTTTCTGTTCAAGCTCAGCAAGAAAAGGTTGATTGGATGTCGATGAATGAAGCATTAGCAGCCCAAAAGAAACAACCCAAAAATATTTTAATGGATGCATATACCACTTGGTGCGGACCTTGTAAAATGTTAGATAAAAATACGTTTAGCGATCCTCGGGTTGCAAAATATATTAATGAGCATTTTTATGCCGTTAAGTTTAATGCTGAAGGTCAAGAAGAGATTAATTATAAAGATGAAACCTATGCAAATCCGGGTTATAACGAAAAGCTAAAAGGGCGTAATAGTCCGCACCAATTTGCTCGTGCTTTGCAGATTAATGCATACCCTAGTATTGTTTTCTTTAATGAAGATGGAGAGGTAATAGCTCCTTTGAAAGGATATAAAACTCCGGAACAAATAGAAATATATTTAGCTGTTTTCGCTAAAGATGATTATAAGAAGTTAACTTCAGAAAAAGCATGGGAGGATTATAAACTAAATTTCGAATCTACTTTTTAGAGACTTTATTTTTTGTAATCTCCATATTAGATAATAATAAAGCTCCCTTTTTGCGTGTATTGTGAAAAGGGATTTTTTTCTGGTTACAAGTTTGTTCCCACATGTCAATTAAACTACTATAATTACTGGCATCGGCTATAATTAATTTTGGTTGTAAAATTGAGAGTACACGGTCTAGATTTACTTTAGGAGAATTGCTTAGTAGTATAAGGTCAGGCTTAAAATTGGGAAATTTAAAAATTGCTGTACTATCTATAACTTGTATCTTCAAGTCTTCAAATTTATAGAAGTTGTTTATTTTTAAAATTTCGGTATTTAAAATACCTTCCTCAAGTTGAAAAGAATTCAAGTAATTCCAATCTTCAACATCCCTTTTTTCAGCCGAAGTATAAATAGATAAATTTCGATCCTGTTTTTGAAGAATTACAGTTTGACGTGCTTTATTCAGAATAAATAGTTTCTTATTATAATAGCCTGCTTTTTCATACAAGAGATTAATTTGGAAGAGTAAAATAATAGCCAAAAAAACTATAAGAGATTTAGCTTTCTTGCTTTTTAATAGAAAAAATAAACACAAAATAACTAAGCTTAGTAATATACAAGAAATGCTAGAGAGGTGTATGTTACGAATGATATAAGCTTCTTGATTAGCTATCCATTGAATAACTTCATTTAAGAATTCTAATAAATTTCGATAAGCATAAATTATAGGTTTCGGGAACCAATTAAAATATCCTAAACACAATACCATAAAACCTACAATAAGGACAATGGGTAATAGTTGAAGTACTATAAAATTAGTTAGTAAAAACAATCCTGGGAATTGATGAAAGTAATATATACTTAAAGGAAATACACCCAATTGTGCACATATGCTAACCGCTATTAATTGGTAATAGTAGTTTACAATCTTATTTTTAGGATACCAGATTTTTTTAAATTTTGGCATCCACAGTGCAATACTTAAAATTGCTGCATAGCTTAATTGAAAACCAACTTGGAAAATATAATAAGGATTAAAAATTATAAGGATTAAAAATGAACAAAAAATACTGTTCAATAAAGACGTTTTTCGGTTAAGATGTAAACCTAAGGCCACAAAACTAAACATTGTTGCAGCTCTTACTACAGATGCTGATAAACCAGTAACTAATGCAAAACACCAAATTCCAATTAAACTCGCCAGCAAAATAATTACTTTACCAAACTTTAGATAGCGTAAAGGTTTTAAAATAAAACGGATAAAAAGAAGCAAAATACCTACATGTAAACCAGAAACAGCAAGAATATGGATAGCGCCTGCACTAGCATAGTTTTGATATAATTTCTGGTTTATCTCAGTTCTATCGCCAATTATCAAGGCTTGTAATATGCCTGATTCCGGCTTTTTAAGATTCAGTTTGTTTAAAATTTGGCCTACTTTTCTTTTTAGTAAAGGGATTAGCCTTTTTTTACTCTGCCAAGTAGTAGGTAGGATCTCCTTTTCTGATAGTTGCGTCTGGTATAAAACACCTTGATTTTCTAAATAATTTCGGTAATTAAATTGATATGGGTTTATAGGAGCAGAGATGCTTTTATATTTAGCAGGAATATAATATTGGTTTCCTACTTCATAGAGCCTATTTAAAGGCATATACACTAATAATTTACCTGTAGTAGTTGTATGCTTTAGTTGCTCTTTTTCCTTGCTAATGGTTTCGTTAACGTGTACTAAAAAACGTTGTTGATAAGCTGTACTTCTAAGTCTCTCCTGAATAACTATTTTAATAAGTTTAGCCTTACTCTTATTGTTAGCATAGTAAAAAGGTTGATTTTTAGGGCTATGAATGGAGTATAAAATGAACCCGAAAATTAGGAATATAAAATAAGTAGCAAAACCAAATAAATAGGTTGGATAGAGTTTTCTATTTGAATTATACCATCCATACAGAAAGCATATAATTGAAAAAATAAGGATTAAAAGTGAATATTGTATAGGAATAGAAACATATTTAGCAAGTAGAATACCACTTACTATAAGTGTAGAAATTATAAGAATTTTACTGTTTATAAAACCCATCTAATTGAAAATTAGCGAGTAGGGCGTTATAAAAATAAATAAAGATTATAAAAATCTGCGTGCCATTACAAAATTATTTTCCCAATATCGTTCAGATAAGGTACTTACAATCACTCCTCTAGAAGTAGTAGCATGTATAAAATAAATTTCGTCGGAATGTTCAATTACCAAACCAACATGGTTAATTACCTTCCTATTTTTGCTGGTTCCAAAAAATAATAAGTCGCCTTTAGTTACTTCTTTTAAATAAATTCGTTTTCCTTGCAGCGACATGGCTCTTGAGGTTCTGGGAAATGGAATATTATTTTCAGTAAATGCAACAAACACTAATCCAGAACAATCCATACCTCGCTTGCTGGTACCGCCATATTTATATTTAGTACCTTCAAATTTTTGCGCTTTCTTTATAATTTTTGCGATTTTTCTGTTCTTATTTGGAACGCCTATAGGTTTTGTAGTAGAAGAGGATATTTCCTTATCAAAATGGGGCTGTTGTTTTAAAGCATCGTCTTTTGAGGTAATTACTTTTGGTTTTGAAGTTCCACAAGAACTTAATAATAACACACAAATAAATAGGAGTACTACTGAAAAAGAGAAATTATTTTTCAAAGAATACTTCATATTTATTATTGCTTTTTCTTCTTTGTATTTGCTACAATTAGTTTTGCTGCTTTTAAGCTCGCACCAACTCCTCCTAACTTTCGTTCTAAAACTTCATAATCGTTTAGCATTTTATCTCGCTGCTCGGTTTCTAATATTTTATGAAGTTCAGTTGTAAGATTTTCAGTATCTAATTCATTTTGAATTAGTTCTTTTACAACTTCACGATTCATAATTAAATTGACTAATGAGATATAGTTTAATTTAATAATCCGTTTAGCGATATGGTACGAAATAAAATTCCCTTTATAACAAACAATTTCAGGTACGTTAAAAAGTGCTGTTTCTAAAGTTGCTGTTCCCGAAGTTACTAGTGCAGCATGAGCATGGGTTAAAATATCGTAAGTACGATTCATAATTAAATGAATGTTCGATTTTTTTAAATAAGGCTCGTAAAATTCTTTATCTTGGCTAGGAGCTCCAGCGATTATAAACTGATAATCTTTAAAAGTATTTGTAACACTAAGCATTACGCTAAGCATTTTTGAGATTTCTTGTTTTCTGCTTCCAGGTAATAAAGCAATAATAGGACGATCGTCCAAATTATATTCTTCCTGAAGTGTTTTTAAATCTAAATGCTCATATTTATGAATTGCATCGAGTAGGGGGTGACCTACAAAATTCACTTCATAATCAAAATCTTTATAAAAATCTTCTACAAAAGGAAGAATAACATACATGGCATCGATATCTCGCTTAATGGCTTGTACTCTCTTAGCTCTAGATGCCCATACTTGTGGAGAGATATAATAATTCGTATAAAAACCTTTTTCTTTTGCCCATTTAGCAATTCGTAAATTAAAACCTGAATTATCTATAAAAATAAGCGCATCGGGTTGGTATGCTTCAATATCTTTTTTGCAAAGAGATATATCTTTAAAAATTTTGCTGATGTTTAAAACAACTTCAGCAAAACCCATAAAGGAACGTTCTTTATAGTGTTTAACTAAAGAGCCTCCTTCTGCTTGCATGGCATCACCACCCCAAAATCGAAATTCAGCATCAGTATCTACTTTTTTTAGAGCATGCATTAAATTAGCACCATGTAAATCTCCAGAAGCCTCTCCTGCAATTAAATAATATTTCAATTTTATTAAATTTTAATTATATATCACCTTAATTATAGCGATAAAAATGGCTATTACTAAACAGGCAAGTAAAATGCCTCGAGCGTGATAAATCTGTTTTTTTCGAAGGTATAAAAAGAAAGGAAAAAAATTAAGAATAGCTCCAATAGCAATTAATTTACCAAAATAATCATTAACAAGGGAATTCTGAATACTTTTTTCAAAACTGTAATCGGAAAAAATACTGGTGAATAGTAGAACACCGCCTATTGTGAAGGCAATGCCTACTAAAAAACCAATAAATAGATTCGATTTATTCATTTAAATCCCAAGAATTAAGATCTTTTAAAAAGTGATGTGCCGTTAGGTCAAACTGTACTGGAACTATCGAAACAAAACCATTGGCTAATGCCCATTCATCAGTTTTTTCACTAGTATCATTATTTATGAAATTACCGGTAAGCCAATAATAGTCGCGCCCTTGTGGATTTGTTCTTTTATCGAACTCTTCTTCCCAATGTGCATCAGCTTGTTTACAAATTTTTGTTCCTTTTATTTTAGATGCTTCTAATTTAGGAAAGTTAACATTTAATACCACTCCTTTTGGAAGTCCATTTTTTAAAACTTCCTGAGTAATCGATTTTACATATTTTTTACACGGAGAGAAATCGGCGTTTAACGAATAATCCAATAAAGAAAAGCCAATTGCTGGAATGCCTTCTACACCAGCTTCAACCGCAGCACTCATAGTACCAGAGTATATAACGTTTATAGAAGAATTAGAGCCGTGGTTAATTCCGCTAACGCATAAATCGGGTTTTCGGTTTAAAATTTCTTGAGTTCCAATTTTAACACAGTCTGCCGGAGTACCTGAGCAACTGTACTCTTTATGATTATCATCTTCTTTTAGTGTTATTTTATCGCAAAATAGCGTGTCGCTAATTGTAATTGCATGTCCCATTCCACTTTGCGGGCTGTCTGGTGCAACTACAACAACATCGCCTATTTCTTTCATAACCTCAATTAATGCTCGTATTCCTGGTGCAGTAATACCATCATCGTTAGTAACTAATATTAGGGGTTTATTCTTATTCATAGCTAAAATTTAATTGTTGCTAAATTAGTAATTTCAAACGGAAACTGTAATTTAGTAGTTTAACAAATTATTAGTTGCCATTTCTTTATATGGCACAGTTTTTAATGTACTTTCATTAGTAATTAACGAAGAAAATTTATGCAATACATGAAAAGGAATTTTAAAATCCTAGTGCTTGCCGTGTTAATGGCAGCAACCTCATGCAGTTTTACTACTAAAAACTTTGATGATCCTGACAAAGACAAACTCCTTATAGATCTAATTACCTATGTTTTAAAACAAGGCCATTATGATGCTAAAACTATAGACGATGAATTTTCAGTAAAGGTTTATAATCATTTTATAGATGGTTTAGATCCATCTAAACGATTCTTTTACAAAAAAGATATAGAAGAATTTTCGAAGTATAAAAAACAAGTGGATGATCAAATTAATAATAAGGATTTAGATTTTTTCGATTTAGTTTATAATAGACTAACGGAAAGAATGGAGGAAGCGAAGACTGTATACCCTGAAATATTAAGCAAACCATTTGATTTTTCTAAAAAGGAAGAGATTAATACTAATACCGATGAGGAGAAGTATGTTTCTTCTAAGAAGGAATTAAAAGAAAGATGGAGAAAACAGCTTAAATTTTCAGTACTTATTAATTTTTACGATAAGAAACAAGGCGAAAAAAGTAAGAAGGAAGAGGATGATAGCTATACTATGAAGTCTGATGAAGAGTTGGAAAAAGAAGCAAAAGAAGCTACGAGAAATAGTCTAGATGAGTATTTTGACTTAACAAACGACTTAGAGCGTAAAGATTATTTTTCGATATATATTAATTCAATTGTAGAGGAATTCGATCCGCATACCTATTACTTTGCACCACGTGATAAAGATCGATTTGATATAGCAATGTCTGGTAAAATCGAAGGAATTGGCGCGCGTTTACAAAAAAAGCAGGATAATGTAACAATAGTGAATGTTATCTCCGGAGGACCAGCTTGGAGAAGCGATCAGATTGATGAAGGAGATGTTATTCTTAAAGTAAAGCAAGAAGATGAAGATGAGCCGGTGAATATAGTTGGAATGCGTTTAGATGATGCTGTAGATTTAATAAAAGGCCCTAAAGGATCGAAGGTAACATTAACACTTCGTAAAAAATTATTAGGTAATATCGAGAAGGTTACGTTAACTAGAGATATTGTTGAAATAGAAGAAACATATGCTAAAGCTTCAATGATTAATAAAGAAGGTAATAAATACGGTATTATTAATTTGCCTAAATTCTATTTCGATATGGAAGATTACGATAGTAGAAATGCGGCAACCGATATGCGTAAAGATATAGAAGCTCTAAAAAAACAAGGAATGGAAGGTCTTGTTATAGACTTAAGAAACAATGGAGGAGGATCTTTAAAAACTGTTGTAGATATTGCTGGATTATTTATCAAAAAAGGACCAGTTGTTCAAGTAAAATCTAATAACGAAAAGAAAGAAGTTTTAAAAGATACCGATTCCGAAGTTGTTTGGGATGGACCTCTTGTAATTTTAGTAAACGAGCTTTCTGCATCTGCTTCAGAAATTTTAGCAGCTGCAATGCAAGATTATCATAGAGCTGTTATTATTGGTAGTGAACAAACTTATGGTAAAGGGACTGTCCAAAATGTAATAGATTTAAACCGTTGGTTGCGTAATAGTGACTATGGAGATATGGGCGCTTTAAAAATTACAACCCAAAAATTTTATAGAATTAACGGAGGATCTACACAATTAGAAGGTGTTAAAAGTGATGTGGTTGTTCCGGATCGTTATAGCTTTGTAGATGTAGGAGAAAAAGATCAAGAAAATCCATTACCATGGGATAAAATAGATCCTGCAGATTATAAAGTTTGGAAGGGTGATTTTGATTATAAAAAGGCAATTGTTAATAGCCGTAAACGAATGAATAATAGTGAGCAAATTAAATTAATTCAGAAGAATGCAAAATGGATTAAAGATCAGACAGAAGATGATCTATATTCTTTGAATTATGATGATTATGCTGCAGATGCTACTAAAAACAAAGAAGTACTTAAGCAATACGATACGCTTAAAAATTACAAAACAAACTTAACTTTCACATCTTTACCTTACGAAAAGGAACTATTCAAATCAGACTCTACATTACAACAAAAGAGAGAAAGATGGCATAAAGATTTAACTAGAGACGTTTATGTAGAAGAAGCTGTTAATGTTTTAAATGATATTACTAATGAGAGAGCAACAGTAAATTCAAAAATAAAGAATTAAGAAATCAATTTTAATATACTACAAACGCCTCTGGTTGAAGACCAAAGGCGTTTGTTTATTATTCTAAATACAATGAAACGAAAAATCATATACCCTTTTCTTATTTTATTAGTAGCCGCTTTATTACTTATTTTCGATAAATGTGCCCATTAGTTGAGGCATCATTATAACTTATAATCGATTAAAATGATAAGCGTTCAGAATCGAGTTTAATAAAAATGAATAGTAATATGGTGAATCCCCATAATCCGGAGCCACCATAACTAAATAGTGGTAAAGGGATACCTACAGTAGGGAAAATACCCAAAACCATCCCAATATTTACCATAAAATGAATAAATATAATACCTGCTACACTATACCCGTAAATTCTACTGAATTGAGATTTTTGTCTTTCAGCAAGAAAAATTAATCTAAAAAGTAAACAAGTGAATAATATTATTACTGCAGAGCTACCTGCAAAACCCCATTCTTCCCCTACAGTACTAAAAATATAGTCGGTATGTTGTTCAGGAACAAAATGGCCTTTTGTTTGGGTGCCTTCTGTCCAACCTTTTCCGGTCCATCCACCGCTTCCTATAGCAATTTCACTTTGGTTAGTGTTATAACCAATTCCTCGGCTATCAACTTCTTTTCCTAAAACAAGATTTAATCGGTCTCGGTGCCGTTGTTCAAAGATATTATTAAAAATATAGTTAACTGAGAATGATAGCCCTATTGATGTTACTATGATGAATAGTAATAGCGGAATTCCTGGTCTTTTTTTCTTTTTCAATAAAAAAAAGCTTAAGCAGCCCATTAAAACAACGGCAACAGCCACCCAAATAGGCCCAAAAAGCAGTGTTCCAACAAATATTAGAGCACCAGAAATAGCTAGTACAAAATATAAACCTGAAATTCCTTCTCTATATAAAGGAAAGAAAAAGGCCGCATAAACTAAGGCACTACCAGGATCTGGTTGCGGAATGATAAGCAAAGCAGGGAGAGCAATAATTACAAAGGCTTTAAATTGATGAGAAATCAACTTAATATTTGTTTCAATATCACTTACATATTTGGCTAGCGCTAAAGCTGTAGCTATTTTTGCAAATTCCGACGGTTGAAATCTAAATGTTCCAATAGCGTACCAAGAAGTTGCGCCAGATATAGTTTTTCCAAAAACAAACAGACCAGCTAGCATAATGAGTGCTATTATATAAATGATACTGGAAAAACGTTGATAGAATTTAGCTTCTATAGCTAAAATTACTATTATTAAAATAACACTTAATCCAATAAACAACGCTTGTCTACCATAAGGTTCACTCATATCAAGGTAAGAACCAGGTGTGCTAGTACCTAATGATGCCGAATATATATTTACCCAGCCAAAACAGACTAATGATAAATAAATAAGAATAGTTACCCAATCGAAACTTGCTGAATTTTTACCCATTATTGATTAATTAAAAATGGTTCTCCACTGATAGGTTTAGCGTATTCCTCCTCTAAACTATGCGATAAAATCCAATCTTCTAAATCGTTTCTAGTAATATGTCCTTTAATATATTTTTCAATCATTAAACTCGCAATTTTACCGGCATATCTTCCTCCCCAATATCCATTTTCAACAAATACTGCAATGGCTATTTTAGGATTATCTACAGGAGCAAAAGCAATAAAAATTGAATGATCGGTTAATTGAGTCCTTTTGCCATTTATTTTAGTGAAATTTTCTGCGGTACCCGTTTTTCCAGCAATTTCAATACTATCTACTTGTAAAAATCTAGCGGTACCATTTTTATATACTTGGTGCATCCCTTCTATAACTGGACCAAAATTTTTAGGATCTATAGTGGTATGTTTCTTTTCAGTAAAACGCTTATCTTGAACAGGTTTTCCATCTATTTCCTTAATCATATGTGGGGTGTAATACCAACCTTTATTAGCTATTGCTGCCGTCATGTTAGCTAATTGAATGGGAGTTAATAATACTTCTCCTTGCCCAATAGCATTTGATAGGGTAGCGGTAGCAAACCATTTATAGGTTGGATAATCGTAAATTTTGTTATAATATTCTGAAGTAGGTATTTTTCCAGGTCTCCCTGTACTTAGGTCATTTCCCAAATAATTGCCAAGACCAAAACTTGTTACATGTTTACGCCAGGTATCTATGCCTTCTTGTGGAGTAGGGTATTTTTCAATTATTTTACGATATACTTGTGCAAAATAAGAATTACACGAAGTAGCGATTCCAGGTATCATTGAAACAGGACTAGAATGTGAATGGCAGCCCATTTTTCTACCTCTACCATAAACATATCCATTGTGACAGGAAAATTTATCAGAAGTATCGACAACTCCTTCTTGTAATGCAATTAAAGCATTTAGTGTTTTAAAAGGAGAACCAGGAGGATATTGTGCGAGTAATCCTCTATCGTATAAGGGTCTAGCAATTGTGTCTAACCACATTTTGCTAAAATTTCTGGATCTTTTACGCCCCACTAAATCTGAAGGATCATAACTTGGAGCAGTCACTAAACTAAGAATTTCCCCAGTAGCAGGTTCTATGGCAACGATACCTCCTCGCTTATTTTTCATTAGTTTTTCTCCATAACTTTGCAGTTCATCACTAATTGAAATTTTTACATCTTTACCTTTTTCCGGTAACGTATCGTAAATTCCATCTTTGTAGGGACCAATATCTCTATTCAATTTATCTTTTTGAATATATTTCACCCCCTTAGTTCCTCTTAAGGTGTCTTCGTAAACACTTTCAACTCCTTTTCTTCCAATAAGGTCACCGGAAGAATAATAAGGATTATCTTTTACAATAGAGGGGCTAACTTCAGCAATAAAGCCTAATACATTCGCTCCATGCTTTGTATGATAATCTCGCAAAGATCTTTTCTGAATATAAAAACCATCATAGTTTCGCATTTTTTCTTGAAGGTATGCATATTCACTTTTAGTAAGCTGAGGTACTATAACCGATGGTAAGAAAGGGGAATAAATTTTAGCTCTATCTAATCGCTTTTCCAGTTCTTTACGTTCTAAACTAATAATATTACAGAGCTCTGTAGTATCAAAAGGTTTTAAGTTTCTAGGAATAACCATTACATCGTAAGAGGGCTGATTGGAGACTAAAAGCTTTCCATCTCTATCGTAGATATATCCACGTTGGGGATAATCGTATGTTACTTTAATGGCATTATCTTGAGAACGTATTGTGAAACTATCGTCAATAACTTGCAAATATAATAACCTGGCAACAAAGACAATCCCGGTAGTTAAAATAATAATATATAATAAAAACTTTCTCATCTATATTTTTTACTGAAAAGGGCCATTGTTAGAAATACAACAATAACAGTGAAAATACTAGAAAATAATATTTTTTTTCCAATAATTAATAAATGGCTAAAACTGAACATTTCTAAAGAGAATAATACAGTATGATGGATGAGTACCATTAAAACCACATAACTTATTCTTGTGCCAATAGGAGTAGAGGATAGCCGTAAGGTTTGATGGTCATAACTAATACCGAATGAAAAGCGTAATAAATTTGGTCGTACAAAAGCAGCAACCAAGCAAGCGGCAGCATGTATACCTCCACTATCTTCAAAAATATCTATTGATAAGCCTAAAGCAAATGCTAAAAATAGAAATAGACTTCGATTAGCATTAAATGGGTATAATAATAAAAATAAAATATATAGATATGGGTTTATGTATCCTAAAAAATTGATGTTGTTTAGAATCAAAACCTGAATCAAAATTAGGATTATAAAACGTAGAATATTAGATGTAATATTGCTATTCATTTTTATTCTTATCTTCTAAAGACAAAATATCTACTTTATCTTTATTTTCGATTACATATACATAACCAATGTTGGTCATATCATTAAATAAATCGATATTAATAGTATAATAACTTTCGGTATTATCTAATGCAAAATCTTTAATTTTTCCTATAGGTATTCCTTTAGGGAAAATTAAACTTTTACCACCTGTAATAATAGTGTCTCCTTTTTTAACAGGCGCTTGCCGGGGAACATCTATCAACTGAACAATATTTGGGTCTTTCCCATCCCAAATTAAACTTCCAAAATGATTTGTTTTTTTTAGTTGGGCATTAATTTTAGATTGAGAATTTAAAATGGAAATAATTCTAGAATAATTTCCATTTACTCTGTCTACAATACCTATAATACCTCTACTTGAAATAACCCCATTTTCAGGAAAAATACTATCGTTCTCACCTTGGTCAATAGTGAGGTAATTATCACGTTTAGCGAAGTTATTATTAATAACGTTGGCTGCTCTAAAAGTATAAGCCGTTTTATATGTAGTGTCTTTTATAGTAGGTATACTATCTTCTTTTCGTAGTTTTTGAACTATATTCCGTAAATTCTTATTTTCTTGAATAAGCCTCTGATTATAGTCTTCTAGATAAAAATAATTTTGAATTGTATTATTCCAACTATAGATTCCCCCTGTCAATGAATTTGCAGAACTTATAAACTTACTTTTATGAAAAGAATGTGTTTGAATAGTAAAGAAAATAGAAAGTGCCAGCAATACTAAGAACAGAATGTTGTTTTTGTTCCGAATTAAAAAATTAAAAATTTGCTGCATAAATTCTGGTTCTCCTGCTTACTTAATCAAAATACCTTTATAACGGTTTAAAGTTTTTAAAGTAATCCCAGTACCTCTTACAACTGCTCTTAAAGGATCTTCTGCAATGTAAACTGGTAAATCAGTTTTTTGTGAAAGTCTTTTATCGAGGCCTCTTAGCATAGATCCTCCACCTGCTAAATAAATTCCAGTGTTGTAAATATCTGCTGCTAATTCCGGAGGTGTTTGCGATAAAGTTTCCATAACCGCATCTTCAATACGAAGTATAGACTTATCTAAAGCTTTGGCAATTTCACGATAAGAAATATTAACCTGTTTTGGCTTTCCTGTTAATAAATCACGTCCTTGTACACTCATTTCTTCTGGTGGAACTTCTAAATCTTCAGTAGCAGCACCAATTTGAATTTTTATTTTTTCAGCGGTGCGTTCACCTACATATAAGTTATGCTGTGTACGCATGTAATACACAATATCATTAGTGAATACATCTCCGGCAATTTTAATGGATTTATCACAAACAATTCCACCAAGAGCGATTACTGCAATTTCTGTAGTACCACCACCTATATCAACAATCATGTTTCCTTTTGGTTGCATAATATCTACTCCAATACCAATGGCAGCTGCCATTGGTTCATGGATTAGATATACTTCTTTACCATTCACACGCTCAGCACTTTCTTTTACTGCTCGCATTTCTACTTCGGTAATACCAGAAGGAATACAAATAACCATCCGCAAATGTGGCTGGAACATTTTTCGCTTCAATGCTGGTATTTCTTTAATAAAGCGGGTAAGCATTTGCTCACTAGCATCAAAATCAGCAATCACACCATCTTTCAATGGTCGAATTGTTTTGATATTCTCATGTGTTTTCCCCTGCATCATGGCAGCCTGTTTTCCGACTGCGGTAATTTTTCCGGAAGTTCGGTCTCGGGCTACTATCGAAGGGCTGTCTACCACTACTTTATCATTATGAATAATAAGGGTGTTGGCAGTCCCTAAATCTATCGCTATTTCTTCAATGAGAAAATCAAAAAATCCCATACGTTATTTTATATTGGTAAAAGTACTTTATTAATGTTTAAAGTGGCGAGTTCCTGTCATTACCATTGCAATATTATTTTCGTTGCAATAGTCAATACTCAATTGATCTTTTATAGAACCGCCTGGTTGTATAACAGCTGTTATTCCAACATTTCCTGCAATTTCAACACAATCTGGAAATGGGAAAAAAGCATCACTTGCCATAACAGCTCCTTTAAGGTCAAATTTAAAAGAACTAGCCTTTTCAATACTATGTTTTAAAGCGTCTACACGAGATGTTTGTCCGGTTCCGCTAGCATAAAGTTGTTTGTTTTTCGCAAAAACTATTGTATTCGATTTAGTGTGTTTACAAATTTTAGAAGCAAACAATAAATCTTCAATTTCTTGTTCTGTTGGTTTATTATTGGTTGCATATGACAAATCGCCTAAAACATCTGTTTTATTGTCTTTATCCTGCACTAAAACTCCGTTTAAACAAGTACGCACTTGTTTTTCTGAAAGTTCAGTTTCTTTTTGAATTAAAATAATACGATTTTTCTTTGCTTTTAAAATAGTTAATGCCTCTTCTGAATAAGAAGGAGCTATTACTACTTCACAGAATAAGTTATGAATTTCTTCAGCAGTAGCTTTATCAATTTCTGTATTTGAAATTAAAATTCCACCAAAAGCAGAAACCGGATCTCCAGCTAAAGCATCTACATAGGCTTGATGAATTGTATCACGTTGAGCTAATCCACATGCATTGTTATGCTTTAAAATAGCAAAAGTTGGTATTTCTCCTTTAAACTCATTCATTAAATTCACAGCAGCATCTACATCTAATAGGTTGTTGTAAGATAACTCTTTTCCATGGAGTTTATCAAATATTGCATCAAAATCTCCAAAAAATGTACCTTTTTGATGAGGATTTTCTCCATATCGTAAAGATTTTCCTTGTTGGATGCTTTGTTTGAAAGCAGGAATTTCTTCTGAATTGTTGAAATAGTTAAAAATAGCGGTATCGTAATGAGAAGAAATATTGAAAGATTTAGCAGCAAAATTTTTACGTTGCGCTAAACTTGTTTCTCCATTCCCTTCATTTAATATGTTCAAGAATTCCTCATAATCGTTTACTGAAGAAACACAAAGAACATCTTTAAAATTTTTTGCAGCAGCACGAATTAATGAAATTCCTCCAATATCAATTTTTTCGATAATATCTTCTTCAGAAGCGCCTGAAGCTACTGTTTTTTCAAACGGATAAAGGTCCACAATTACAATATCGATTTGTGGAATTTCGTATTGAGCAATTTCCTTAACATCACCTTCGTTATCTTGTCGATTTAAAATTCCACCAAAAACTTTTGGATGTAATGTTTTAACACGCCCCCCTAAAATTGATGGGTAAGAAGTAACATCTTCTACAGGAACAACAGCTATCCCTAATTCTTTTATAAATTTTTCGGTACCACCGGTAGAATAAATAGTAATTCCCAGTTTATCAAGTTTTTCTACGATAGGCGCCAAGCCTTCTTTATTAAATACGGATATTAATGCAGATTTGGCCTGCTTTAAATTGCTCATTGTGTTGTTTTTGTTAAGGAGGCAAAAGTAAGTATTTAGTGTAAAAATTTAAAGGTGTTTTACTTTATTTCTTTATATTTTTTGTAACATTTTTTTTAAGCTTACGTCATATCGTTAATTCGGTATACGATTGTTACTATTTTAATATGCTAATATATTTAAGATTACTAGTAGAAAGTTTTAATTTTGCATTTAATGCGCTTAAGAACAATTTGTTGCGTACTTTTTTGTCGTTGTTAGGTGTAACAATAGGTATATTCTCAATTATAGGGGTATTAGCTGCTGTAGATTCTTTAAAAAGAGAAATAGATGGCTCTTTAAGTAGTATAGATAATAGCACTATAATAATTATGCGTTTCAATTTTGGACAAACAGATATTCCCAAATGGAAAAGACAACAATTTCCAGATGTAACTTACGATGAATACCAGTTCCTAAAAAAGAATTTACCCGATGCAAAGGCGGTAACTTTTACGCAGAATGTGCCCCAAGAAACTGTTAAGTATGGTGATGCAAGTAGTCTAGGGGTGTCAATTCAGGCTGTGGGGAGTGAATATTACAATATTGAAGCTATTAATTTAGAGGAAGGTCGATTTTTTAACGAGTCGGAAGCCGCCAGTGGATCTCCGGTAATTGTAATTGGTAGTGAAATTGCGGAAAATCTCTTCGGAAATTTAGATCCTATTGGAAAACAAGTACGATTATATGGTAGAAAATTTTCTGTAATTGGGCTATTAGAAAAAGAGGGATCTTCAATGTTTGGTGGTAGTAAAGATAGTCAGGTTTTTATTCCAGTAAATGTTACACGGCGTATGTATGGTGAGAATAACCGAAGTATATTTCCACAAATTATTTTAAAACCAGAAGATGGAATCGATAATGCCGAATTTATAGCAGTCATAAAACAACGACTTCGAAGCTATCGAGGAATTAAACCCGGAGAGGTCAATACTTTTTTTGTAAATCAGTTAAAAGGGTTTACTGATTTTATAGATAATATAACCGGAACGCTAAACACAATTGGTTTAGTAATTAGTGGATTCTCATTACTGGTAGGAGGATTTGGAATTGCCAATATTATGTTTGTAAGTGTAAAAGAGCGAACCAACCTTATTGGAATTCAGAAATCTTTAGGTGCAAAAAATAAATTTATCTTATATCAATTTTTGTTTGAAGCCATTATTTTAGCAATTATTGGTGGGCTAGCAGGTCTATTCCTTGTCTGGTTAGCTACTATTATTATTTCTAATTTCACCGGTGACTTTGAATTTATTTTATCCTTCGGCAATATAATTTTGGGAACAAGTGTTTCTGCTATAATCGGACTTATATCAGGAATTATTCCGGCAATTTCAGCTTCTCGTCTTGATCCTGTGGAAGCTATTAGAAGCGGAATGTAAACTGCTTAAGAATAAAAAATAGAATATAAGGAAAAGTGAAAAATTTCACCAATTAATATCCTAGTTAAACTAAAGAACCCTCACAGTTTTTTAAAATGTGAGGGTTATATTATATAGTTAACGGTAAATTACCAGCAGAGTCAATTTATTACAATTTACTCTAGTATTGTTGCAACTTTTTCGTTTACAAATGCTAAGAAGTTTTCGTCTTCTTTAGAGAATGGATCAGCAGTATGCGAATCGATATCGATTTGTCCTATATTTTCACCGTTAACAAAAAGTGGAATCACAATTTCTGCTTTTACGTAGATGCTACAAGCTATATAATTATTTTGTGCTTTTACATCAGGCACCACAAAGTTTTTATTAGAAACGGCTACCTGTCCGCAAATTCCTTTTCCGAACGGAATAATTTCGTGGTCAGTAGGCTCACCAGCAAACGAACGAAGTTTTAATTCTTCTTTATCATCATTTTTAAAATAAAACCCAACCCAATCATAATAGGAAATTGTTTCCATCAATAATTCACAAACTTGAGTTAATCGATTGTCAACTGATAATTCTTTCGTATTTAGAATTTCTTCAACTTGTGGCCTTAATTTGTCAAATGCCATAATATTTATTTTTTCGCAAAAGTATTTAAAAACTCATTTCTGTTAGCGGCTTTTGTCTAAATTTGTCTAAATTCCTTACAATTGCTTAAACTTTTCAAAAAATACAGCGTTGTTATTCGTTTTATCGCCATTTTTTTGGGGAGTTATTTCATGCTTTCATTTCTATATAACTCATACTTAATTTATTCTGAAGGTAAAACAGATTATTACCCTGATGTTGTTACGAATTTGGTGAGTAAGCAAAGTGTAGCTATTATCGAGTTTTTAGGATACACGAGCAAATTAGAGCCACATCCCTACGAAAAATCAGTCAAAGTTTCTATTGAAGGCAAATATTTAGTTCGTGTAGTTGAAGGTTGCAATAGTGTAAGTGTTATTATTCTTTTTTTATCGTTTGTTTTATCATTTTTCACTAAACTAAAAACTACTTTTTTTTATATTTTGGGTGGTAGTGTACTTATTTATGCTATGAATTTAATTCGGATTGCACTACTCACTATTGGAATTTATGAATATCCGCAATATTCCTCATTTTTACATGAAATAGTTTTTCCGCTTATTATTTACGGCACGGTAATTATCTTATGGATCTTTTGGGTTAGAGTTTATGCAAATTTAGAAAGGAATGAAAAAGAGGTATAGAATTGTATTGATTTCAATCCTGATCATCCTTCTGGCGGCCATTCGGTTTTATGAAACCAGACTTTTTTACGATCCGCTTATCAATTTTTTTAAATCTTCAGATTATCTAAGAGATAAAATTCCAAGTTTTAAGGCAGGATTATTAATTCTGAATACTTTTTTTAGATATATCTTAAACAGTTCTATTTCTATAGCAATTTTAGGTATTACTTTTTTTGATCGAAATATTGTAAAATTTTCTGCGCTATTATATGCGTTTCTTTTACTATTAGCTGGAAGCGTTTTCATATATCTTATTCTAACTATTGAAAATGAACATTTCTTAGCACTATTTTATGTGAGACGATTTTTAATTCATCCTATATTCATTTTGGTACTTTTGCCGGCATTTTATTATTACCGAATGATTAATCGCAGGAAAAACCTAAATTGAAAGAATTTTCCTGAATTTTGAAATTCTATGATCCTGTTTTCTATTACTTTTGAAAAATACTTTTAAGTAGTATATTGCTACTAATTGTCGACTATAAAGTACTTTCATAATTCATGAAACAGTTTTTTGCTAAAATAATAGCTTCCATTGTAGCCGTTTTAGTGTTGTTTTCTACCTTTTCTTTTACGGTGAATCAACATTTCTGCGGAAAACAGTTAGTGGATAGTGCTGTTTTTTCGAAAGCAAAAAATTGCGGGATGGAAATGAGTTCGGCTACTTCAGCAGAGACTTCCTTAAAAAAGAAATCTTGTTGTACCGATAAAACGCTAGAAGTAAAAGGACAAAAAGAATTAAAGCAAAACTTCCATAGTCTCGATTTTCAGCAGCAATTATTTATTACTGGTTTTGTCTATTCTTACTTTCAACTTTTTGAAGTTTCAGAATCAGATTTTATCCCATTTAAAGATTACTCTCCGCCAAAGCTGGTCTGTGATATTCAATTACAGGATCAGGTATTCCTTATTTGATTGAAACACATTTTTATATTGAAACATTCTCATGTTTCGATGATTTTTCGATGTCTTTGTCTTTTGTAGACTGAGCTTAAAGCTGAAATTATGTGTTTTTAAGATCAAATAAATCTTTTTATGCTGAACAAAAGCATTAAATTTTTAATAGAAAACAAACTGGTTGCCGTCATTCTACTTGTAGTTTTAGTAGGATGGGGCGTGGTAAATGCACCATTCAATTGGTATTTAGGACAGTTACCACGCGATCCGGTGGCGGTAGATGCCATTCCCGATATAGGTGAAAATCAGCAAATCGTTTTTACAAAGTGGGAGGGGCGTTCTCCGCAAGATATAGAAGATCAAATCACCTATCCGCTTACGACTTCGCTTCTGGGAATTCCTGGGGTTAAAACCATACGGAGTTCCTCCATGTTTGGCTTTTCTAGTATTTATATCATTTTTGAGGAAGATGTAGAATTCTATTGGAGCAGAAGCCGAATTCTGGAAAAACTAAATTCATTACCAAACGAATTATTACCAGAAGGAGTAAGTCCTGCTTTAGGACCAGATGCTACAGCTTTAGGGCAAATTTATTGGTATACTTTAGAAGGTCGCGATAAAGATGGTAATGTTACCGGTGGCTGGGATCTTCAGGAATTACGAAGTATTCAGGATTTTTATGTGAAATATGCCTTGTCTAGTGCAAGCGGAGTTTCAGAAGTAGCTTCTATTGGTGGTTATGTTCAGGAATATCAAATCGATGTGCAGCCTGAAAAAATGCGCCAGTATAACATCGGTTTACAAGATGTTGTAAAAGCAGTTAAAGAAAGTAATCGTGAAATTGGCGCTCAAACTTTAGAAATTAATCAGGCTGAATATCTGGTGCGTGGCTTGGGATATGTAAAGTCTATTAAGGATATCGAAAATGCGGTGGTTTCTTCTAAAGATTTTGCTGCATTAAAAGTTAGCGATGTGGCTCATGTTTCACTAGGACCGGTAGCGCGACGTGGGATTTTAGATAAAGAAGGAGCCGAGGTAGTTGGCGGAGTCGTAATTGCCAGAAATGGCGCTAACCCAATGGAGGTTATTCAAAATGTAAAAGATAAAATTGAAGCGATAAGCGGTGGTTTACCTTCTAAAAAATTAGTGGATGGGACGACTTCACAACTTACCATTGTTCCATTTTATGACCGGTCAGAACTTATAAACGAAACCTTAGGTACCTTAAACGAGGCACTGAGTTTAGAAATCTTAATTACCATTTTTGTAATCGTAATTATGGTGTTTAACCTGCGTGCATCCATCCTAATTTCGGGCTTACTTCCGGTAGCTGTTTTAATGGTGTTTATCGGGATGAAATTTTTTAATGTAGATGCCAATATTGTAGCACTTTCTGGGATTGCTATCGCAATTGGAACCATGGTAGATGTAGGTGTGATTCTTTCAGAAAATATTATTCGGCATTTAGATGAAGATGAACAAAATACACCGATAAATGCTGTAGTTTATAATGCGACTACTGAAGTTTCTGGTGCAATTATTACCGCGGTACTTACCACAATTATAAGTTTTGTGCCTGTATTTACTATGATTGGTGCTGAAGGAAAATTATTTCGTCCGCTGGCTTTCACCAAAACTATGGCACTTACCGCTTCTATTATTATTGCATTATTTTTAATTCCGCCTTTTGCTGCTAGTATTTTTAGAAAAAGAAAAATTCGAAAAAACTTCAGTTTAGGTATTCAGGCTGTATTAATTTTAGCTGGAATTGTCTTGGTTTTTTATGGGTTTTGGCTTGGATTAATTTTAATCGGTTTAGGTATTGCAGGAATATTAAAAGCAAAACGTTTTACTTCTGAAAAGCAACATAATTGGATTGTTGTGGGTATTATTTCAACTTCAATTGTGTTGATGTTAGCTTCTTTTTGGCGTCCATTAGGTTTAGATACTTCTATTTTTTGGAATGTAATGATGGTAGGAATATTATGTTTTGGATTATTGCTTGGCTTTTATTTTTTCCGAAGAAATTACACCCGAATTTTACATTGGGCATTAGCACATAAGATTTTATTCCTAATTCTGCCATTTTCGATTGTTATAGCGGGTTTTGTAATTATGCGAAATACTGGGCAAGAATTTATGCCGTCGCTTAATGAAGGTTCATTTTTACTAATGCCAACTTCGATGCCACATGCCGGAGTTGCCGAAAATAAACGGATTTTACAGCAATTAGATATGACTGTTGCCAATATTCCGGAAATTAAAACCGTGGTTGGAAAAGCTGGAAGAACCGTATCAGCCTTAGATCCTGCACCATTAAACATGTACGAAAATATAATTCAGTATAAACCAGAATACATGCTGAATAAAAACGGTGAGCGCCAACGCTATAAAATTGATGATGAAGGCTTTTTTATTTTGAAAGATAAAAAGCGTGCAATCGACGGAAGCATTCGTTTTACAGAAAAAGAAATCCCAGATTCGGTAAATACAAGCTTTAAAATTAATCGAGAACAACTAATTGCCGATGATGATGGCGAGTATTTTAGGAATTGGCGCCCGAGTATTAAATCGCCCGATGATATTTGGACTGAAATTTCAGCTGCTACAAAATTACCGGGAATCACTTCGGCACCAAAATTACAGCCAATTGAAACCAGATTGGTAATGTTACAAACCGGAATGCGTGCACCAATGGGAATTAAGGTTCAAGGACAGGATTTGGCGGAAATAGAATCTTTTGGGATGAAGTTGGAAGATATTTTAAAAGAAGCTGAAGGTGTAAAAGATGAAGCTGTTTTTGCCGATCGAATCGTAGGAAAACCTTATTTGCTAATTGATATTAAAAGAGATCGATTAGCGAGATATGGAATATCAGTAAGTGATGTTCAGGATGTTTTAGAAGTGGCTGTTGGCGGTAAAATGCTAAGCCAAACTGTCGAAGGAAGAGAGCGTTATTCTGTTAGAGTACGTTACCCCAGGGAGCTTCGAGATTCTCCGGAAGATTTAAAAAATATCTATGTTCCTGTAGAAGGAGGAAAGCCTGTCCCATTAAGTGAGCTTGTAGAAATTCGGTATGAAAAAGGTCCGCAGGTCATTAAAAGTGAAGATACATTTTTAATTGGCTATGTGCTTTTTGATAAAATGGATGGCTTTGCTGAGGTTGATGTCGTGGAAAATGCACAGCAAACTATTCAACAAAAAATAGATTCAGGCGAGTTAAAAGTTCCGCAAGGAATTAATTATGAGTTTACCGGAAATTATGAGAATCAACTTCGTGCGGCCAAAACATTGTCGATCGTAGTACCGTTAGCTTTATTGATCATTTTTATGATTCTGTATTTTCAATTTAAGTCGGTTACTACCTCATTTATCGTGTTCACCGGAATCGCGGTTGCTTTTGGCGGCGGATTTATCATGATCTGGTTATATGGGCAAGATTGGTTTTTAAATTTCAGTTTGTTTGGCGAGAATCTTAGGGATTTATTCCAGATGCATACCATTAATTTAAGTGTTGCTGTTTGGGTTGGTTTTATTGCGCTCTTCGGAATTGCAACCGACGACGGAGTGGTTATGGCGACTTATCTCACGCAAACTTTTGGTAAAAATGAACCGAATACTATTAAAGCTATTCGCTCCTCGGTTGTGGAAGCCGGAGAAAAAAGAATTCGTCCTTGTCTAATGACTACCGCCACGACAATTTTGGCATTATTACCGGTTTTAACCAGTACAGGTCGGGGTAGTGATATTATGATCCCAATGGCAATCCCAAGTTTTGGCGGAATGTTAATTGCTTTAATCACACTTTTTGTGGTACCGGTATTGTTTTGCTGGAAGAAAGAATTGATGTTGAAGAAAGAAGATGGTATAAATTAGAAAGAATAGAAAGGGATTGAAGAAACAGGAGCCAAGATTAAATTGTTTTGAATGCTAAATTTTGAATTGGAAAAACTGATCGCTGTCAGCTAGAAATATAAAAAACTGTAAACCGTGAACTGCAAACTGTTAACTAAAAAATATAAAAATAGCCTTCGTTTTTTACCAATTTTGGTGTTGTTGCTTAGTGTTCATTGTATGGAAGCCCAACAACTAGAAGCTTATATCCAAGAAGCGCAGAAAAATAACCCTACGATTGATGCGATACGTACAAAATACGATATCTCTATAGAGCAGATCAATGCGGTAAATAGCTTGCCAAATACCGAATTTTCTGCAGGATACTTTGTGAGTGAGCCTGAAACCCGAACCGGACCGCAGCAGGCAAAATTTTCGGTAAAGCAAATGTTTCCATGGTTTGGAACAATCACAGCAAAGCAAAATTATGCCAGTTCTCTTGCAGAAGAAGATCAAATTGAAGTTGAAATCGCATTGAAAAAATTGAGATTATCAGTTTCTAAAGCATATTTTAATTTGTATGAAATTCAGGAAAAAACTGAAGTGGTTAAGGAAAATATAGAGTTGCTGAGCGTTTATGAAGAACTGGCGCTAAATGGCGTGGAAGTAGGAAAAGCCGGAGCCGTAGATGTTTTAAAACTTCAAATGCAAAAGAATAAATTAAGCGACCAGTTAGTAAGTCTTCAAAACAATTTAGAGGCTGAAAAAGTAGCTTTTAATCGTTTACTGAATAGAGAAAACAGTGCTTCTATAGCACTTGTAGATACGTTACAATTGCCTTCAGAAGAGCTTCAGATTTCCGCAATAAAAGTTTATCCAGAATTATCCAAATTCGATGAAAGCCTGGGAAGTTTGGAGTATGCAGAAGCAGTTAATCAAAAGGAATCAGCACCAAAATTTGGAGTTGGAGTAGATTATATTAATGTAGGCACGCGTACCGATATGGTGATTCCAGATAACGGTAAGGATATTTTAATGCCAATGGTTTCAATTTCAATTCCCATTTTTAATGCTAAATATACTTCGGTTACTACGCAAAATAAACTGCGAAAAAAGCAAATTGTAGCAACTAAAAATCAAAGAATTAATGAATTAGAAAGTAGATTGTCTAATGCCATAGCAATGCGGAATTCTGCTCGAAATTCTGTAGAAATTCAGCTTAAAAATATCGAGTTAACTAAAAATGCAGAAGACATTTTAATGCGTAGTTACGAGAGTGAAACTTTAGATTTTAGGGATGTTTTGGATATTCAGGAAATGCAATTAGAATATCAAATGAAATTAACAGAGTCGGTAAGTGAGTATTTTAAGCAAGCGGCGGTGATTCAGTATTTGGTAGATTAGTTAATTTGATGATGTATTTATTTGAAAATGTGATGATTGTTAAGAGACTTATTGTTTTAAATGGTTAATGTTGAATTTTGAATTAAATCTGGCCTATCGAAAATTGCTCGTAAAATTGGAAGTGAGAGAAGCGTAAAATTTTAGGCTGTTTGAGCGTAGCGAGTTTCTAAAATTTAGCTTCCGAACATACAATTTAGAGCAAAGTTCGTAAGCCTAGACTTTTTTGTTTCTTTTTTCGGCGATGGAAAAAAGAAAGAATATGAATTGAAGTTAGTGCTATAATTTATACAGCTACTTAATAAAAGTATAGAAAATAGGCTTGTGATTTTGAATAAATTAGACCTCAATATTTAATAGAAAGAGGATAGCTAAAAGCTACAAAACAAGATGAAAAAAACAATTATATATACAGGTTTAGCTTTAATAATCGGACTCTTTATTGGGTATCTGGTCTTTAGCGGAAATGTAGATTCCCAGAAGGAAACTCATACGGATCATAGCGATAAAGGTGAAATGGAAGAAAAAATGTGGACCTGCGCTATGCATCCGCAGATCATGCAGCAAGAACCTGGCGATTGCCCGATTTGTGGAATGGAATTGATTCTGGCTAGCCAAAGCGATGCTAATATCGCTGATTTTACAATGACTGAAAATGCCATGAAATTGGCAAATATCCAAACTACGGTTATAGGTTCTACAAAGGAGCGTAATTCCATTAAACTTTCTGGAGTAATTGAAGCTAATGAAGAATTAGATGCAGTTCAATCTTCTTATTTTGATGGGCGTATAGAACGCCTTTTTATTAATACTACCGGAGAAAAAATTAAAAAAGGACAAATTTTAGCCACAATTTATTCGCCGGAGCTGGTTGCAGCTCAGCAAGAATTAATAACGGCTATGCGATTAAAAACATCGCAACCCAAATTATATCAGGCAGTGCGTAATAAATTGAAGAATTGGAAACTGAGCGATTCGCAAATAAATTCAATTGAAAAAAGCGGAAAAGTAAAAGAGAATTTTCCTGTTTTTGCATCAAATTCGGGTACCGTAACTGAAAAAATGGTAAACGAAGGCGATTATGTAAATCGTGGGCAAGCACTTTATAAAATTGCTAATCTTAGTAAAGTCTGGGCGATTTTTGATGCGTACGAGGGGCAATTAGCAAATTTAAAGGAAGGACAAAAACTTCAAATTTCTGTGAATGCTTTTGCTGATAAAACATTTAGCGGAAAAATAGATTTTATTGCGCCTGTTTTAAATTCTTCGGCTAGAACTACGAAAGTACGTGTGATTTTGGATAATCAAGACGGTAATTTAAAACCGGGAATGTTTGTAGAAGCTAAGGTTGGTATAACCACAAGTATTGAAAATTCAGTGATACGTGTCCCAAAATCTGCTGTGATGTGGACAGGAGAACGATCTGTAGTGTATTTAAAAACTATTCCTAATTCTCCACAATTCGAAATGCAAGAAGTAAAATTGGGTAGCGAAATTGCCGATTCTTACCAAATTTTGGAAGGTTTGGATAAAGGTGATGAAGTAGTTACTAACGGAACTTTTACAGTAGATGCTGCTGCACAACTGCAGGGCAAAAAATCAATGATGAGTCGCAATGCAGCCGATAATAATGATAATGCGAAAGTGATGGAGATTAACTTGCCAAAAAAAATGCAGTTAGCATTCAAACCAGTGCTTCAGGATTACTTAAATCTAAAAGATGCATTGGTGACAAGTGATGCAGCTTCAGCAAAACTGGCAGCGCAAAAAGCTTTAGCAGAAATCAATAATATCGATAGGGCAGCATTGAATAAAATATTGTCTTCTTATTTTAAAGCTATTCAGGATAAGTTTGAAAGTATAAGTGCTTCCGAAGATATTACTGCGCAGCGAGAAGATTTTATAGCACTTTCACAAAATATGATTGCTTTGATACTGAATTTTGATGAAATTGAGCAGGTTTATATTCAACGTTGTCCCATGGCGAACGATAACAAAGGTGCTACCTGGATAAGTAAAAATAAAGAAATTAAAAATCCATATTTTGGGCAGCAAATGTTAGGATGTGGAGAAACGATTAGATCATTACCTAACTAAAAATAAAACAACAGTTAAAACAATCAATATGAAACGTATACACAGAAATCTATTTTTTATCGCGCTTTCAGCCGGGATCATCAATTTTACCAGCTGTAAGGAAAAGGATAAAAATGCAACTGAAACTTCGCATGACGAAATGGAAATGTCTCAGGGTGCATCTAACGAGAAAATAACCAGTAAGGTTGAATTTAAAGATGAAAAAGTAGCAACAATTTATGCTGATTATTTGGAATTAAAAGATGCCTTGGTTGCTACAGATGCAGATGCTGCAAAAAAGGCTGCTCAAAAATTGACAAACACAGAAAACCCTGAAATTGTTGATTTAGCTACTGAAATTTCAGAAGAAGCAGATGTAGAGGCACAGCGTAAAGCTTTTTCAGAATTAACAGCGCAGATGGAGCCTGTTCTGGAAAATGCCATTGCCTCTGGAACGATCTACAAGCAATTTTGTCCAATGGCTTTCGATGGAAAAGGTGGCTTTTGGTTATCTAATTCTGAAGATATAAATAATCCGTATTTTGGAGATAAAATGTTGCATTGCGGACGAGTAGAAAAGACAATAAAGTAAACTACCTTATGGCAAGCCCAAGAGGTGTTTATTAGGAAATTATTTTTTATTTCGAGCAAGCCTCGGAGTATTTAAACTCGATTATCGAGTAAATTGAAATTAGGCATTCTGTCCAAAAATAGTTTGGGACAGAATGATTTTTAGACAAAGCAAAATTCGATTTTGAAGAACAATACAATTTATATTAAGAATGTAGTTTGTGGCCGTTGTATTACTACAATTCAGGGGATTCTGGATAATCTCGATATTCCTTACGATAAGGTGAGTTTGGGAGAAGCTCTACTGTTGCGAGCGCTTTCTTCAGAAGAAAAAATACAATTAGCCACCGAATTAAAGAAATCTGGATTTGAATTGTTGCAATCTAAAAACCAGCGCATTATTAATCATATAAAATCGGTTTTAATTGGAGAGGTTTCTAATAGTACCGATCAAAAGAAATTGTCTGAAATTTTAAGCGAAGAGCTTCATTATGAGTATAGCCACATCACCAATTTGTTTACTGCGGCAGAGGGACAAAGCATTCAGTCGTATTTTAATAAACTGAAAATCGAAAAAGCCAAAGAGCTTTTAGAATATGATGAGCTGAGTATTTCAGAAATTGCTTATCAATTAGGCTTTTCTACAGCGGCATATTTATCTACTTCTTTTAAAAAGCAAACCGGAATCACACCTTCTGCTTATAAAAAAATGCAAATAAAAGGGAGAAAAGGATTGGATGCTGTTTAAGCATTCCTAAAACTGAAACAACTTACCATAATATTAAAAGTGACTCTGCTTAGTCTGTGCTATTTTTGTACACTAGATTAGAATAATTTAGTTGAACAAAAAACTGAAGATTTATAATATAGATTTTCAACACGATATGATGAAGCACACGTATATTATAAGCGGAATGAGTTGCCAGGGATGTAAATCTCATGTGACCAAAGCGCTCGAAAACATCCCCGATATAGAAGAAGTTGAGGTAGATCTTGATAAAGGAACTGCTACAATTTCTATGAAAAAACATATTGAAATTGAAGAATTTCAACAGGCTTTAAAAAATGCAGGTGGGAATTATCAAATAACGATGCCTTCTGAAAGCAGTTCCAATTCCGAAGAAAAATTAATGACACATTCCTATCATGTAAGCGGAATGAGTTGTAATGGTTGCCGATCTCATGTAGAAAAAGCTTTAAATGAAGTTGAAGGTGTTGCTAAAGCGGCAGTGAATCTTGAAAAGGAAGAAGCCGAAATCAGTATGCATTATCATATTGAAATTGAAAAATTTCAACAAGCATTAAAAAATGTAGGTGGGAATTATCAAATAACGATGCCTTCTGAAAGCGATTCAGATTCCGAAGAAAAATTAATGACACATTCCTATCATGTAAGCGGAATGAGCTGTAATGGTTGCCGATCTCATGTAGAAAAAACTTTGAATGAAGTTGAAGGTGTTGCTAAAGCCGCAGTGAGTCTTGAAAAAGAAGAAGCCACAATTAGTATGCATCATCATATTGAAATTGAAGAATTTCAACAAGCTTTAAAAAATGATGATGGTGGTTATGAAATTCATCCATTATATAAAAAAGAAGCTGTAAAGAAGAATAAAAAGAAAAAGCCAAAAGCTATTGGGGATGGCAAGTGGTATTGCCCAATGCACTGTGAAGGCGATAAAATGTATGATGAAGCGGGAGATTGTCCGGTATGTGGAATGGATTTGGTGCAAGAGCAAAGTTTAAGTCCATCTAAAACTATCTATACCTGCCCAATGCATCCCGAAGTTGAAGAAGACAAGCCTGGAGATTGCCCAATTTGTGGAATGGATTTAGTTCCTAAAGATCCTAAGCCAGAAACACAAAACTCAACCTATCTAAAATTGCGTAAAAAATTCTGGTTTTCTGTAGCTTTTACCTTGCCTATTTTCCTAATTGCTATGTCGGATATGCTAAGTAATAATCCGCTTTACAACTTAATGGATTTACAATATTGGAATTGGGTGCAGTTTGGATTATCGATTCCGGTGGTTTTTTATTTTACTTGGATGTTCTTTGAGCGCGCCTGGAAATCTATCGTAAACTGGAATTTGAATATGTTTACGCTAGTTGGTATTGGTTCTGGAGTAGCATGGATTTTTAGTGTATTGGGTTTATTGTTTCCCGATTTGTTTCCCGATCAATTTAAAACTGAATCAGGAACAGTACATATTTATTTTGAAGCAGCTACTGTGATCTTAACCTTGGTATTATTGGGCCAAATGTTAGAGGCGAGAGCACACGACCGTACCAATTCTGCCATCAAAGAATTGCTAAAATTAGCTCCCAATAAAGCAACTCGGGTAGTAAACGGAAAAGAAGAGGTGGTTGCTATAGATGATATTGAAGAAGGTGATATTTTAAAAGTAAAACCCGGAGAGAAAATTCCGGTTGATGGGATTATTAAAACCGGAAAATCGTCTGTTGATGAAAGTATGATCTCCGGGGAGCCTGTTCCGGTAGAGAAATCGGCTGAAGATAAAGTAACTTCCGGAACCATAAACGGAAATTCTTCTTTTACCATGATTGCAGAGCAAGTAGGCGATGAAACATTGCTTTCGCAAATTATCCAAATGGTAAATGATGCCAGCAGGTCGCAAGCGCCTATTCAGCGTTTAGCCGATAAAATTTCTGGATATTTTGTGCCGATTGTGGTTCTTATTTCTGTCATCACTTTTGTGGTTTGGGCTATTTTTGGTCCGTCACCATCGTATGTGTATGCCTTTGTAAATGCGATTGCCGTCCTGATCATTGCTTGTCCTTGCGCCTTAGGTTTAGCCACTCCGATGTCTGTAATGGTTGGAGTAGGGAAAGGCGCTCAAAATGGAGTTTTGATTAAAAATGCGAAGGCTTTGGAGCAGATGAATCAGATTGATACGCTAATCATAGATAAAACCGGAACTATTACTGAAGGAAAACCTTCTGTAGAAAAAATAGTAAGTGTTGGAGATTATACTAAAGACGATATTGCACGATTTATTGCGGCTTTAAATTCGCATAGTGAACATCCACTAGCTACAGCAACCATCAAATATGCTAAAGAACAAAACATTGAAGTAGAAGAAGCTTCAGGCTTTGATTCGCTTACCGGTAAAGGTGTTGTTGGTGAATTTCAACAGAAAAAATTGGCGCTGGGTAATATGGCGCTTTTGGATGAAAAAGCGATTTATTCTTCAGAAAAAATAGATCAACAAATTGAGGAATTTCAGCAACAAGGAAAAACAGTTTCTTATTTAAGTGTCGATGGGAATGTTGAAGGTTTTGTAGTGATTTCAGACCCTATAAAGAGAACCAGTAAAGAAGCACTTTTCAAATTAAAAGAAGACGGAGTTGAGGTAATTATGCTTACGGGTGATAATGAGCGTACCGCCAAAGCAGTTGCCGATGAAATGGGGATTGCTTTTAAAGCGGGAATGTTACCGCAGGATAAAATGCGCGAGGTAGAAAAGCTTCAGCAACAAGGTAGAAAAGTAGCGGCAGCAGGAGACGGTATTAATGATGCACCAGCTTTAGCTAAAGCCGATATTGGTATTGCAATGGGAACCGGAACCGATGTGGCGATTGAAAGTGCTGAGATTACCTTAGTAGAAGGCGATTTAAAAGCAGTATTGAAAGCACGTAAATTGAGTGATAAAGTGATGGCGAATATTAAGCAAAATCTATTTTTCGCTTTGATTTATAACAGTATAGGTGTACCGATTGCTGCCGGAATTTTATATCCTTTTTTCGGAATTTTATTATCACCTATGATTGCTGCTTTAGCGATGAGTTTTAGTTCGGTTTCTGTAATAGGGAATGCGTTACGATTACGAGCGGCTAAGCTTAGTTCGGTTTAATTGAAAGTGAATTCTATAATATGACTGTTAAAAACAAGAAAGGTTTAAAGTTAATTTCATAATAACTTAATCAATGAAAAATAAAAAACCTGCCTCGTGGGGGAGACAGGTTCTCAAACTAATAAATCAAATTAGGTCTATTGGGATAGACTTAGTCGTTAGGATTAAGGATTTGATCTATTCTTTCAGATGCATCCTGAAGGTGATATCTTGTTAAAGTATCTCCTGAGCGGTACATTGAGTTTCTTATTTGTCGCTGTAAAGTTTGTAATTCACCTCTTACGATTGGGCGAATATCACTTTGCGCTACATTTACATTGGTTCTGCTAATCCAACGGCGGTAAGCGCTAGGTATTGCTTCCTGATCCTCTGTCATTAAATGCCCTAAACGTTCGATATATGCTCTTTGAAGATTTCTGCGGTATCTGTCAATTTTTTGACCAGAATTAAGTTCACTCCAAATCCCTTTACGTAAATCGTCCATCATTTCTAGAAGCGTGTAAGCTTCTTTACCATTAATTTCTTCGTTTTCTAATAGACGTTGCATTCTTCCGAAATCTAATACATTAGAAAGCGTATTGCTTTGCATACTTCTAATTCTTTCGATATTTCCGTCGAATTCAATTTTATTAAAAATGTCCTGATCGATTAACCAATTTGGAGTTTCAAATAATTGTTCCTGTAAGAAATCCATTGCTCTTTCCTGTTTTTCTTTATCTACGTGGGTATAAACGGCACCTTCTTGGTCGTAGGTTTTAGAATTTTCATAGATTCCGCCAATATTTGCAGCCACGTGGCCCATGTAGCGATTAAGTTGTGCTAGCACTTGCCCGTAAAGATCGTCTAAATCCTCGTAGTCTTTTCCATCTTCAGCTGTCCACTCGATTAATTTTGGTACTATTCGTTTCAGGTTTTTGATTCCATATTCACTGGCAAGCATGGCATCGTCACCAAGATCTTCAGTTTGTGAAGAAGGATCGATTACTCCGCCACTTTGTTGACTTCCGAAGCGATATAAAGGATCACCTGCGTGCTCTATAATCCATTCATCTAAAACAGGTTTTTCTTCTTTTCCTTTTTTACCTGGGATTGGCTTATAACCCCACATAATTGAGTATTTATCGTAAGGTCCTATATTTGGCATTAAAGCAACATCACCATCGCCCGGTTGCGCTACATAGTTGAAACGTGCATAATCCATAATCGATGGTGCAGTTCCGTATTTTGCAGTAAATTCAGGATCGCGTAAATCTTCTACTGCATAAGCCGGGCTACTACCCATATTGTGTGGAAGACCTAAAGTGTGACCAACTTCGTGAGAAGAAACAAAACGAATTAAACGTCCCATGATCTCATCTTTAAATGCTACACCACGTGCTTCTTCATTAATTGCAGCTGTTTGAACAAAATACCAGTTACGTAATAAAGTCATTACATTGTGGTACCAGTTAATGTCTGATTCTAAGATCTCTCCCGAACGTGGGTCACTTACGTGAGGTCCATTTGCGTTAGGAATCGGTGAAGCCAGATAACGAACGGTTGAATAACGAACATCTTCTGGGCTCCAATCAGGATCTTCTTCTAGAGTTGGTGCTTCTTTTGCGATGATTGCATTTTTGAAACCAGCTTCTTCAAAAGCGACCTGCCAATCCTCGATACCTTGTTTAATATAAGGAACCCATTTTTTTGGCGTTGCACGGTCTATGTAATAAACGATTTGCTTTTTAGGTTCAACCAACTCACCGTTTTTAAATTTCTCCATGTCTTCATCCTTCACCTCTAATCGCCAACGGTCAAGATATTCGACAGTTTTACTTTTCTGAGCATCGAGGCCATAATCGGTTTGGCTAGTTGTAAACCATCCTACACGCTCATCAAAATAGCGACGCTCCATTGGTTCTTTTGGTAAAAGAATCATAGAGTTACTAAACTCTAAAGAGATAGATCCGGTAGTTGAATTGGATGGAGGATTACCGGCATTATATGTTTTAATGTGTCGAACTTCGATATTTTCAGGGTAACTTCTAATAGTATCAATAAAAGAACGACTATCATCTAATCTGGAAACTTTGTATTGTTTACGGTAACGATCGCCTAAACCTAAAGCCTGAACATCTTTTTTGTAAAGATCGGTAACTTCGATAACGGTAGATTTGTTTATAGAATCTTTACCAACAGTTTCAATATCAAAAGAGCTTAAAATCGGCTCGAAATTAGAGTTTACCACCGCTTCATGAACAGGAAGCGAATCTGCTGCGTAGATGTCGTGAGAAACTACTCGTAATAAAACCTGATCACCTTTCTTTTGCCAGCGGTGCACCTGAGTGTTTTGTTTACCACCACCAAAACCGATACCGGAAGCTGTTTTGGCAATTCGGGTAACTGTAAGCATTTCACGATTAAAAAGACTATCCGGAATTTCGTAGAAATATTTGTTTTTTACTTTATGAACGGTAAAAAGACCTTCGTCTGATTTTGCATCTTTTGTGATAACTTTTGCGTAAGGTTTTAATCCGTCTTTTGATTCTTCTTTTTTTGCACTGGCGGCCTGATCTTTCTTTTTATTCTGAAAAACGGCACAAGAAGCCATTAAGAAAGAAAGCCCCACCGCACAAATCCTGATTGGTAGTTTGTTTGTCATAAATAATTTTTGGTTTACTGAAATTGGATTGTTTTCAGGAAAAGAAACTCTGAAATATCCAATTTTGATTGTTTGACTTTAATTATTTAAAAAGGTTTAAAAATAAGTTAAGATAAATTGAAGACTTTCAGATTTGTGATACAAAAAAAGGCCACATTTAAATGTGACCTTCTTGTAATTTTAATCGAGAGAATTTAATTAAGAAACTTTAATTTTCATTTCGTCACCTTCTTTAAAAACTTCAATCATTTTATGCTTCCTCAATGATTTTAAAGCTTTATCCCATTTTTTATTACTTAATCCAGATTTTTCTTTGATGAGGTTCATATCATGGTTTTCATCATCTTTAAGTAATTGATAAACGGCTTTTTCTTCTTCGGAAAGTTCTACCTGTTTTTTCTCTGGCTTCATTTGCGGGAAAAATAATACTTCCTGAATAGATTGATTATTGGTTAAGAACATAATTAAACGATCCATCCCAATTCCTAATCCAGATGTTGGAGGCATACCATATTCTAAAGCTCTAAGGAAATCCTGATCTATAAACTCGGTAGCTTCATCATCTCCTTTTTCCGCCAATCGTAATTGTTCTTCAAAACGCTCACGCTGATCGATAGGATCGTTAAGCTCTGAGTATGCGTTGGCAATTTCTTTACCACAAACCATAAGCTCGAAACGCTCGGTTAATTCCGGGTTTTCACGATGTGTTTTACAAAGCGGACTCATTTCTTTTGGATAATCGGTAATAAAGGTTGGTTGGATATAATTTCCTTCACATTTTTCACCAAAGATCTCATCGATAAGTTTTCCTTTCCCCATGGTTTCATCAACCTCAATACCCATTTCTTTCGCAGCTTCGAATAATTCTGCTTCAGATTTACCGGTAATATCAAATCCTGTAAATTCGATAATAGCATCTGTCATGGTAACACGCTTGTATGGTGCTTTAAAATCTACCTTATGCTTTCCGAAGGTAGCTTCTGTAGTTCCATTAACCGCCATGGCGCAATGTTCCAACAGTTTTTCAGTAAAATCCATCATCCAGTTGTAGTCTTTGTAGGCTACATAAATTTCCATAGCGGTAAATTCCGGATTGTGGGTTCTGTCCATTCCTTCATTTCTGAAGTTTTTAGAAAACTCGTAAACTCCGTCGAAACCACCAACAATCAATCGCTTTAGGTAAAGCTCGTTAGCAATTCTTAAGTATAATGGAATGTCTAGCGCATTGTGATGTGTTATGAAAGGACGAGCTGCAGCACCACCCGGTATGGACTGAAGAATTGGAGTTTCAACTTCAAAATAGCCAGATTCGTTAAAGAAATTACGCATCGCACTAAATAGCTTAGTACGCTTAACAAAAATTTCTTTCACTTTTGGATTAACGGCAAGATCGGCATAACGTTGGCGGTAACGATGCTCGGGATCGGTAAAGCCGTCATAAGTATTTCCTTCTTTATCGGTTTTTGGTAATGGTAATGGGCGAATTGACTTACTTAAAAGTTCAAAATCTTTGACCATCACGGTCATTTCGCCAACCTGTGTTTTAAATAATTCTCCCTGAATACCTATAAAATCTCCAATATCCAAGAGCTTTTTATATACATCATTATATTTGCTCTTATCTTCGCCGGTGCAAATTTCGTCACGATTAAAGTAAACTTGAATTTTACCTTTAGAATCCTGTAATTCGGCAAAAGATGCTTTTCCCTGGATTCTTCGGGACATAAGGCGTCCTGCGATAACTACTTTTTTACCTTCTTCGAAATTATTCTTAATATCGGTAGAAGTGTGATCTAATGGAAATAAATTGGCTGGATAAGGATTAATACCTTTTTCTCGTAATGTAGCCAGTTTTTCTCTCCGTATAACTTCCTGTTCAGATAGCTGCATGATGTAATTTTAATTTTTAGCCTCTTCTTTTTTAGAAGAACTGCAAATATAATGACAATCAAACTACCAACCAATGTTATAGTTAATATTAGCTGCTATTTTGAAGTTTAAATTCTATCTTTGTTTTTCGAAAATTAAATTGAAACTATGAGTATTTGGCGAGTATTATTGTCAATTTTTTTTCCGCCATTAGCAGTAATTGATAAAGGATGTGGTTCTGTCATTATCGTATTTCTATTAACTCTTTTAGGATGGGTTCCTGGAGTAATCGCTGCACTTATAATTATAAATAATCCGAATAGATGATGGGAGAAGTTGTGAAAAACAAAACTATAGAGGTTCAAGAATTAGGACTGAAAGATTATAAAGATACTTGGCAATATCAGGAACAACTTTTTAAGGAAATTCTTGATACAAAAGTGAAAAATAGAAGAGAAGCTGAATTTACTGCGACCAAAAATTATTTACTTACTGTAGAGCATCCGCATGTTTATACGTTAGGAAAGAGTGGAGATATTTCTAATCTTTTAATTAATGAAAAGCAACTTCAAGAAAAAGGCGCTACTTTTTATAAAATAAATAGAGGCGGAGATATAACCTACCATGGTCCCGGACAACTTGTAGTATATCCCATTTTAGACTTAGATAACTTTTTTACCGATATCCATAAATACCTTCGTTTATTAGAAGAAACGGTAATTCGTGTTTTACAAGATTACGAAATTAAAGCAGAGCGAAGTAACGGCGAAACTGGTGTTTGGTTGGATGTAGGAACTCCATTTGCTAGAAAAATTTGTGCAATGGGTGTTCGTGCCAGCCGTTGGGTAACAATGCATGGTTTAGCATTAAATGTAAATGCTGATTTGGGGTATTTCGATAATATAGTTCCCTGCGGAATAAAAGAAAAGGCAGTAACTTCTTTAAATGTTGAATTAGGTAAAGCTATTGTTGATATGGATGAGGTTAAAAGAAAATTTTTAGTCTATTTTAAAGAAAATTTTGAAGCTTTTTATAGCTAAAATTCAATGCTAAGCTGTTCCGGTAATAATTTAAAACTTTTTCGGTGGTATTTAGTGATTCCAAATTCGCGAATAGCTTCTCGATGTTCTTTGGTAGGATAACCTTTATTTTTTTTCCAATTATACATCGGGAATTCTTCATGAATTTTTTCCATATATTCATCTCGATACGTTTTTGCTAAAATAGATGCCGCAGCTATGCTTAAATATTTATCATCTCCTTTAATAATGCACTCATACGGAATTTTTTTATAGGGTTTAAAACGATTGCCATCTACAATAATATGTTCAGGTTTAGCAGAAAGTTTCTCTATAGATTTATGCATAGCCAAAATCGATGAATTTAGGATGTTAATTTCATCGATAGTCTCCATAAAAATATGCGTAACTCCATAAGATAACGATTCAACTTCTAAAATTTTACGTAAAACTGTACGCTTGCTATGAGTTAGTTTTTTTGAATCTCTTAAAATCTCATTTTTAAATTTTTTAGGTAAAATTACTGCAGCAGCTGTAACAGGACCGGCAATACAACCTCTTCCGGCTTCATCGGTTCCACACTCAATACAATCCTTAAAATGAGTTAATAACATATAATTTTATTTTATGCTAAAACGTTAAACTATAACGTTTTTTACTGTTTTTTGTTGAAAACTATTACTTAAAATTCAATGTTTGCTTTTGAATTATAATCAAATTTGACATCTTAATACAAATTAATGAATAATGAAGAACAATTTGGGTAAAATTCTAACACTTTTCTTACTATTTGTAGTGCATTCATTACTTGCGCAAGACAATACTGTAAGTGGAACGATTACCGATGAGCAAGGAATGCCTTTGCCTGGGGTAAACGTAATAGAGAAAGGAACGAGTAACGGTGTTCAAACCGATTTTGATGGTAATTATTCGATTAGCATAGCCGAAGGCGCTACTATTTCGTTTAGTTATATTGGTTTTGCAACCAAAGATGTTAAAGTAGCAAATCAATCAACTATCGATATTACGATGGAAGTAGATGCAGCTGCTTTAGATGAAGTAGTGGTAACCGGATACGGTAAAAAGAAAACTGTAAAAGAAACCAGTGCAGCATCGGTAGTTACAGCTAAAGCTATAGAGGATCGGCCAATAGCTTCAGTAAATGATATGTTAAAAGGTAATTCTACCGGGGTGGTTGTAACTGGAGGCAGTGGACAGCCAGGTGGAAAATCTTCTGTACAAATTAGAGGTATTAGTTCATTAAATGCTGGAACAAGTCCGCTATATGTAATAGATGGTGTTCCTGTAATTTCTGGAGATTATACCCGAAATAGTACTAGTGGAGATGTTCTTTCTAGTATTAATAATAATGATATTGAATCTATTTCTATTTTAAAAGACGCATCGGCTACTGCACTTTATGGGGCAAGAGCTGCAAATGGAGCAATTCTGATTACAACTAAACAAGGAAAATCCGGAGCTCCTAAATTTAATTTAAGTTTAGAGACTGGATTTAATGAAAAAGCAGTAAATGGGCCTAGTACATTAAATTCATCACAATGGGCTGAAATAGTAAATGAAGGTCTAGTTAATGCTATGGGAGATAAGTATTCTAATTATGTACAAGAAAAAATAAATCCAAATGGCGTTAATAGCGATTGGGCAGATGCAGTTGAAAGAGGTTCTGCTATGCAACAGCAGGCTAACTTTTCCGTAAACGGAGGTAGCGATCGTTTAAAATATTACTCGTCTATAGGATATTTCGACCAAGAAAGTATTATTAAAAATTCATTTTTTAACAGAACTTCAGGTCGTGTTAAGGTCGATTATAAGTTGAGTGATAAAATTAGTATCGGTCAAAACCTTAGTGCTAGTTTTTCAAACATGAAATCTTTAGCAAATGGAGGTGGCTTTTCAAACCCTATGTTAGCAAAGTATTTTGCTCGTCCATCTGATCCGATTCGTAACAATGATGGTTCATTCTATATAGGCGCCGATTTAAGTAATCCTAGATTGTCAAACGGGCTTTATAATGTTCCAATGTTGTTGGAGAATGATTTTTCAAAGGCAAAAACATTAAAACTTCAAAGTATCACAAATTTTTCTTACGATATTACTGATCATTTAACGTATACTTCTCGTTTATCATTAGATAATACAGTTATTGAAGAAGATGAATACCAAAACCCAAATCATGGTGATGCATTTTCTGTTCAAGGTAGATCATATGCTTACGATACTCGTGTTTTTAACTATGTATTTCAAAATACATTATCGTACGATTTTACAATTGCAGACAATAATAACTTTAATGTTCTTTTAGTACAAGAAGCCCAAAAGAATCAGTATAGAGATGTTTCTTCTGCAGCAGAAGGTTTTGGGAAAGAAGGACTTACATCTGTATCTGTAGGGTCGAATAATTTAGAAGCAGGGGGCTCAAGAAGCCAGTATACTAATGCAGCATATTTGATTAATCTTACTTATGATTATGATAATAAATATTTCTTCGATGCATCATATCGACGAGAAGGAAATTCAAATTTTGCTAAAAATAATAAATGGGGAGATTTTTACTCAGTAAGTGTGGCATGGGATATTGCTAAAGAAAACTTTTTAAGAGATACTGAGATTAGTAAATTCAAACTTCGTTCTAGTTATGGTGAAGTTGGGAATGCCTCTATTGGATCTACTTCTAGTTTGTCATATTTTAAATTTGGAGGTCAATATAATGGCCGAATCCCATTGTACTTGGGAGGAGTTGCTAATCCGAATTTGAGTTGGGAGAAAAATAAGCCTTTTAATGTAGGTCTAGATTTTGGGTTTTTTAACAATAAGATAACAGGTAGTTTTGACTACTTTGTTAAGAAAACGGAAGATTTATTATATGCTATTCCATTGTCATTAACTAGTGGAGCAAATATTAAATTAGATGATGGTTCTGTAGAAGTAAGTAAATTTATAAATGCTGGTTCTCTAGAAAATCGCGGTTTTGAAGCAAGTTTGGGTGCTCAGGTTTTTGATAATGATTTTAAATGGAATACCAGAATCAATCTATCTTATGTGCAAAATGAATTACTAAGTTTAGTGGAAAATGATGTGATAAGTGGTACTAAAATACTTCGAGAAGGTGAAAGTATTAATACTTATTACATGAGAAAATGGGCAGGAGTAGACCCAGCAAACGGAAATCCACTTTGGTATGTAAATGGTAAAGGTGGAGAAACTACTAGTAATTATAGCGATGCTAAACGAGCTATTCAAGGAAATTCGTTACCAAATTATACAGGAGGCTTTAATAACTCATTCAGTTATAAAGGAATTACATTGCAAAGTTTATTCACTTTCGCACTAGATTATAAAGTATATGATAGTTGGGCAAGTTATTTACAAAGTGGAGGAGTTAATGATTTTAATTATCCAGGTTATGCTAGTAATTTAGATAGATGGCAAAAACCTGGAGATATGGCTAAAAATCCTCGTACTATATATAATACAACTAACAAAAATAATGCAACATCTACACGGTACCTTTATGATGGTGATTTTATAAGATTAAGTAACTTACAAATTGGTTATGATTTAGCAAATGTGTTGAACGGCGATTTATTTAATTCCTTTATGGTTTATGTTAGAGGAACCAATATTTACACCCATAAATTTGATGACGATTTAAAATGGGATCCTGAAACAAGAGCTAGTGGAATAATCAACCTAGATTTGCCGGCTCTTAAAAGTTACACAATGGGAGTTAAGGTATCATTTTAAAAAAAACTATAATGAAAAGATTACTAAAAAATATATCAGTACTATTAATAATTGTTCTTGCTTCGTCTTGTGGGGATGACTTTTTAGAGAACGAACAGTTTTCTACAGCACCTCAAGAAATTTCTTCTGCTAATGATTTAAATGCGTTATTGTATGGAGCTTTGATAGATGCTACAGATGCTACTTATTATGGTAGAGATATGATTATTTATGGAACAGTAAGAGGTGATATTGCTTATAACGACGGAAGTTCTGGAAGATTCCGTGGTCAGGCATATTATAATATGGTAACTACAAATGCTTATGCTACCGATACTTTTACTCAAATGTATAAGATAATAGGAGAACTAAATACTATAATTAATTCTGATTATACAAACTCTGAAAGAGAAGATGAAATAAAAAATACTAAAGCTCAAGCTTATGTGTTAAGAGGTATGGTGTTTTTCGATCTTTTAAAATTATATGGTCAAGAAAATATTGGTGGTGATCTTGGTGTTTCTTTAGTGTTAGATTATGATCCTTCAGTTAAACCGGCAAGAGCTACAGTACAAGAAACACATGCACAAATAGCTGCAGATTTTGAAGAAGGAATACGTTTGCTTGAAGAAAGCGGTATTAATAACCCAGGAACTAAAGATTTAATTAATAGTTATTCAGCTAAAGGTTTAGCTTCTCGATATTATTTATACGAAGGTTCTAATCAAAGTCTAGAAAAAGCTTACGAGTATACTTCAGATATTATAAATTCAGGTTCATATTCTGTAGCTAGTAAAGAACAATATATTAATTCTTTTAGTCAGGATCTTTCTAATCCAAATTCTTTATTTGAATTGGCGATAGGAAATCAAGCTCGTTTAGGAACTACATCTATTGCTTATATGTACTCTAATAATGGTTATGGAGATATTCATCCTTTATCGCAGTTAAGAGATGCTTTTGATAAAAATGATATTCGATCTGAAATCATTGTTAAACATGCAACAAAAAAAGATACAACATTTAATGTAGAAAATAAATATCCTTCTATAAATGGTGATAATAGTATTAAAATATTACGCTATGAAGAAGTTTTATTAACCAGAGCTGAAGCAAATTTAAGATTAGGTAAAAATTCAGCAGAAGCTTTAGGAGATGTGAATAAAATTGTAACCAATAGAGGATTAGATGCTTATACATCAGTTACTATTGATGATGTTTTAGAACAAAGAAAAAAAGAATTGTTTTTTGAAGGACAACGCTTTTTTGATATGTTACGTACAAAGCAAGATATTCCTGTCTGGAGCCCCGATGGATCAGCAACAAAAGTAAATCCGGAAGCTGATAATAGTGAAGACAAAATTCTAAAATATGGAGAAGCTTATGAATTGGCTTTTCCTATTCCACAACGTGAAATGGATATTAATCCTAATATGGAACAAAATCCAGGCTATTCTAGTTAGTAGGTAAGTGCTTGATAGTGAATTTTATAAAAGCCCATATCAATTATTGATTTGGGCTTTTTTTATGAATTAATACTAAATTAGAGTTTTATTTAACGATAATTTAATATTTCTCTTTGTATCACTATGTAAGTTGTTAATTCAATAATATTGTTAATCTTTATAACTATTTTTAAATTTAAATTTTTTTTATTAAGTAATTATTAAGATTTTTGAATTTAGCTAATTCAAATTAATAAACAAATGACAAAAAAATTACTTAGTTTTTTAACATTTATGTTGCTGTTTGTTGTGCAGATGAGTTTTGCGCAACAAAGAACAGTTACAGGTATTGTTACTGATGAAGAGGGATTACCACTCCCTGGAGTTAATGTTATAGAAAAAGGCACTAATAATGGTGTGCAAACAGATTTTGATGGTAAATATAGTATCGCTGTAGAACAGGGATCGGTATTAACTTTTAGTTATGTTGGTTTTGCAACTCAGCAAAAGACAGTTAATTCAACATCTATAAATGTAACACTTTCTGTAGATGCAGCAGCTTTGGATGAGGTGGTTGTTACAGGTTACGGTTCTAGATCTAAAGAACTTTCTACTTCGGCTGTTTCAAACATTAGTTCTGAAGAGATTGAAAATTTTGTACCTTCTACAAGTTTAGATAATGTTTTGCAAGGTAAGGCGGCAGGTGTGCAAGTAACTTCAGCAAATGGTCGTCCAGGGCAAACTGCTTTTGTTCAGATTCGTGGTATAGGTTCAGTAAATGCTGGTACAACTCCTTTGTATGTAGTAGATGGTACACCTGTAGATTCTGATTTTGTAAATAATATAAATCCAAATGATATTGAAAGCTTTTCAATATTAAAAGATGCTGCAACAGCTTCCTTGTATGGTTCAAGAGGTGCTAATGGTGTCGTTGTAATAACTACAAAGAAAGGAAAATCTGGCGATGCTAGAATAGTAATACGTTCTTCAATAGGTTCTGCTTCTAAAATTGATGATATCAATTTTGATATGATGAATGCGTCTCAAAAATTAGAATTAGAGCGGCAGTATGCGGAATTGGGGGTTAGTGATGCCTCTGCATTACCAGGAGCAGTAGCGAGCCCAGAGCAGCTAGAGCTTTTAAAGTCATATAATACAAACTGGCAAAAAGAATTACTTCGTGATTCCTATGTTCAATCAAATTCATTATCAATCTCGGGAGCTGATGATAGATTAACATATTATTTGTCTTTAGGTTATGATAAGAACACAGGGATTATCGATAGAATAGATGGATATGAAAGGGTTTCTGCTAGATTAAACACTACTTATCAAGCAAAAAAATGGTTAGAAGTAGGCGCTAATGTTTCTGTTTCTAGAAACACAACTGATTTGCCTAGGGATAGAAATAATGTGCAAAACCCTTTTGTGGCTATGTATAGTTACAATCCTTATGAGCCATTATACTCAAGAGATGATAATGGAGATATTAAGAGAGAAAGTGATGGGTCTCCAATTTATAATCCTACTAGTCAGGGATTTCCAATCGCGTTAGCTCTACAAACTGAGCCGGAAAGTATAAGAAATTTTTTGTTATTAGGTAGTTTGTATGCAGATTTTAAATTTGGTGAGAAGTTTTCAAATAAATTTACTGTTGGAGGTAACTCAAATAGATATAATAGGACTACTCGATCAATATCAGGTGGAGTGCTTAATTCTATTGTGGGAGATGCTAACTTTCCTGGAGATCAAACAGATAATTATGAATTAGATTTTCAGTATAATGTAAATAACATTTTTAACTATACAGATACATTTGGTGAATATCATAATTTTTCTGCTAGCTTCTTATTAGAGTATAACGAAAGAATATATACAGATTTATTTGCGACAAGTAGTGGTTATCCTTCTCCAGATATACCTTATCAAGATGTAGCTGCAAAGCCAACGAGGGTAGGTTCAGGAGAAGAAAGGAATAGACTTTTTTCACAAGGTTTGTTTTTAGATTATAATTATGATCGGAAATATATTTTATCAGGATCAATAAGAAGAGATGGTTCTTCAAGATTTGGACCGGACAATAAGTACGGTTACTTCTATAGTGGAAGTGCAGCATGGAATATAGCTGAAGAGAATTTCTTAAAGAATTCATTTGTTGATGATTTGAAATTAAGAGCTTCTTATGGTACTTCAGGAAATCAGAATATAGGTGAATTTAACTATTTAAGTCTGTTAGAATTTGATACATATAATGGTAATACAGCTGCGAGACCTCAAGGTATAGGAAATCCTGATATTCAATGGGAGTCTCAAGCATTATTAGATGTTGGGATAGAGTATTCATTATTCGATAATATGATTTCTGGAGTTTTTGATTATTATAAGAAAAATTCAAAAGATTTATTGTTAGAAAGGCCTATTTCTCAAACTATAGGAGATGAGGATAATTCAATTTTGAGTAATATAGGTGAAATAGAAAATAGTGGTTTTGAAATTTCTTTAAATGTAAATTTGATTAGAAATGAAAAAATTAGATGGAGTATTGGAGGTAATGCTGCTTTTTTAGATAATGAAGTTAAAGCGCTAACAAATGGAAATGATATTATTAATGGAAGCGTAATTTTGAGGGAAGGAGAAAAAATCAATTCTTTTTATTTGCCAAGATATGCAGGAGTTAACCCTTCAAATGGGCAACCTTTATTTTTAGATAAAGAAGGAAATATAACTAGTGAGTTTAGTGATTCTAATTCAGTCCTTTTAAAAGGAAAGTCTCCACAAGCAGATTTTGAAGGTGGTTTTTATACCAGCTTTAAATTTCATGGATTTGGCTTAAGAAGTGATTTTGTATTTAAGAAAGGAAATTATATTTTAAATTATCAAAAGCAAGATGGGCTTTCTATAAGTGGTATTACATCTAATAAATATGTAGATGCTTTTAATTATTGGAAAGAGCCTGGAGACCGAAACGTATATCCTAATCCAATTTATCAGGCAAATGCTGATCAAACTACAACTAGATTTCTGGAGAGTGGAGATTATTTACGTCTAAGAAATTTGACTATTGATTATACTTTACCGAGTAAAATTTCAAGTTCTATAGGATTAAATTCTTTAAGAATATTCGCTACAGGTCAAAACTTACTTACATTTACTAACTATACAGGTGATCCAGAGATAGGTATTGGTTCCGAAGAAACAGCAGGTCCTGATGATGATGGCTTTGTTTCAGGTAACTATTCTTTGTATAGCTATCCCCAATTGAAAACTTACACTGCCGGTATAGAAATTTCATTTTAATTGAAGAAACTTATGAAAGCATATAAATATATTATATTATTAATTGCAACTATTTCAATATTAGGTTGTGATGATGAGATCAATGATCTTGAACCTTTTACAGAAGGAAATCCAGATACTTTTTTTAATAGTCTACAATCTTTTCAAAACGGATTAGACGGAATGTACAGCCAATTTTTCGAATATTATTCTGATGAGTCTGGTTATCAGGGTATACCAGATATCTTATCTGATAATGTTATTTTAGCTACTACAGGTAGACGTTCCAATGAAACCATTTATGATTGGAAATATGTACCTACGACTCAAGGTGCAGTAGCTCTTTTTTGGAGTAGTGCATACGAAGCAGTTTCAGCATCTAATTTAGTCATAAGTCAAATTGATAATTTACCAGAAGGAGAAGAAAGAGATAATATTTTAGGACAAGCTTTAGCTGGTAGAGCAATAGCTCATTTTGATCTTGTTAGGTTATATGCACAGATACCTACTCAAGATTCCAATGCATCAAAGTCTTTAGGAATAGTGTACATGAAAGTTGAGGATGGAGATGTTGATGATCCGTTTGCTAATCCAAGTAGAGAAACTGTAGAAAGTAATTATCAAGAAATAATAGGAGATTTAGAAAGGGCGGTTGAGTTAATAGGTGATGATAATGGTGAAGGTAGATTGGATAAAGATGCTATAAACGGAATTTTGTCTAGGGTGTATCTTTATAATGGAGAGTATGGAAAAGTGGTAGAGGTAGCAGATAAGGTTAACAAATCAATAGCTTCTGCAGATGAATTATCAGATGTCTATCAGGATGTTACAAATGCAGGAATATTGATAGAATGGTCAGTTAATACTAGTTCAGAGTCTAATTTTAATAATGTAGGCGTTATTTATAGCCAAACAACACCTCCTAACACTAGATCGGAATATGTTGGAGATTTTGAGTTTGTAAATAGTATAAGTGAGAATGATGTTCGTAAAAACATTTTAACTTATGTAGGAACTATATCTGGTAATAATTACAATGCAATTGGTAAATTTTTAGGAGAGCCTGGTCAGGTAAATGGTAGAGTTGATACTAAAGTTCTTAGAGTAGCAGAGGTTATCCTGAATAAAGCAGAGGCACAATACCGTTTAGGTCAAGAAGCTGATGCTTTGGTTACTTTAAATGCTTTAAGAGATGCTAGATTATCTAGCTATACAGGAGGAGAAATAGGAAGTGCTCTTCTTGAAGAAATATTAAGACAGCGTAGAATAGAATTAGCTTTTGAAGGACATAGATTTTTTGATTTAAAAAGATTAGGCCTGCCTGTAGAAAGATCTAATAATGGTGATATTATTGATGGAACAGGGACACCTCCAGAAAAGTTATCATTACCTGCTAATAATTTTAGGTTTCAATTTCCTATTCCACAAGATGAAATAAATGCAAATCCTAATATGGAGCAAAATCCAGATTATTAATTTTTAAAAAGGAATTATGAATAAATTAAAAAGAATATACATTTTTATAATTGGGGTTTTGATAGTTACTTCTTGTGAAGATAACGATATTCCAACTATTGGTGATGACTATCCTACATTGGTTCAATTCTCTAATAATAATCTTACTTTGGCTACTCCTGAAGGAGGGGGTGCAGTAAATGTAGAAGTAACGGTAAGTAATAAGTCTAGTGTTGATAGAGTTGTAAATGTAGCTATAGATACTGTATCTACAGCTATTAATTCACAATTCAATTTAGGTAATTTGATTATTCCAGCCAATTCTTATTCTGGTAATCTAGAAATTAGTGGGAATTTTGATGCCCTCCCAGAAAGTGGAAGTACTAATTTAGTTTTGCAGATCGTAGATATAGAAAATGAAGAAAGCGAAGTAATTGAGAATGGAAAACTTAAAGTTGAACTTTTTAGAAGATGTTCAATTGAATTAACTGATCTAGTTGGAAAATGGCAAGGAGTAGATGCCTGGGGGTATGCTACTGAATTTGAAACTTATATGAAAGATGGAGATTTAATGATGAAAGGAGGGATTTTGTATGGATGGTTAGATGATTATTGGGGAGAACCAATTATTGCGGAAGCTCCAGTTAAGTTAGACATTAATTTGGAAACTTTTAAAGTAAGTATATCTGAACAATATTATGTGTCTACAACTTATAACGGAAAGCCTCAACCTGATTATAAACTAGCAGGATCTGGAGAGATAATTAATTCTTGTGAAAGAATAATGGATATATCTCCAATATTAATTCAACCTGAACTAACTATAACAGGTAGTAAATATGGAGATGAATTTTACGTTAGGCTCAAAATGATTAATGAATAAATTTAACTCTGAATTAAAAACCACCCAAAATGGGTGGTTTTTTTGTTTTATACCATTAGCTTACTAATAGCGTTATTTTTATACTTTTGTGACATAAATGTTGAAGATGAAAATATACCTAGTAGTATTTATAATTTTAGTAACTCATTTTTCTAGTTGGGCGCAACAAAATGAAGAAAATCCTGAATCGTTACAACGTGAAAGCTTACGAAAAGAAAAAGATACCACAAAGCAACCTACTATAGATTTATATAAGATTATTTCTTATAAAAATGATACAACATATATAGATACTTCTTTAACAATACAAAAAGATTACAAATTCAATTACCTTAGAAAAGATCTTTTTGGGTTGTTGCCATTTTCAAATACTGGGCAAACCTATAATAGTTTAACTACAGATAGAGATTTTGAATTAATACTTCCTGAATTTGGCGCTCAAGCTAGGCATTTCAATTTCATGGAGGCTTCCGATATTTATTATTATAATGTTCCTACTCCAACAACTGAATTATATTTTAAAACCGTTCCAGAGCAAGGTCAACAATTAGATGCTTTTTTTACTACCAATTTATCACCACAACTTAATATTAGTATAGCTTATAAAGGAGTTCGGGCTTTAGGTAAATATCCGCATATATTAACAAGTTCAGGGAATTTTAGATTTGGTTTTAATTATACAAGTAAAAATAAGCGGTATCATGCAAAATCTCATTTTGTTAGTCAAGATTTAATGAATGAAGAAAATGGAGGATTAACAGATAATGCGATCAATCAATTTAAAAGCGGAAGCGATGAATTTGATGATCGGACTGTTCTTGATATTAATTTTGAAAATGCTGAAAGTACATTATATGGTAAGCGATTTTATTTAAATCACGACTATCTTTTTTCTAAACCATCTGATTCTTTAAATAAGGTTTATTTCAAACACGTTTTTAATTATAGTTATAAGAAATTTCAGTATCAGCAAGATAATGCTGAAAATAGATTGTTTGGTAATTCATTCGAAACTAATAACCTTAAAGATATAGTTAGGTATAAAAATTTAGATAATAAGGTTTCTGTACATTTCGATAATAAAACTTTAGGTAAAGTTAGTGGGCATTTAGGGTATAGTAATTTCCAATATGAGTATAATTCTGTTTTTATTGGTGAAGAAGGAATGGTGCCTTCAAAACTTTCAGATGATATTATAAGGAGCGGTGGAACATACGATAATACTATTGGTGGGTTTAATATACATGGAGATGTAACTTTTAGTTTTGCAGATCGTTTACACGGAAATCATATTTTAGCAGAAGCCGGTTATAAACTAAATCCGAATAATAGCATCCAATTCGGGATAAAACAAAATAGTAGGAAACCAAATTTAAATCTTTTACTTTATCAAAGTGATTATATTAATTACAATTGGAATAATGATTTCAAAAATGAAAACTCTCAAACTTTATATGCTAATTTAAAAGCTTCTAAAATCGCTGATATACAAGGAGAACTTACGCAAGTCCAGAATTATGCATACTTTCAGAAATTAGATAGTGTTTCAGTGAAGCCATTTCAGGCTAGCGGAGATGTTCGTATGTTTAAAATCAAAGCACATCGAGAATTTAATTTTGGTTTGTTTGCGTTAGACAATACGTTACTATATCAAAAAGTAACCGATGGCGATCAATATCTTAATTTACCTGAATTCATAACTCGAAACAGTTTTTATTATAAAGATTATTGGTTTGATAAAGCACTATATTTACAAACTGGTTTTACACTAAACTATTTTTCTTCTTATAATATGAATGCATATGATCCTGTTTTAGCGGAATTCTATGTGCAAAATGATAATGAGTATGGTGGTTACCCTACTTTAGACTTCTTTTTTAATGGTAAAGTAGATCAAGCTCGATTATTTTTAAAATTAGAGAACATCAATTATCTTTTAACACAGAACACAGATTTTGTATCACGGGGCTATCCACATGGTGATTTTTTAATACGATTTGGGTTAGTATGGAACTTTTTTCTATAAATTTTACATTTATTTAATAAATAGTTATTATAATATTAAGATTAAGGCTTCTGTATTTACTGGATTTGGGATCTTTTTTCATGAAAACTCTACAAAAAGGGGGTGAATTATCGATTTTCAGTAAAATTACAAGTACTTACAAAAAAGTATTGTTTAGGGAGAAAAAGGGTTTATATTTGCACCCGCTAAGGTTTTTAGCGAGGTTGTTTAAGTTCATTGAGAGAGTAGTGTTGTTA